>CAZNQE010000252.1:0-1521 GCA_964575005.1 uncultured Polaromonas sp. | reverse complement strand
CGCAAAAGCTGGTGATCGGACTGGGTGGGAATGGTGTATTCGGGGTGCGACTGGGAAGACCAAGGAAGCGCTGCACAAGTCAGCCAACAATTTGCGCCTGGCCAACGACAAGGCCGATGACTTGACGATCAAGAAGCTGACGCGCGGCAACCCCTCGATGGCGGCCAAGTTTGAAGAGTTGCCGGGGAACACCCCCGACTGAGATGGCTAGCGTTGGTAGACGTGGCGGTGTTGCGTTTGTCTAGAACTTCAAGCCGCCAACTCATTCAAATAATCATCAGCCCGCGTCACCTGTATCTCGCCCAGCGCATGGCTGTGCGGCAAATGGCGCACCACTTGCACCGCCTGCGCTTGCGGCTGTTCGCGGGCAAAGCGCAGCAGGGCGCGGTGGGGTTTGGGGTCTGACAGTTTGCATTCCACCAATTGGGTGAGCTGGCCTTTGTGGCTCAGGGCAAAGTCCACCTCGGCCCCGTCTTTGGTGCGGATGTAGTGCAGCCCAGTTTCTTGGCCTTGCACGTCGTGCTGCCACTGCACATGCTTGTGCAGGGCGGTGGCTACTAGGTTTTCAAAGCGCAGGCCGTCGTCGCCCACCACCAAGCCGGTGTCGTAAAAGTACACCTTGGGCGTTTGCAGCACGGCGCGTGCAATGTTGTCGTGAAAAGGGCGCACCACAAAGACGATGTAGAGCGCTTCCAAGATGTCGAGGTATTTTTTGAGCGTGACGGGCGACACAGCCAAGTCGCGCCCAATGCTGGCCAGTGACAGGGGCGAGCCCACGCGTGAGCGCAGCAACTCGGCAAACAGGCGAATGGCGTTGACCTCTTGGATGCGCGAAAACTCCAGCACGTCGTTGCGCACGAGGCCGTCAAAGTATTGTCTGCGCCAGCGTTCAGCCTGTTCGTTGTCGGTGGCTAGGCAGGGTTCAGGAAAGCCGCCGCGCTCTAGCAAATGTGTGAGCGCTGCATCGGGCGTGGCCCCGGTTTGTTCGCACCATTCACGCACCGATATCGGGTGCAGTCGCAGCCCAAAGAAGCGCCCAGCCAAAGATTCACCGCTTTGCCGAAAGGTGTCCATGCGGGCGCTGCCGGTCACCAGCAGTTGTTGGGCGGCGGGTTTGCCATCGACCACGCCTTTGAGCCAGGCTTTCCAGTCGGGCATTTTGTGGATTTCATCGAGCACCAGCAGTGCCGCCTGTGGGTTCCAGCGCTGGTGCAGGATGATGGCCCGGTCTGCGGGCACGTCGTAGTTAAGGTATTGCCCGCCTTGCTGGGCGATGAGTTGGCGGCTGAGCGTGGTTTTTCCGACCTGGCGCGGGCCAGTCAGGAACACCATTTTTTTAGCCAAGTCGGCCTGTACACGGTCATCGAGGTAGCGTTTCATGCGGTCAATTTTACGACCAAACGAAATTACTATATTAAAAAGTTGCGACTATATTAAAAAGCGATGTGTATTAGTCGCACTTTTTGCTCAATGCGCCCCGAGGTAACACCCCTCAGCCCGCTCCCCATCCACTTCATCACC
>CAZNQE010000251.1:0-1534 GCA_964575005.1 uncultured Polaromonas sp. | reverse complement strand
TGATCAGCCGGCAGGTGATCCCCGCGGCGCTCGACCAAGGTCACCAGGTCGTGGTCCTGGTAACCGAAGGCGGTGGTGCGCGGCAAGACGGTCACGTCGGGCAGCGCGGCCAGCTCGGCCAGTGCCTTCGCGACCCACTGGGTGGCAGACTGTCCGTCGACGGCTTCGTCGCTGGACAGCAGCCAGCCACCCGCCTCGGCCTGCTCGTCGCACAGCAGCACCCGGGCACCCGAACGGGCCGCCGTCAGCGCCGCCGTGAGGCCGGAAATGCCGGCGCCGACCACCAGCACATCGCAGTGCGCGTAGCGCTTGTCGTAGCGATCGGGGTCATGTTCGGCGGGCGAGACGCCCAGGCCGCTGGCGGCGCGAATATGTTTCTCGAAGAAGTGCCACGCAGCCTGCGAGGCCATGAAGGTCTTGTAGTAGAAGCCGGCCGGGATCAGGCGCGAGAACCAGCCGTTGACCGCGCCGGTATCGAACTCGATGCAGGGCTTGGCGTGGATCGAGCGTGCGCTCAGGCCCTCGACCAGCGACACCTCGGTCATGCGCGCGTTGGGCACGGTGCGAGCACCGTCGAACAACTGCACCAGCGCATTGGGCTCTTCCACCCCGGCGGAGAGGATGCCGCGCGGGCGATGGTACTTCCAGCTGCGGGCCACCATGCTCACGCCGTTGGCCAGCAGGGCCGAGGCCAGCGTGTCGCCCTCGAGGCCTTGATAGGCACGGCCGTTGAAATTGAAATTGAGGGTGCGGCGACGGTCGACTCGGCCACCGGTGGACAAACGGGTGCTCATTGCGCTGCTCCTTCGTTGACGACGGCGGTGAATTCGGCGGGGACGGGCTCACCGACCTTCCAGGTCGCCTCGAACCGGTAGCTCACCGTGTGGCGCAGCGCATTGAACCAGCGACCGCAGCCGCTGGAATGCCGCCACTGTTCGTGCTGCAGCCCTTTGGGGTTCTTGCGCATGAACACGTAGTCGCCCCACTCGGCGTCGCTCATGGCCTCGGAGTTCAGGGGGCGGACGATGCCGCCCTCCCCGCCGCAGGTGAATTCGATTTCGGCACGGGTGCCGCACCATGGACAGTCAATTTGCAACATGGTCGTGTTTCCTCAGTGAGCGACGCCTGCGGCGCCGTGTTCGTCGATCAGGTGGCCGTTGTAGAAGCGGTCCAGGCACAGCGCTTCGTTGAGCGCATGCGGGCGGTCTTGCGCCACGGTGTAGGCCATGGCCCAGCCCGAGCCCGGGGTGGCCTTGAAGCCGCCGGTGCCCCAGCCACAGTTGATGTAGAGACCCTTGACCGGCGTCAGGCCGATGATGGGACAGGCGTCGGGCGAGACATCGACGATGCCACCCCACTGCCGGTTCATGCGCACGCGCGAGAACAGCGGGAACATCTCGACGATCGCCTGCAGCGTGTGCTCGATGGTGTGGTAGCTGCCACGCTGACCGTAGCCGTTGTACTGATCAACCCCGGCACCGATCACCAGATCGCCCTTGTCGGACTGGCTGATGTAGGCGTGGATGGCGTTGCT
>CAZNQE010000250.1:0-1538 GCA_964575005.1 uncultured Polaromonas sp. | reverse complement strand
CGATCGAATCGACTCTGGCCGGCCTGACAACGGCCATCGTGCGCCTGGGCCAGAGGCTTGTCCAGCGGCAGCGCCTGGCGCTCGAACGCCTGCAACCGGATGATCTCTTTGGCCCATCCGCGCTTGGACGGGCTTACGTCCCGCGCATAGGTGCGCAAGGCATCGCGCAGGGTCCGCAAGTCGCCCACGGTTCCATCGGCCACGGCGCGCAACTCAGTGGACCTGCGATCACGCCACGCCAGCGCATCGCGGCGCGTGTCGAAGGTTCCGCTGTCACGCTGGCCTTTGACCTCGATTTGAATGCGCCACTTGCCCGTGGCGGTCTTGACCGGCTGCGCCATCAGGGCCTGCCAGTGGGGGAATCGTGGGGGAGATTTGGGGGCATCGCTTGTGCAGAATGGGGCATCTGCTGCACTTTACAGCCCTGCCCGTCGTCACAAGTCGTTGATTTGTGCGGGAAAGTGCTATTGACGCACTGCGCTGCACAATGCGCTGGTGCCTCGAACCGGCACCTGAAACCCGCGCCAATCCTAGGTTCTTCCCATTTTTGGGGGGATTTTTGGGGCCACTTGCCGTGATCGGCCCATCGTGGCCGCCGTGATGCGGGCATTCTCGCACGGGCAGGCAGACCCCACAAACACCAAAGCCGCCCCCAGCCGTAGGGCCAGGGGCGGTTTGAAGTGGCGAGGATCTATCGCCGCATGCGCTGGGCCAAGTTCGGCCCGTCTGCCTTTTCTTCCATGCGGATCACCTCGTTGTTCAGGGAGCGCATCAACTCTGTTCGGTCACGGTCGATCTGGATTGTCCTCGCCCTGTCGTTGACCGTCTGCACGGCCATCTTGTTGAGCCTGGACAGCTTCGCCCCCACCGTGTTGTTGTAGTGAACCAGGGCGGCAAGCGGGTCTTTGCTCATCTCGGCCACCGCCTCACGATCGCCGGCCTTCTTCGCCGCTCCAAGGCTGGACTCAATCTTGTCGATGTCCTTGGCGTTCTTGTAGTACCGGCTTGACTGGGTTTGCTCGTCGTCGGCTACACCGTAGAACCGGCCGGCCAGCGGGATTCCAGTCACCTTGATGTCGCGCTGTGATGCGGTCGGCATTGCCATGTTGGCGACCTTTTCCACTTCCCGCAGCAGTCCACCGCCAACCACCTGGGCGACGTAGCGGATCTGCTCAGGCGATGGGGAGGCAAGACCCCTTTGGTAGTCCGTCCCGCCTGTCAAGGTGTTCATGGCCTTGGAGACGCTGATGTAGGCTTGCCCCGATGCCGTGCGGATCGTGCCCTCCCTGGCTCGTTGAAAGCCCGGGCGGTTGTCCGTCTCGCGGTAGTCCTTCTCGATTTTGCGGCCTGAGAAATTGGTGTTGGTCGCCAGGTCAACAATGGGGTCAAGCACGGTCGGGGCAAGGAGTTTCAGGGCACCCTCATCCGTCACGATGTTTCCACCACCCATCGGGCTGAAAGCAGCAGCAATTTCCATTACTGAGTTGACGATCTTTGTGCCCATGTCGCGCTTGCCGTACAGGGCCAGTTCAGTCAGC
>CAZNQE010000249.1:0-1553 GCA_964575005.1 uncultured Polaromonas sp. | reverse complement strand
TTGGGCAGGCGCACGATGGTGTGCAGGTTGCATTCGGCCAGCAGTTGTTCTTTGATGCGGGTCTTGACGCCTTCGCCAAACAGCGTGCCGTCGGGCAGCACCAGTGCGGCGCGGCCATTGGTTTTGAGGATGTGTTTGATGAGCACCAAAAACAGATCGGCCGTTTCTTTGGTGCGCACATCGGCCGGAAAGCCTTGCTCGATGCCCGGCTCTTCAATGCCGCCAAAGGGCGGGTTGGTCAAGATCACGTCCACCCGGTCGGCGGGGGTGTAGTCGCGCAGCGGGCGGCTCAGGGTGTTGTCGTGGCGGACCAGGCTGGGCACTTCGATGCCGTGCAGCATGAGGTTGGTCACGCACAGCATGTGGGGCATTTGCTTTTTCTCAACGCCCAAGATGCTGTTTTGCAGCGTGGCTTCTTCTTCGGTGTTGTGCACTTGCTTGCGCAGGTGCTCGATGGCGCACACCAAAAAGCCGCCCGTGCCGGTGGCCGGGTCCATCACGCGTTCGCCCAGCTTGGGGTTGACCATGTCCACCATGAACTGCGTCACGGCGCGGGGCGTGTAGAACTCGCCCGCGTTGCCTGCGCTTTGCAGGTCTTTGAGGATTTTTTCGTAGAGGTCGTTGAACTGGTGGCGCTCGGCCTGGCGGTTGAAGTCAATGACGTTGAGCTTGTTGATGACCTGGCGCAGCAGCTGGCCGCTTTTCATGTAGTTGTAGGCGTCTTCAAACACGCCGCGCACCACATAGCCACGGGGGTTGCGCTGGGCGTCACCGCTCAGGCTTTTGAGGGTGGCAAAGAGCTGGTTGTTCACAAAGTCCAGCAGGGCATCGCCGGTGATGCCTTCGGCGTCCGTGGCCCAATTGCGCCAGCGCATGGCTTCGGGGATCGGGCTTTTGTAGTCGTCGCGGGTCAGCTCCAGCTCTTCTTCGAGCGCGTCAAACACTTTGAGGAACAAGAGCCAAGTGAGCTGCGAGATGCGCTGCGCGTCGCCATCCACGCCACTGTCTTGGCGCATGATGTCTTGGATGGATTTGATGACGCTGGATAGGTTTGACATTGAATAACTGACTTGGATGCAAAGCTTGCGCTTTTAAGAAATGTAGAGCTCACGCTCCAAGGTTTGAATGGCGCTTAAATATTGGGGGCGACCACCAAAGCTTTTGATGAGTTCAACCGGGCTGCCAAAGTCGGTGAAGGGTTGCACCTTCAAAACTTCGTTGCTCTCGATTGTCGCAATACCTTCGTCGGCATATTTGTCGATGAGCGCATCCATCACTTTGCGGGCCACTGCGCCGTATTGGGTGAACACGTTGCGCTTTTTCACGCGGTTGGCGCGCTCGCGGCGTGTGAGGGTTGGCTGGTTGTAGGCGACGTGCAGCAGCAAATCAAATGGGTCTAAGTCTTGGCCCACTTCGGCAGCCAAGGCGTCGATGAACACGCCTTGTCGTTCAAGCTCTTCCATCAACACGGCTTTGCGCTCAGCATGGTTCCACGCTTGCAAAAACTTGTCGAGCGAGTCGTATTGCTTCACCAGGTTGATGCGGGTGTAGTC
>CAZNQE010000248.1:720-1556 GCA_964575005.1 uncultured Polaromonas sp. | reverse complement strand
ATGGTCTTTTTTCTCTTCCTGTTGTCATGTGGGGCTGCGATTCGTGCTTTTGAGGTGCGGATCCTAAGCAAGGACAAGTGATGCCGTAAGATGCAAAAATCGGCTGGGCGATGCTAAAACTGCATCATTAACCTTCGACTCAACTATGAAAAGCAATGCCATCCGAGACTTTTTAGCCGTGGCAGAAAGCGGAAGCCTCAGAGCTGCGGCGCGAAAAATGGAGGCCTCGCAGCCAGCTCTCACGCGCAGCATCCAGGAGTTGGAGAAGGAGCTTGGCGTTGTACTTTTCGAGCGCGACCAATCAGGCATAAGCCTTACGCCCATGGGCCAAGTTTTCCTCAGACGGGCAGGGGCAATCCGCAAAGAAATGCAACTGGCGCGGGAGGAATTGGACCAACTGCGCGGAGAGACCCACGGACACTTGAACGTCGCACTGTCCAGTGTTCCTCACATCAGCATGCTTCCCTACGCGCTGAAGCCATTTCGCCAGCGCTACCCCGATGTGAAGATAGATATCGTCGACGCGGTCTACCCGACGATTGAGCTGGATCTAAGGGAGAGCCGCATCGACTGCTACATCGGACCTGCCCCTGACTTGGTGGCAAGCAATCTGACACGCGAAGTACTCTTTCAAAATACGCGCCTCATCGTTGGGCGCAAGGGGCATCCGCTAAGCCGAGCCAAGTCGCTCAGGGACCTTGTCGATGCAGAGTGGCTCACGACGTCGATTACCCATGTAGCAGAGGAAGAACTCGGTCCCTTGTTTGCCGCCAATGGTTTGCCAGCGCCGAGGCTGGTGATGCAAGCCCATTCCACGCTGACTTTCATGGTCACGC
>CAZNQE010000248.1:0-710 GCA_964575005.1 uncultured Polaromonas sp. | reverse complement strand
TTGCTCATTCAGACTTGCTGATGATGCTGCCCATGCAGTGGACGCAGTCCTTTTTAACGAAGGACCTAGTGCAACCCATCCACGTGCGCGAAACATTGCCAGCACCGCCGGTATGCCTTATCCGCCGTAATGGCCTTCCGTTAACCCCAGCTGCCGAATACTTCTGCGACATGATGCGCCGTGCTGTACCTCACCTCGGGCTTCCTCGGAAGGACTAGAGGGTCGATGCAGCACTGCAGTTTCGTTCTCGCTGAGAATTAATTGCTCCGTGGGAGTTCCAACTTTTCTGCTTGGCGGCAGAACCTCTGGTTCAAGCAGTCCAGCCCTGGTTGCACGCTGGGCCGTACAGTTACTGACACGAGTCCAAGGCTCCGCAGGCGGTGCCTGCTTCGCATATACGGGTGTGGGTTCATTGCGGCCGAGAACCTCCCCCACATGGCGAATCCGAGTTGAATCTTTCGTGAGAACACAAAAATCTAGGCTATAATTTGAGGCTCAGCGGCTGTAGCTCAGTTGGATAGAGTACTTGGCTACGAACCAAGGGGTCGTGGGTTCAATTCCTGCCAGCCGCACCAAACGGATGCCCTAGAACAGCAATGTTCTAGGGCTTTTTCGTTTCTGCTGATCAGCGCTTGGAGCATGAAAACTTAGGCATAAAAAAAGGCCGCACCTTGTGGGTGCGACCTTTTCAGCTTGCAACCGGCGAGTGA
>CAZNQE010000247.1:0-1557 GCA_964575005.1 uncultured Polaromonas sp. | reverse complement strand
AATGCCGGAATCAAAATCCGGTGCCTTAACCAACTTGGCGACACCCCTACACAGGTCCATCGTTGTTGCCCAAAAGCCTGACGGCCCCAAGACATCAACCACAAACCTATCAATCGTCGCTAGGAAACATGCCATCGAGCCGGGATTTTACCAACCGGCCAGAGGGTGTGCCTCCAGATTGCCACACTGCCTGACGAACCAGTCGCCGGGGGCGTCTGAAAGCGTCATTTCGTGAGGCATTTGCGCAAAAACAGCACTTCCAGAGCCGGTCATGCGCCCTTGAAGACCTTGCGACGCAAGCCAGTCAAGTGACTGAACCAGCGGCGGACAGAGCTTCTCGGCAACCGGCTGCAAGTCGTTGTGGCCAAATCCGTAAATACGGCCCTTGTCGTTTGCAGCAAAGCCTAGCATTGTAGCAGTTTTAGTGTCTCTTTTGAGCTCCGGAAAGCCAAAAATCCCTGCCGTGGACAGCCCGGCTGCCGGTTTCACGACCACAAAGCGGGCGGGCGGCAAGCTCAAAGGTGTGATTTGCTCGCCAATGCCCTCGACCCAGGCATGGCTGCCGCACAGGAAAAAAGGCACATCGGCGCCCAGCGAAAGCGCCAGGGCTTGCAGCTTTTCAGGCGGCAGGCGAACGCCCCACAGGCGCTGCAAGGCCAGCAGGCAAGTGGCTGCGTCAGACGATCCGCCGCCCATGCCGGCCTGCGAGGGAATCCGCTTTTCAAGGCTGATGTGCACGCCCAGTGACGTGCCGGTAGCCGCCTGCAGTGCACGTGCGGCGCGAACGCTCAGGTCTTCATTCGGTAGGGCCTCTGCATTGGTTTCGCCCAGATCGGGGCGAGAAATGATGCCGTCGTGGCGCAGCTCAAAGTGCAGGGTGTCGCACCAGTCGATCAGCATGAAGACCGATTGCAGCAGGTGATAGCCGTCGCTGCGCCGGCCCGTGATGTGCAAAAACAAATTGAGTTTGGCTGGCGCAGGCACATCGTAAAGAGCCTTCAGCGGCTGGCGGTGCTGCGGTAGCTGCATCACGGGGCTGGCCTGTCGAGGACGATGCGCAACTCGGTTTGCGGCAGCGGGCTGCTGCGGCGGGCGCTGATGCGGCCTTCGGCCTGCTTTTGCAGGTCCGCTGTCCAGCCGTTCAGGCTGGTGGCTTTGCCATCCACCCAGTCAAAGAGGGCTGCCACAGGCAAGGCCGCACCTGTCGATTGCTCGATCAGGGCGTCTATTGAGCTGAAGCTGCGGGCTTGTCCGGATGAATACAGCACGGCCTCCACAGGCGACCAGCGGGCGACCAGCAAGGTGTTGCCCAGCGGGCTGTTGAGCACCAGCTCGCCACTGGCGGGACTCCCCTTGAGTTCAAAGCTGCCGGTGAAGGACTGGGCGGGCTCACTGTGCACTTGCAGGCTCAACCGGCCAGACCAGAGGGCCTTGTCGGCAAGGCTGCCCGAAGCCTGCGGCAATTGCACGCAGGCCGTCAGCCAGGCCAAGCAAATACCCAGCAAAACCAGTTGTCCGGCCATCCGGTGCGTACGCGCAGGCCGCGTCAGGGCAGTG
>CAZNQE010000246.1:0-1577 GCA_964575005.1 uncultured Polaromonas sp. | reverse complement strand
ATTCATAAGTACTCTTTTGAAGTTGCTGTTACTAAAAAATGAGGCTATTTTGCACTACATTTTTTAACAAGTTATGGAAATGGGTTAACAGTTCCGGTATTTTTGCAACTTAAAGCACCACAAAGTATTAAGTATTGTTAATGAATGTCTACCGCAACCTCGATTTCGACGCGACGGGGAGAGAGCCCAAAGAGCTGGGCTTTTTGCTTGTCGTCGGAGCCACGGCCCTCGTACGTGAGGGCAGTCGTGCGCAGGCCTTGGGCCTTAAAGAAGGCGCGGACGGTTTTGGCGCGGTCTTGTGAAATGCGGCGGTTGAGGGTTTCGTCAGACTCGTCATCGGCAAATCCCACGACGTGCACTTTGACGTCAGGGAAGGTTTTGTACTTGACGTTGATTTTTTGAATGATGTTTTTGAGCTCTTGTCGGCCTTCGACGCTGATGGCGTGAATTTCAGTTTTCTTGAGTTCAAAGATGGCGTCAGAGCCAAAGGTGATGACGTTGGGATCAAACACGATGCGGGTGTCTTCGGCTTCGCGGCAGGGCTGCACGCCGGACACGCGGCTGAGGGTGTGCATTTGTTGTTTGGCGTTGGCCAGCTCAGCGGCGGCGGTTTGAGGGGTGACGACGTCGATGCGGCTTTTTTGACCGGCCATTTCCGCCACGCGCAGGTACACGGACTGGCCGCCTTTCATGGCCACGGTGTGACGGGTGTCAAACTCAGGGTTGATGTCGGCTATGACGTCAGGCAGAAAGCGGGTGCGGACCTCGGCCTTTTTACCGACGAGGCAGACGACCGAGAAGGCTTCTTTTTGCAAAGAGGCGTGGTAACGGTCGTTCAGGTACACCGAGACAACGCCCACTTGGTCGGTGGGTTTGTCTGTGGCTTTGCGGGTGTCTAAGGGGGCGCGGTAGAGAACGAGGCGGGTTTGTTCGCCAGCAACGCTGTTGACGGCGGCGTAGGTTTCGCCTAAGGGTTTGTTAACACCGTATTTGGATTTGCTAGGCGCTTTGTCTTTGTCGGTTTGCGCGTGGGCTTGCAAGCACAACGCCGTTGTTACAACCGACAAAATTGCAAGGTGCCAACGCACTGCGCGCTGGTTGAGAATTGAAACCATCAAAAACCACCAAAATTGAATTCGGCAGTTGCGCTTACCACAAGCGTAAAAACCGGAAGAACCACAGAAACTGGCGCTTAAACGCCAAAATAGACAAAAATGATTGTCTGGGGTTTTCCCGATTTCGTACATACGCCAATTGGCGTATCAAGCCTGATTTAATTGGGGTTTTTGGAGGTTTTGACCGGTGCTTTCAATGAAAGTGAGTGCGACTTTTTAAGCGTCGTTGCGCTTCATTCGTTCGCTTTTCCAATACACGTCGTCACCGCCATTCATGCGGTTGAGCACGCGGGCCAAAACAAACATGAGATCGCTCAAGCGGTTGAGGTATTGGCGAGGAGCTTCGCGAATGGCTTCTTCGTTGCCGAGGGCCACGACCGCACGCTCGGCTCGGCGAGCCACGGTGCGACACACATGGGCCAATGAGGCGCCGCGTGTGCCTGCGGGCAAGATGAATTCTTC
>CAZNQE010000245.1:0-1606 GCA_964575005.1 uncultured Polaromonas sp. | reverse complement strand
CCCATCAGCTTGACGCTGGAGTTCTTGTCTTTGACTTGCTTGATGAAGTCGCCGATCTTTTCGATACCGCCGTTCTTCTGGATATCGCCCAGCATGTTCAAAGCAGCTTCGTTGGCACCGCCGTGGGCAGGGCCCCAGAGGCAAGCCACGCCAGCAGCAATCGCTGCAAACGGGTTGGTGCCCGACGAGCCGCACAGGCGCACAGTCGACGTCGAAGCATTCTGCTCGTGGTCGGCGTGCAAGATGAAGATGCGGTCCAGCGCGCGCTCGAGCACCGGGTTGACCTTGTACTCTTCGCACGGTGTGGCGAACATCATGTGCAAGAAGTTGCCCGAGTAGCTCAGGTTGTTCTTGGGGTACATGTAGGGCTGGCCCACGGTGTATTTGTAGGCCATGGCGACCAGCGTCGGCATCTTGGCGATCAGGCGAATCGCGGCGATCTCGCGGTGCTGCGGATTCGTGATGTCGGTGCTGTCATGGTAGAAGGCCGACAAGGCACCGACCAGGCCGGTCATGATGGCCATGGGGTGTGCGTCACGACGGAAACCGCGCAGGAAAAACTGCATCTGCTCGTTGACCATGGTGTGGTTGGTCACGCGGCCGACGAAGTCTTTCTTCTGGTCCACGTTGGGCAACTCACCGTACAGCAGCAGGTGGCAGGTTTCCAGGAAGTCGCAGTTGGTGGCCAACTGCTCAATGGGGTAGCCGCGGTAAAGCAATTCGCCCTTGTCACCGTCGATGTAGGTGATGGCCGATTGCGTGGCCGCCGTCGACAAAAAGCCCGGGTCATAGGTGAACATGCCCGTTTGCGCGTACAGCTTGCGAATGTCCACGACATCCGGGCCGACTGAGCCCTGGTACACCGGCAGTTCGACGCTGGGGCTGCCGTTGCTGAACGACAGGGTGGCTTTGTTATCGGCGAGTTTCATTTCTCAAATTTCCTTATCGGCACTTATTGGGCGGGAACAATCATCAGGGCCAGCACTTCCCGGGCCTCGTCGGTTGATGCGCTGGCGGCTTCCAGTGCTTCGGGTGGCTTGCGCTGCAGCAACAGGTCGAGCAAGTCGTTGTCTGACAAATCCATTAAATCATCCACGCCTTTAGCTTGCCTGACGCTCAAGGTGGCGGCATGACGCTCGAAGAAGCGCTCAATGAAGAGGTCGTTTTCAAGCAGGCCGCGGCGGCAACGCCAGCGCAGCTTGCTCATCGCACGCTCGTCGAGCAGCGGTGAAGCTGGGCTGGCTTTGGCGGTGACGTTAGCGCTGGGCACGGCTATGGACATATTGACTCAGCGGCGTGGCTCAGACCGAGCGCAGCACCATCATTTCCTTGATCTTGCCAATCGCCTTCGTGGGGTTCAGGCCCTTGGGGCAGACGTCCACGCAGTTCATGATGGTGTGGCAACGGAACAGGCGGTACGGGTCTTCCAGGTTGTCCAGGCGCTCGCCGGTGGCTTGGTCGCGGCTGTCCGCAATGAAGCGGTAAGCCTGCAGCAGGCCGGCGGGGCCAACAAACTTGTCCGGATTCCACCAGAAGCTGGGGCAGCTGGTCGAGCAGCTGGCGCACAAGATGCACTCGTACAGGCCGTTGAGCTCGTCGCGCTCTT
>CAZNQE010000244.1:0-1607 GCA_964575005.1 uncultured Polaromonas sp. | reverse complement strand
TGCTTCACCCGGCCTTATCGGTGTAACGAGCCGAGGGTATTGAGAGGAAGACTGCATGCAAACAAATCTACTAAAACCAAAAACCATCAACGTTGAGCAGTTGGCTGCCAACCGCGCCAAGGTCACGCTGGAGCCCTTCGAGCGCGGCTACGGCCACACGCTGGGCAATGCGCTGCGTCGCGTCCTGCTGTCCTCCATGGTCGGCCATGCCGCCACTGAAGTGACGATCGCAGGCGTACTGCACGAGTACTCGTCGATTGACGGCGTTCAAGAAGATGTCGTCAACATCCTGTTGAACCTCAAAGGCGTGGTCTTCAAGCTGCACAACCGTGACGAAGTCACGCTGAGCCTGCGTAAAGACGGCGAAGGTCCTGTGACCGCCGCTGACATCCAGACGCCGCATGACGTCGAGATCATCAACCCTGAGCACGTGATCGTGAATTTGTCGCACGGCGGCAAGATCGACATGCAGATCAAGGTTGAAAACGGCCGCGGCTATGTGCCCGGCACCATGCGCCGCTACGGTGACGAGTCGACCAAGTCGATTGGCCGCATCGTGCTGGACGCATCGTTCTCGCCAGTCAAGCGCGTGAGCTACACCGTCGAAAGCGCCCGCGTTGAGCAGCGTACCGACCTGGACAAGCTGGTTCTCGAGATCGAAACCAACGGCGCTGTGTCTGCTGAAGACGCTGTGCGCGCCTCGGCCAAGATCCTGGTTGAACAACTGGCTGTGTTCGCTCAGCTCGAAGGCAACGAACTCGCCGCGTTTGACGCTCCGGTTCAGCGCAGCTCGCAGCAGTTCGACCCGATCTTGCTCCGCCCTGTGGACGAGCTCGAGTTGACTGTGCGTTCGGCCAACTGCCTGAAAGCAGAAAACATCTATTACATTGGCGACCTGATTCAGCGTACCGAGAACGAACTTCTCAAGACGCCAAACCTGGGCCGCAAATCGCTCAACGAGATCAAGGAAGTCTTGGCTTCCCGCGGTCTGACCTTGGGCATGCGCCTCGAAAGCTGGCCACCGGCCGGCCTCGACAAGCGTTAAATTGAATTCGCCTCGGCAACGGGGCAAGTGCACGGGCAGTACCTGATACGGCTGCCTGAATTAAAAAACTGGAAGGAAAAGCACCATGCGTCACGGACACGGACTCCGCAAACTTAATCGCACCACCTCGCACCGCCTGGCGATGCTGCGCAACATGATGAATTCTTTGATTCAGCATGAAGCCATCAAGACCACCTTGCCAAAAGCCAAGGAACTGCGCCGCGTCGTGGAACCCATGATCACGCTGGCCAAAGAGCCAACGTTGGCCAACAAACGCCTCGCGTTTGACCGCCTGCGCGACCGCGATATGGTTGTCAAGCTCTTCGCTGAACTCGGCCCTCGCTACAAGGCACGTCCAGGCGGCTACACCCGTATTCTGAAGATGGGTTTCCGTGTGGGTGACAACGCACCAATGGCTTTGGTCGAGCTGGTCGACCGTCCTGATGTCGAAGAAGTTTCGGCAACTGATGGCGCCAAGGCCGAATAAGCGCTATAATTAATTCTTATCGCGCGGTGGAGCAGCCTGGTAGCTCGTTGGGCTCATAACCCAAAGGTCGTAAGT
>CAZNQE010000243.1:0-1609 GCA_964575005.1 uncultured Polaromonas sp. | reverse complement strand
GCAAAGAGCGCTCCGGCTGAAGCCACGCCAGCGTCAAAGTTCAAGAGCGCGTGCTTGAAGATGAGGAAAGCCACGTTGGTGCTGGCATCGCCCGGACCACCGGCTGTGGTGGTGTAGATCTCGGCGAACACGCTGAGCAAAAAGATCATCTCGATCATGACGACGACCGCGACGGGCCGGCCCAGATGGGGTAGGTACAGGTAGCGCAGTTGCTGCAAAAACGTGGCGCCGTCCATGCGTGCGGCTTCAAGCTGTTCGCGGTTCATGCTTTGCAAAGAAGTCATGAAAATCAGCGCAGCAAATGGCAGCCACTGCCAGGCCACCATGATGATGACGGAGGTCAGTGGCAGGTCAGTCAGCCAGTCCACCGGGGTGGCACCAAAGAACAGCCAGACCTGCGCCAGCACGCCGTAGATCGGGTTCATCATCATGTTTTTCCACAGCAGCGCATTGACTGTGGGCATGACAAAAAAGGGCGAAATCAAAAGCACGCGCACCAGGCCACGACCGGGGAAGGGGTCGTTAATCAGCAAGGCCATCACGATGCCCAGCACCACGGTGATGACGATGACGCTGCCCAGCAAAAGCAAGGTGTTGAGCACCGCGACCGAGAAAGACGGGTCGGTGACAAAGTATTCAAAATTCTCAAGACCCACAAAGCCGGTTTGCTCGGGCTGCATCAGGTTGTAGCGGATGACGGAGAAATAAATCGTCATCAACAAGGGCACCAGCATCCACAGCAGCAAGGTGCTGACGGCAGGGGCGAGCAACAACCGGGGCAATAGGCGGGTCATGGGCAAAACAAATTGAAAGTTGAAAACTGAGGCCCCGCGCCACTCGTGACGGCGCGGGGCAAATGCAAGATCTGGCTCGTTGACGCTTCTGACTTTTCAGACAGAGCTTCTGACCCGTTCGGGCTGAGCCTGTCGAAGGCCTTCGACAAGCTCAGGGCGAACGGTTAATCCGTTGATCGGTTAAACCGTTGGTCAGTTAATCCGTTGGTCAGTCAAGCATCAAAAGGCGAACACTTACTTGTAGTAGCCGGCTTTCTTCATCTCGCGGTCAGCGGCAACCTGCGAAGCCTTGAGGGCGGCGTCCACCGTGGACTTGCCGGCCAGGGCGGCGCTCATTTGCTGGCCCACGGCGATGCCGATGGACTGGAACTCAGGAATCGCGGCGAACTGCACACCAACATAAGGTGACTTAGGCAAGGTGCTGTCGTTCGGGTTGGCCGAGTCGATGGCCGCTTTTTCAGCGGCTGCGAATTTCGCGGCCTTCTGGAAGTCAGCGCTGGCGTACGTGCTCTTGCGGGTGCCGGTCGGAACAGCGGCCCAGCCATTGGTCTTGGCGACCAGCTGGATGTATTCCTTGGACGTTGCCCAGCTCACGAACTTCTGTGCGGCATCGACCTTTTTGGAGCCGGCTGGAATGGCCAGCGACCAGGCCCACAACCAGTTCGCGCCTTTGGGCGTGACCATGGTCGGTGCTTGGGCAAACGCCACCTTGTCAGCCACTTTGGACTGCTTAGGATCGGTGATGAAAGACGCAGCGATCGTGGCGTCAATCCACATGCCGCACTTGCCTTCGTTGTACAGCGCCAGGATTTCGT
>CAZNQE010000242.1:0-1642 GCA_964575005.1 uncultured Polaromonas sp. | reverse complement strand
GCCGCGATCTACTCGCTGCTGATGATCGTGGACTTTTGCTACAAGAAGTTCATCCGCAGTTGGTTGATCCGCATCGGATTCCTGCCGCCCGACCGGCGCAAGACCGACCGCAAGCCACGGAAGGCGCCAGAGTGAACAAGGCCCAGCGCATTGCCGCTGCGGTCGCCACGGCTTCGGCCATTGCGATCCCTGCCGAGGGTTTGCGACGTGTGGCCTACCTTGATCCTCCGGGCATCTTGACCGTGTGCTACGGCTCCACAACGAACGTCGAGAAGGGCAAGGTCTACAGCTTGGAGGAATGCCGCGCACGGCTTGACCGGGACATGCTTGACGCCATCGAAACGGTCGAGCGCTGTGCACCTGGCCTGCCTGCGCCCGTCCTCGCGGCCTTTGGCGATGCTGTCTACAACATCGGCCCCACGGTGGCCTGCAACAAATCCGCGTCAACTGCGGCCCGCCTGCTGGCGTCTGGTGACATTGCCGGGGCCTGCAACCAACTGCCGCGATGGAACAAATCTCGCATTGCCGGGGTGCTGGTCGAACTTCCCGGCTTGACCAAGCGCCGCGCTGCGGAGCGCGATCTGTGTCTTTCTGGAGTCACATCATGAAACGATTGATCCACGTCTGGGTATGCGTGGCCCTGGCCTATTGCCAGCCCGCGCCATCGGTTGCCGCTGAACCCGGCGAGGACGACAAAGGGAACCCCATCGTGCGCCTGACCGTACAGGAAGCGCTGATGTGCAACCAAGGCGGTGGGTGTGCGCTCATCACAGAAGGTGCCTTGCGCAGCCACATGATGCAGGCATACCAAGCTGGGTATCGGGCTGCGGTCGAGGCTGCGCTGAAAGAGCGCAAGCAGTGCGGGCGGGATGCGTGATGTTCTACCTGCTCAACCCCAAGCTATGGATTGCCCTGGCTGTCGCGGTGGCGTTGTCTGTCGGGACGTGGCGCGTTCACAGTGCGGGGAAAGCATCAGGCCGGTCCGAAGTGCAAGCCAAGTTCGACGCCTACCGCCTGACCGTTGAAAAAGCTCAGGCCGAAGCGCAGGCCGAAACTCTGCGCAAAGAGGCAGACCTGATCGCCAAGGCCCACGCCGAAAAAAGGAAGTCCGATGAAGCCCACCACCGCACTCGCGTTGCTCTTGACACTGCTTTGCACAGCCTGCGCAACCGCCCCGAGCGTCCCAGTGGCCCCGCAGTGCCCGCGCCTGCCACCGTTGGAGCCGATCCCGCCCCTGCAGATACAGCTTGCACCGGGCGAGAGTTATTCCGACCTGATGCGGAATTTCTTGCAAGGCTCGCTGCCGACACCGAAACCCTGAGCACCGCGCTGATGTCCTGTCGGGCGAAATACGAAGCGGCCGCGAAGAACTGAGTCTCCTCACCAAAAAGGCAAGCAGTTGCCACTTTGGTCTTGCCCCCAGGCTTCGCGGCTTGGGGGCTTTTTCTTTTGAGAGGGAAAACACATGGCATACGCTGACGGTCGCCAACTCACGGGCGATGAATTGCTCACCGCCAACAACTGGCTCCACAACGAGGCCAAGGGCGACAAGACCCTCATGGCCCAGAAGGCAACCGAGTACGGCCTGAACCCATCCCAGCGGGCACAACTGGGCATCACGGGCCTTGCCGGTCAGGCTTGG
>CAZNQE010000241.1:0-1687 GCA_964575005.1 uncultured Polaromonas sp. | reverse complement strand
AAAAGACGTATTTTTTAAGGGCAAACCTCGAAGGCGCTTCCGATTTGGTTTTCAACAGTACGAGAAGTTGACTGTTGTTTCCCTGCCGCATGCCACTGGTGCACAAGGTGTAGCCGACGACTATATCGAAGCATTTAAGCCGGAAATTTCTGGTGTGATAGACGCTTGGTGGGCGAAGCATAAAGAAAAGCTAACAAATCATTCAACAGGGACGCGCTAAAGCGCGCCCGTTAATTCAAACTACAAGGGCTTCCCCGTCTTTAGCAATCCCTGCCGACAAGTTTTTTGTTTTTTCTGCTGTTCTGCTCCAACCAGTTTGATGCAAGAAGGTGAAGGACTGCGGTACTACAATCGGTCATGTTGAGCCATTGGCTCGGACCCTGATGAAAGACGCACGCGAGGGCCTCATTCGTTAGCCGGGAGTCTGTTGCCTCCCCTAGAATTAACCAGGTATACCTCGCGCGGGTCCAACCCGCTTCACATCATCGCTGGCAGTGCAGCTGTGATTCCGTGGTTCGTTCCTTATCCGCTCATGCGGGCTTCCTTTCTGATGACACCCTTGGTTTTTCTGGCTCGTGACAGAGGCTCGTCAGACGAGTTGCCGCTTGAAGTCTTCTCCGTAATGCAGCACCGCCCACGCGAGCCGGGCGTTCTTGGCTGCAATGGCAACCACGGCTTTCCAGTAGCCTCGTCGTTCGACGAGCTTGCGCGCCCAGCGGCTGAAACTGTCCTGTTTGTCTCCGAGGCCAGCCAGTACCGAGCGTGCTCCCATGACGAGCAGGCTGCGCAGGTAGGCGTCTCCGGCTTTGGTGATGCGGCCGAGACGGGCTTTGCCGCCGCTGCTGTATTGACCGGGGACGAGGCCGATCCAGGCGGCAAGTTGGCGCCCGTGACTGAAATCGTGGCCTTGGCCAATGCTGGCGACCAAAGCACTGGCGGTGGTGGGACCGATGCCGGGGAGTTGCATGAGGCGACGGCTGCGGGCATCTTGTTTGGCAGCTTCGCTCATGGCGCGGTCGTAGTCGTCGATGCGGGTGTCTAGGGTGTCGGCATGCTGGAGCATGTCGCCAATGCAGCGGTTGGCCCAGCCGGGAAGGTGTTCGAGGTGCGGGCCAATTTCGCGGCGCAGGCGTTCAACCTTTTGCGGGAGGACGATGCCGAATTCGGCGATGAGGCCGCGTAGCCGGTTGTAGAGGGCGGTACGTTCTTCGATGAAGCCTTGCCGCGTGCGGTGCAGGCAGAGGGTGCTTTGCTGCTGTTCTTCCTTGATGGGGACGAAGCGCATGTTGGGCCGGGTGACGGCTTCGACGATGGCGGCTGCGTCGTTGGCGTCGTTCTTGCCGCGCTTGCCGCTCATACGGTAAGGCGCGACAAACTTGGGGGCCATGAGCTTGACGGTGTGGCCGTGTTGTCTGAATTGCCTTGCCCAGTGGTGGGCGCCAGTGCAGGCTTCCATGCCGATCAGGCATGGCGGCAGGCTGGCAATCAGCTCCAGCAATTGCCCGCGTGCTACTTTAGGCTTGATCAGTACAGCTTTGCCGCTCTGGTCAATACCGTGCAAAGCGAATATATTCTTGGCGAGATCAATCCCAACGGTGACAATGTTCATAGACTTCCCCTTTCGATTCGTTGATTCAGTGTGGAAACTCAATCATCGCAGCTTTCGCTGCACGCAGCTTCCGCCGCA
>CAZNQE010000240.1:0-1691 GCA_964575005.1 uncultured Polaromonas sp. | reverse complement strand
AGACGAACCCGCAACTTGCGCGCCACGGCTTTGAGATCGTGGACAAGCGCTCGGGTAAAGAGGTTTACCTCGACGGCTCCTGGGCCGAGATGTTCCGTCAGCGCCTGGCGCTCTGGCAGCAAAACGCGCCCACTCAGGAAGAGGTTGAAGACACGCTGGAGGGTTATGCCGACTGGCTCACACCCCTATTTCGCTGCACTGATCGGGGTGCCCCTTGACGTTTTCTCCTGCGTCGGCCTTGTCAGCGTCGACCTTATCCAGCCTGTTGCTGGCTACCTGTTTTCTCATGCAGCCCTTGCGCGTAGAGGCGCAAGCCCATGCACCCGTGCCGGACAGCGGGCTGCAAACCCGATTGGCCCAGTGGCTGCCTGCCGACGTGCTGCTGGTGGGTGAGCAACATGACGCGCCCGAGCACCAAGCCTTGCAGGCCAGCATCGTGAGCACGCTGGCCAGCCAAGGACGATTGGCGGCCCTGCTGCTGGAGATGGCCGACAGCGGTCAGAGCACGCAGTCTCTGCCGCCAAGCGCCAGCGAAGAAGACGTTCAACGTGCCCTGGCCTGGAACAACGAGGCCTGGCCGTGGCCTGCCTATGGCCCGGCGGTGATGCAGGCGGTGAGTGCGGGTGTGCCGGTGCGGGGCGCGAATTTGCCGCGTGCCGACATGCCGGCTCACATGACGGACACCTCGCTCGATTCACGCCTGCCGGCCGCGGCCTGGCAGGCGCAACAACAAGCCATCCGCGAAGGTCACTGCGGGCTGCTGCCTGAAAGGCAAGTCACGCCCATGACGCGCATTCAAGTCAGCCGCGACTTGCGCATGGCCCAGGTGCTGACAGAGGCCGTGCGTACAGCCAAGGCCAGCCAGGTGGTGGTGCTGATCAGCGGCAGCGCCCATGCCGACAAACGGCTGGGCGTGCCGCAGTATTTGCCGGCCGACTTGCGGGTGAGGTCGGTAAGGCTGCGGGCGGGGGGCGTCGAAAGCCCTTCGACAAGCTCAGGGCGAACGGAGAACTTCGACGAGTTTCTCGTCACGCCACCCGTGCCTGCGCAAGACTATTGCGCGGGCCTGCGTCAGCAGTTCGCGCCCACACGCTGAGCCCGGCGGAATTCCAACCCTCAACCCTCAACCCTCAAGCCTCAAGCCTTCAGCCCCGCCAAGGCTGAAGGCGTGATCAGGCGTGCTTCTTGATCGCGCCAGCCACCACATCAACCATGCGCTCGATGTGCGCCTTCTCCACGATGTAAGGCGGGCAGAGCACGATGTTCTCAGCGGCGGGACGCACCAGAACGCCCTGGTGGAAACACTCCATGAACACGTCGTAAGCGCGTTTGCCGGGTGAGCCGGCGATAGGCGCCATTTCCACTGCGCCGGCCAGCCCCAGGCTGCGAATGCCGATCACGTTCGGCAAACCCTTGAGAGCGCTGTGCATGGCGTCGCCCAGCACCGGGCCCATCTGGCCAGCGCGTTCAAACAACTGGTCTTCCTTGAACAGCGTGAGCGTGGCGATGGCCGCTGCGCAAGCCACCGGATGGCCCGAGTAGGTGTAACCGTGAAAGAACTCGATGGCGTGCTCAGGGCTGTTGGCGTTGGCCTGCATCATGCTGTCGTAAATGCGGTCTGTGCAGATCACGCCGCCCAGCGGAATCACGCCGTTGGTCACGCACTTGGCAAAGTTCAGCATGTCGGGCAC
>CAZNQE010000239.1:0-1785 GCA_964575005.1 uncultured Polaromonas sp. | reverse complement strand
GATCTTGGTGTTGGTCACGAACAGGTCGTCACCCACGATCTGCACGTTCTTGCCCAGGCGGTCCGTCAAGATTTTCCAGCCGTCCCAGTCGCCTTCGGCCATGCCGTCTTCAATGGAAATGATGGGGTACTTGTCGCACCAGGTGGCCAGCATGTCGGTCCACTCTTGTGCGTTCAGGCTCAGGCCGCCTTCGCCTGCCAGCACGTATTTGCCGTCCTTGTAAAACTCAGACGCAGCGCAGTCCAGGCCCAGTGCGATCTGCTCGCCGGCCACAAAACCTGCCGCGTCAATCGCTTCCAGAATCATCTGGATAGCGGCCTCATGGCTGGGCACGTTGGGGGCAAAGCCGCCTTCGTCGCCCACGGCCACGCTCATGCCTTTGTCGTGCAAGATTTTCTTGAGGGCGTGGAAGACTTCAGCGCCGTAGCGCAGCGCTTCGCGAAAGCTCGGTGCGCCGATCGGGATGATCATCAGCTCTTGCAAGTCGAGGTTGTTGTTGGCGTGCGCGCCGCCGTTGACCACGTTCATCATGGGCACGGGCATTTGCATGCCGCCCGAGCCGCCGAAGTAGCGGTACAGGGGCAGGCCGGCTTCTTCAGCGGCGGCGCGTGCGACGGCCATGGAAACGGCCAGCATGGCGTTGGCGCCCAGGCGCGACTTGTTGTCGGTGCCGTCGAGGTCAATCAGCGTGCGGTCCAAAAAGGCTTGCTCGCTGGCGTCCAGGCCCAGCACGGCTTCAGAGATTTCGGTGTTGATGTGCTCGACGGCCTTGAGCACGCCCTTGCCCAGATAGCGCGACTTGTCGCCGTCGCGCAGCTCAATGGCTTCACGCGAACCGGTGGACGCACCCGACGGCACGGCCGCACGGCCCATCACGCCGGATTCCAGCAACACGTCGCATTCAACCGTGGGGTTGCCCCGGCTGTCCAGAATTTCGCGGCCGACGATATCAACAATTGCGCTCATGGTGTTTTTCTTTCAAGTCTAAAAAAGCAGAGTGATTTCAGAAACCGTGTGTTCAGAGGCCTTCAACAGCGATCATTTTCATGATGGCTGCACCTTGGCGGGCATCGCGCGCCTTGCCGTATTCGGGCGAGTTGGCATAAGCGACCGCGGCGTCGAAGCTGGGGAATTTCAGGATGACCACCCGCTCCGGCGACCAGTCGCCTTCAATCGATGTGACTTTGCCGCCGCGTGCGCAGACTTCAGCGCCGTGCACCTGCATGGCAGCCGTGGACCATTTTTTGTATTCCTCGTACTGCACGGGGTTGGTGACGACGACGTTGGCAATGATGTATCCGCTGCTCATTTTTTAAGCTCCAAAATTGTTTTCAAGGAAGCCGTGCTGCTTGGTGACGCGGTCCAGCGCCACCAGGGTCTCCAGCAAGGCTTTCATGTGCTTCAGGGGGACGGCGTTGGGCCCGTCTGACCAGGCGTTGGTCGGGTCAGGATGGGTTTCCATAAAGAGGCCGGCCACGCCTGCAGCCACGCCAGCACGGGCCAGCACGGGCACCATGTCGCGCGCGCCGCCGCTGCTGGTGCCTTGGCCGCCAGGCTTTTGCACCGAGTGGGTCACGTCAAACACCACGGGCGCGCCGGACTTGCGCATTTCGGCCAGGCTGCTCATGTCGGCCACGAGGTTGTTGTAGCCAAAGCTCACGCCGCGCTCACAAGCGAGAAAGCGGTCTTCAGACAGGCCGGCTTCACGGGCGGCGTCACGCGCTTTGTCGATGACGTTTTTCATGTCCCAAGGTGCCAGGAACTGGCCCTTCTTGATGTTCACCG
>CAZNQE010000238.1:0-1786 GCA_964575005.1 uncultured Polaromonas sp. | reverse complement strand
GCAGTGCAGACATCATCCCCAGCAACTCCCCCATGGCGCGCTCGCTCCGCAAGCAGTTTTCGTTGTGATGATTTTTTCTGCGTTCATTTCACAGCATATTCGGAGGCGCTGTTGAGCTCTTGGTCAAACCGCGGCCAGGAAACGCGCCTGTTCCACATCACGCATCTGGACAACCTGCCTGCAATTTTGGCCGAGGGAGGTTTGCTGTCTGACCGCCTCATCCAGGAGCGCTCTGGCACAAGGGTCATTGGGTACGATCACATGAAGGCACGACGCTTGTACCAGTACCGCGTGCCATGCGTCGACAACAGGTTTGTGGGTGAGTTTGTGCCTTTTTACTACTGCCCGCGGCCGCCTATGCTCTACACGATCAATCAGGGCAACACCGGCCTACCGCGCGGATGCCAGGGGGATGTGGTGCACCTGGTTACATCCGTCGGGCATGCCTTGGCACAAGGGCGGGCATGGGCGATCGCTGACCGGAATGCTGGCGCCGCCACGGCAGACTTCTTTGCAGACCTTGGTAAAATGGCAGACCTCGACTGGCATGCCATCAACCAAAATTACTGGAAAGGCTGCGCCACCGCCAAGGCAGCAGAGTTCCTGGTTGCCGACCGCTTCGACTGGACTGCCATCCAGGCGATCGGCTGCATGACCCAGTCGACTCTTCAAGCTTTACATGGCATGCTTGCGGCACACTCACACCAGCCGCAGCTGCTTCACAGACCCACCTGGTATTACTGATGATCGAGACCGTACACGGCAACCTGCTGAAAGCACCTGCAGAAGCCTTGGTCAACACGGTCAACACGGTTGGCGTCATGGGCAAGGGCATTGCCCTGCAGTTCAAGAACAGCTACCCACAGATGTACGAGGCCTACGCCGAGGCCTGCAAGGCTGGCCGCATCCAGCTGGGTCGGGTTCATGTCTTTGACCTGGGCGGCCTGGCTGACGGTCCGCGCTGGATCATCAACTTCCCGACCAAGGGCCACTGGCGTGCAGCCAGTCGGCTGCAAGATGTGGCAGCAGGGTTACAAGACCTGGTCGAGACCGTGCGCACACTGGGAATTCAATCCATCGCCGTGCCGCCGCTGGGGTGCGGCTATGGTGGTCTGCAGTGGGGCCTGGTCCGACCGTTGATCGAGCAGGCCTTCGCGCAACTGCCCGAAGTGCAAGTGCTGCTTTATCCGCCCGAAGGCGCGCCCGAACCGGTGGCGATGGCCCGCCCCAGCGCACCGCCCAGGATGACCGAATCGGTTGCGATCCTGGTGGCCTTGATGCACCGCTACCTGCAAGGCTTGCTGGACCCTTTCGTGAGCTTGCTTGAGGTACAGAAGCTGATGTACTTCATGCAAGAGGCCGGCCATCCGCTCAAACTGAAGTACGAGACCGGCAAGTTCGGACCATTTGCTGCCAACCTGGGACATGTGCTCAAGCGCGTTGAAGGCTATTACATCACCGGCTATGGCGACGGCCATGCGGCGCCCGACAAGCCGCTGGAACTGCTGGACGATGCCGCAGGGCAGGCTAGCGAGATCCTGGCACGCCACGACGCCGTGATGAAGCGGATCGATCGCGTGACTCGGCTGATAGAAGGCTACGAAGACCGCTACGGCATGGAGCTGCTGAGCACCATGCACTGGGTGATGGTCCACCACGAAGGCGCGCGCCAGGATTGCGAGGCGGCCATCGAACTGGTACATGCCTGGAGCGAGCGCAAGGCCCGGGAACTCAAGCCGCACCACCTGGCTCGCGCCTGGCAGCGCCTGAAAGAGCAGGAATGGGA
>CAZNQE010000237.1:0-1806 GCA_964575005.1 uncultured Polaromonas sp. | reverse complement strand
TCGACAGCCGCATGCGGCTGGACCCGCCGCTGCGCCAGCAGCGTGACCGCGATGCCTTGCGTCAGGGCTTGCTGGATGGCACGGTGGACGCGCTGGTGTCTGACCACACGCCGGTGGACGAAGACGCCAAGACGCTTCCTTTTGCCGAGGCCGAGCCGGGCGCAACGGGTTTGGAATTGTTGCTGGGCCTGGCCTGCAAATGGGGCACTGAGAGCGGCGCTGGTTTGGTGCGCGCCCTCGCGGTGCTGACCAGCGAGCCGGCGCGCGTGCTGAGCCCGGCGCTGGGCACGTTGCAAGCCAGCGCTGGCCAAATCGTCAAGGGCGGCGCGGCGGACATTTGCGTGTTCCGGCCGGACGCCGCCTGGACGGTGACGCCCGAAGCCTTGCGCAGCCAGGGCAAGCACACGCCGTTTTCGGGTTACGAGTTGCCAGCCAAGGTGTGCTGGACGCTGGTGGGCGGGCAACTGGCTTACGCCGCAGCCGATGCGCCCGTGGCCACAGCCGCCGTGCCTGCATGAGGCTGGTCCGGGTCGTCTATGCGCTCTGGCGTGCGCTGCTGCATACGGTGGCGGGCTTCTGGACGATACGCACGCGCTTTCCCCGCATGGAGGTGGCAGCGCGCGAGCAAGCCGTGAGTGACTGGGCCAGGCAGATGCTGCATCTCATGGGCATCGAGCTGGTGCTCAAAGGCCAAGCACTGGCCACTGGCCCGGTGCTGTTGGCCGCCAACCATGTGTCCTGGCTGGATATTTTGGTGATGCATGCAGCCGGTTACTGCCGCTTTGTGTCCAAGGCCGACATCAAGCATTGGCCCATGCTGGGCACCATGGCCGCTGAAGCCGGCACGCTGTTCATTGAGCGTGAATCACGGCGCGACGCGCACCGCGTGGTGCATCACATGGTCGAACATTTGCAAGCGGGCGAGGTGCTGGCCGTGTTCCCGGAAGGCACCACCGGCGACGGCCTCACGCTCAAGCCTTTTCATGCGAATTTGATTCAAGCCGCGATCTCGGCCAACGTGCCAGTGCAGCCTTTGGCGCTGCGTTTTGTGGATGGCCACAGCGGCCAGACCAGCCAGGCACCGCGCTATGTGGACGACGACACCTTGCTGAGTTCAGTGTGGGCCACGCTCACGGCGCGGGGCTTGCAGGCGCAAGTGACGGTGGGCGCTGCAAGCCATGCCAAGGGGCGGGATCGCCGCACCTGGGCGGCTGACTTGCGGGTGGAAATCGAAGCGTTGCGGGACGCCGGTTAAGCAGTTCCAGCCCGGCAGCAGCCGGTCGACTTAGACCGCTTCGCGCGGAAACGTCACCACGTGGTCCACCGCCGCGCGAATGCCAATCCATTCGCCCAGCGCGTGGTCGTGGTGCGAGGGCACATGCGCCATCACAGCCTCGCCGCTTTCCAGCTTGAGCGTGTACAAGAACTCCGAGCCGCGAAAGGCCTTGCGCAAGATCTGCGCTTTCACAGGCGCAGCGTCGTCATGCACGATGTCGTCAGCCCGCAGCAACACGTCGCACAGGCCGTCCGGGTAGGCACTGGGCAGGGGGCACTCGTCCATGTCGACCAAATCGCCTAGCGCGGTGCGCACCACCACATGGCCGTCCAACTGCTGGATTTGCGCATGCGCAAAAACGCCATGGCCGATGAAGTCCGCCACAAAGCGCGTGGCCGGGCGGTGGTAAAGCTCATAGGCCTGGTCCCACTGGTGCAACTGGCCAGCATCCATCACGCCGATGCGGTCGCCAATGGCGAAGGCTTCGAGTTGATCGTGCGTGACAAAGAGCGCCGTGGCGCCGGCTTTTT
>CAZNQE010000236.1:0-1837 GCA_964575005.1 uncultured Polaromonas sp. | reverse complement strand
CCTGCCTACTGTGTGGAAAGCGAGTGCCGAGGGGAACTCTGCTCGACCATAAGCGGAATATCCACGGGGAGGTTGAAAGCCAGCCGAGTCTGGGCGTGTGGGGCGGAGGAGCGTGGAGTGGGTGGGTGACCATATGGTCAGGCGGTCTGCCAGGACTTGGCCGCCGACGATGAACTGACAACCCCCAAGACAGCGCCATCCTCAAACTGCTGGCCGCCCAGCTCAACGCGGCGGCTGCGCAACTCAACGTGACCCCGACAAGGCTGCTGGCAGCCCTTGCCGTCCAGGTGCAGCAGCAGGAGGCCTGACCGCCGAGGGCAGCGCCTGAATCCACCCCGATTCCCTTCGGCGGCCCGACTAGATAGGGTCGCCGGCCATGAACATCTTCGACGTCCCCCTGGTCAAGGACCACAAGAGTCCCGCCAAGGCCTCTCCGACGCACCATCTACAGGTCAACCTTGACCTGCTCAGCCCTGACGAGCTGCTCGAGCTGCGCAAGGAGATCGACCAGCGCCTGCCGACGAGCTCGCTCAACGACCTGAACCTCGAAAAAGAGCTCGTTCTGCAGCTCCTGACGGTCCAAAAACTCCAGCGCGAGGTGCTGGCAGAGGCTGACATCCCCGCCAACCAGAAGGCCCAGACCGTCAACGCGGTGGCGGCCAACTTGGCGACCCTGGCCAAGCTCCAGACCGAGGTCTACACGTCGGAGCGGCTGAAAAAGGTTGAGCAGGTGCTGATCGAGTCACTGCAGGCGCTGCCGGAAGGGGCTCAGCAGGCGTTTTTCGAGCACTATGAGACCACCCTAGGAAAAGTGCTGTGAACTTGACACTGGGTCGGCCCTTAGGTAGACCCACTAAAGGTCTTTTCCTCAGTCTGAGGAAAAGACCACATTAAGGTGATCGGCTGTCAAGTACCGGTGCGACAAGCGCTCAAACCTGATCACTGTGGCTTAGTAGCACTTGACAACCTGACGATAACTAGATAAAGCCTGGGCTGATGCACTTGGCAGTGCACAGCCGCTTGGCAGCGGGATCTACCAGTCAGCCTTGGCCGAACGTCTGCACCTCACTGGTAGGTGTCTGCCAACGCGCCGACACGGCGTGAGACGTTCGACCAAGGCTCGAAAACGGAGAAGAGCATCATGCAAGATGCCGTCATCGGAGCCTCGAAAGAAGGTTACAAAGCCTGCAGGGTGTGCAGCGAGTCGAAGCACCCTGAGAAGTTCGTCAAGAACTGCAAAAGCCCAGACGGAAGAGCAACAGTCTGCAAATCATGCGACGCCGAGCGAGCTCGCAAGTGGCGCTTGAACAATCTGGAGAAGTCACGGGAACTCGCCAAGGCATCCTACTACCGCGACCCAAAGCGGGCCAACCAGAGGTCCAAAGCGTGGTATGCAGCGAACACTGATCGGGCAAAGGCCATCAAGGCCAAGTACGTTGAAAACAACAGAGACCTCGTCGCAGAGCGCCTGAAGGACTGGAGGGCTAGAAACCCTGACAGGGTGCTCGGATACGCAGAGAGTGCCAAGCAGCGCAGGGCAGATGCCAAGGCCGCTGCCACGGCCTACGACGTCCCACTTCCAGCGGATGTTGCTCTGTTGCTGCGCAAAGCTAGACGTGACGCTTATCAACGAGAGTGGGTTGAAAGTAACCGAGAGCGCGTTCGCGGGTATGGGCGGGCATACAAGGACCGCGATCCAGATACCTACCGCCATCGTGACAGGTTGAAGAAGGCCCGTGCCAGAGCGTTGAATACCGTCAAGTACAAGTTGGTGATGCGTGGTGCCAGGTTTGCAAGGCGGTGGAGAAAACCTGACTGGGTTAGCTGGGGTGAGCTG
>CAZNQE010000235.1:0-1889 GCA_964575005.1 uncultured Polaromonas sp. | reverse complement strand
GGGTGGTGAAATTGGTATACACAGCGGACTTAAAATCCGCCGCTTCGTTCATAGCGGGCGTACGGGTTCGACCCCCGTCCCGGGCACCACGTCAATTCCTTCAGTCTTATGCCTAGCTACAACCCACCTTTTGAAATCCACGTGCATGGCGAGGTGCCGCTGCGCGCAGAGGTCGGCTTTGACCAGCTTCAAGAGGCGCTCAAGCCCTTGTGGAAGTACGCCGGGGCCAAGTCCCTGGCAGACGGGGCAGCCAGCGCTTACGAGGAAGAGCCCGGCATCCGTTTGGACGCGCAAGCGCATCTCTTGCAGATTTGCTGGACGGTGTCAGGCGACGAAGACTTTCGCCAGGCGCTGGACGAAATGTGCATGGCGCTCAATGACTTGGCTGAAAGTGGCGCACCCATTGAAGTGACTTTTTACGACGCCGACTTTGATGATGAAGACGAAGCCACCGGCCAGGACGAGGCCCGCGATGACTTTGCCATGTACTTCGTTGGCCCCACGCCAGCAGCCATCATGCAGGTGCAGCGCGACTTGCTGGTGCAAGACACGATTTCGCTGATGGAGCGGCACTTTGACGCCTCGGAGCTGGGTGAGGTGGTGGCGGCCGTGGACAAATTGTTTGAGCAACGCTTTGACGCGCTGGTCAGCTCGATGCAACTGGGCAAACCGCCCCGAGGTTTTGGTGGTTCGCCCGGTGGTTCAGGCCACGGCGGTGGCCGCAAGCCGCGTCACTTGCACTGAATCTTCAGGGCTGTGGTTTCCAGGCCCAGCCAGCGCTGGGCTGCGGCCTGCAGGTCACGCGGCTCGCCGGTGGTTTCCAGGCGAACGCGGTGTGAACCGGCCGCAAGTGGCTGCAGTGCCACTTCAGCTATTCCTGTCACTTCTGCCATCTCTGACGTTTGTTCAGCTCCTGCTGCCTCAAGCCGCAAGCGTGTCTGGCGCGCGACCGGCTCGCCCGGGTCAATAAATTTCACCGCCGGCCCCACCAGTTGCCTGAGCACCGCTTCCGCAAACGGATAGTGCGTGCAGCCCAACACCAGCGTGTCCATTTGGCCTTGACCTTCACCGAACTCACCCATGGCAGCGATGTGCTGCGCGCACACGGTCCGCACCACGGCTTCAGCGGCCGGGTCGGCTTCCATCCGGTGCGTGCTTTGCTCAATCGCCATGGCCAGACCGTCGCAGGCTTGCAGCTGGAAGGCCGCTTCGGCCACCGGGCCCATGGCCTGCATGAGCCGAGTAAAACGTGGGCTGTCGAGTGTGCCGCGCGTGGCCATCACGCCAATGCGGCCCGTGCGGCTCAGCGCCAGCGCGGGCTTGATGCCTGGCTCGACACCGATGATGGGCAAGCCTGGGTTTTCTGACCGCAAAGTGTCTATGGCTGCGGCCGTGGCGGTGTTGCAAGCCACCACGAGCGCGCGCACGCCTTGGCCCAATAAATAGGCCGTGACGGCGCGTGAGCGTGCCAGCACTTCGTCGCCCGACTTTTCGCCATAGGGGGCGTTGCCGGCGTCGGCGAGGTAAATGAAACGCTCTTCAGGTAGCTCGGCGAGCAGGGCCTTGAGAATGCTCAGCCCACCGACGCCGCTGTCAAAAACACCGATCAATTCAGCTCCTGAAACTCAGAGCGCAAACGCGTTTTTTCACGCCGCCGAATCAAGCTGCCGTGATGGGGATTTGTTTGTAGGCACCGGTGGCGATTTTCTTTTGCCACTCGGCTGGCCCAGTGATGTGCGCGCTGGTGCCGCCTGAATCCACGGCCACGGTCACCGGCATGTCCACCACGTCAAATTCGTAAATAGCTTCCATGCCCAGGTCGGCAAAGCCTACGACCTTGGCGGTCTTGATGGCCTTGCTGACCAGGTAGGCGGCGCCGCCCACGGCCA
>CAZNQE010000234.1:0-1890 GCA_964575005.1 uncultured Polaromonas sp. | reverse complement strand
TTCCCGCATCACGGGCACGGGCAGTTACCTGCCACCGCGCCGTCTGACCAATGCCGACCTGGCTGCCGAACTGGCGAGCCAAGGGGTGGAGACTTCTGACGACTGGATCGTCGAGCGCACCGGCATCAGGGCCCGCCACTTTGCCGCCGCCGACGTTTGCACCAGCGACCTGGGCCTGGCCGCCGCGCGCAGTGCGCTTGAAGCGGCCGGCCGTCCGGCCAGCGATATCGATCTCATCATCGTGGCGACCTCTACGCCCGACATGGTCTTCCCTTCGTCGGCTTGCATCCTGCAGCACAAGCTGGGTATCGCTGGCTGCCCGGCCTTTGATGTGCAGGCTGTGTGCAGCGGCTTTGTTTATGCGCTCACCGTGGCTGACGCCATGATCAAGACCGGCACCGCCAAGTGCGCGCTGGTGGTGGGTGCCGAAGTGTTTTCACGCATCCTGGACTTCAAAGATCGCACGACTTGCGTGCTCTTCGGGGACGGTGCGGGCGCCGTGATTCTGGAAGCCTCTGAGACGCCCGGCATCCTGGCCACCGACCTGCATGCAGATGGCAAGCATGCCGGCATCTTGTGCGTTCCAGGTCATGTCTCGGGTGGGCAAGTCACGGGCAGCCCGATGTTGACCATGGACGGCCCGGCGGTTTTCAAGCTGGCCGTCGGTGTGCTGGAAGACGCAGCCCGCGCGGTGCTGGCCAAGGCGGGCAAGACCGAAGCCGACATTGACTGGTTGATCCCGCATCAGGCGAACATCCGCATCATGCAAAGCACGGCGAAAAAGCTCAAGCTGTCCGCCGAGAAGCTGGTGGTCACCGTCGATCAGCACGGCAACACCTCGGCCGCGTCCATTCCGCTGGCGCTTGATGCAGCCGTACGCGGCGGCAAGGTCAAACCCGGTGACACCCTCATGCTTGAAGGCGTGGGCGGTGGTTTCACCTGGGGCGCTGTGCTGCTCGATTTTTAATTCAGCCTTCTCAGTTCTGTAGTCGGAGTCGACGTTGAAACCCTTTGCTTTTATTTTTCCGGGACAAGGTTCCCAGTCCGTTGGCATGCTCGACGCCTGGGGCGACCACCCTGGGGTGGCCCAGACATTGGCCGAGGCGTCCGACGCCCTGGGTGAAAACCTGGCGCACTTGATTCATGAAGGCCCCAAGGAAGCGCTGGCGCTGACCACCAACACCCAGCCGGTGATGCTGGTGGCTGGCGTGGCGGCTTACCGTGTCTGGATGGCCGAAACGGGCCTCGTGCCTGCGGCTCTGGCCGGCCATTCGCTAGGCGAATATTCAGCGCTGGTGGCTTCTGGCGTTCTGACTTTGGCTCAGGCGGCGCCCTTGGTTCGCTTTCGGGCTCAGGCCATGCAAGACGCTGTGCCCGTTGGCGTCGGCGCCATGGCGGCGATCTTGGGGATGGAGGCCAGCCGCGTGATCGAAGGTTGCGCTGAAGCTGTGCGCACCTTCGGCCTGAACACCCTGGAAGTGGTAGAAGCCGTGAACTTCAATGACCCGGCGCAGACCGTGATCGCCGGCAGCAAGGCCGCTGTCGATAAAGCTTGCGAGATCCTCAAGGCCAATGGTGCCAAGCGCGCATTGATCTTGCCGGTGTCCGCGCCGTTCCATTCCAGCTTGATGAAGCCCGCCGCTGACAAGCTGCGCGAGAAGCTGGCGGCTACGCCACTGGCCGCACCGCAAATTCCGGTGGTCAACAACATCGAAGTTGCGGTCGAAACCGACCCCGACCGTATTCGCGCTGCCCTGTATGAACAAGCCTTTGGCCCGGTGCGCTGGGTCGAGTGCGTGCAGGCCATCAAGGCCCGCGGCATTGGCACTTTGATTGAATGCGGTCCGGGTAAGGTGCTGGCCGGCATGGTCAAGCGCATTGATGCTGAAT
>CAZNQE010000233.1:0-1903 GCA_964575005.1 uncultured Polaromonas sp. | reverse complement strand
GACATGTTACGCACCGTCTAAAAAAACTTCATATGAAATTTCAAGCGAAGTCTGCAAAGTCAGCGGCCTTAATATCACTGCAGCCGTTGAGCATGTCGGACGCCAGTTCCCGCTTCTGGCTGAGCAGGCAGTCAAGCCGCACGTCGAAACTTGGGAACCTGTCGCTGACTACACCGGGGTAGTAGACCTGCACCCTGCGGGTTTGTCCAATCCGGTAGGCGCGGGCCGTGGCCTGGTCTTCCTTGGCCGGGTTCCAGGTCCGGGTGAAGTGCACCACATGGTTGGCAGCTTGGATGTTGACCCCAAACCCGACCGCCAGGGGGGACAGGATGATGACGTTGAAGCCGGCCTTGACCTGGAAGTCGTCGATCAATTGCTGTCGGTTGAAGAGTGCTAGTGGATCTGCCGAGGTGTCGCCGTTGACGATGCTCGCGGCAATGCCGAAGAAGGCTGCGATCACGCGCTGCAGCTGGAGCTGCAGCTCGCGGAATTCGCAGAACACGATGACCTTGTGCTGTCCTGCCTGGTCAGCGGCCAGCTGCTTGAGCAGCGACATCAACCAGCCCATCTTGGGGGATTCGTTGACCAGGCGGTCAATCGGGAGTGACAGTGCGTTCTTTTCCGCGTAGCCATGCGGGTCAGAACAGATCTGCCGGATGGCCAGCAGCGTCTGGAGCTGTGCGGATGGGTTAGTTTCCCGCTGTGCCTTCAGCGTCTTGAGGGCACTTTCATACAGACCTAGCTGGTACTGTGACATGGGGAGCCGCTTGCAGGCGTCATCCTCAGCGGGGGTCGGCAGGTCCTTGGCGACCTCAGTTTTCTTGCGGTGCAGGATCTGTGGCTGGATCAGGGTCCGCAGTTCTTCCACCTTGGCCCTCTGCTCGTCAGTCTTGGCCTCGATGGGCTGGCGGTAGGTGCGGGAAAACTGGCTCAGTGCGCCGAGCATGCCAGGTTGCACGAAGTCGAACAGGCACCACAGGTCGGCCAGGGTGTTCTCGACCGGCGTGCCCGTGCAGGCGATCCGGAACCTCACCTTCTGCTTCTTGGCCGAGCGCGTCACCATGGCTGCCGGCGTCTTGATCTTCTGTGCCTCGTCACAGACCATGACAGACCAAGGCTGGCTCGCTAGGGCGAACTCGAGATCGCGCATCGTCTCGTAGGTGGTCAGAACCAGTTTGGCATCCCCTACCCACCCCTTCTTCAGGAGTCGCGTGATGCCTTGCGCCTTCAACTCTGCATCGAGTTCATGCTTGCCGACGCGCAGCGACTTGAGCGTGTCGCCATAGAGCATCAGCAGCGGCAGTGTGCCGGGAGCAAAGAAGCGCCCCAGCTCGTTGCGCCAGTTCTCCAGCAACGCCACCGGGGCCACCACGAGTGCTGGCGGCAGGTCAGGCTCTTGCTCGAAGCAGGCGGTCATGAAGGTGAGCAGCTGCAGCGTCTTGCCAAGCCCCATGTCGTCCGCCAGCACCGTGCCTCGGCATTGCTGGGGAGACATGGACCAGAGATGCTGCAGCCAGGCGACACCGACTTCCTGGTGCGGCTTTAGACTGACTTCTGGCCGGAGCGAGGCAGGCATGACGGGCCGGGCACCATCTGGCATGGTCAGCGCCTCGGCACGAGTCTCGGTGTAGTCGATGGCTTCGAAGTTGGACTTGATGACCAGGCGTTTGGCTGTCGGGCTACCCTGGCCTTTTCCCTTGCCGCCTTCAGGGTCGAAGGTCTTGTCCTTGAGTTCTTGCCGGACCAGCGCCAGTGCATTCAGGGCAGCTTTTGCATCCTCCACCGGCACCGGGGCGGGTAGGCCCGGCAGTTGCACATGGGTTCGCCGCTCCTGCTCGGCAACCCTGACGGCTTGCTGCAGGGTGGGGACTTCGTCGAAAGTTAGCGGAATGAAGGTGGGAGG
>CAZNQE010000232.1:0-1920 GCA_964575005.1 uncultured Polaromonas sp. | reverse complement strand
GCTGGACGCGCCCGTCATCTTGCGCGGCCCGGCCACGCGGGTGTTCGAAGGTGAGATTGAAGTGCCTGCGGTTTAACGGCTGCCGCTCCTGAATCTCTGTGCCCACAGATCAACGACTTCTAAGAAAAATCAAATGAACCCCATGCACCCGACCCAGCACCCGATCACTGAAGACGACATCGCTAACTTCCTGGCCAACACACCCGACTTTTTTGAGCGCCACGCCGAGTTGCTGGCCACGGTGCAGCTGTCCAGCGGCCATGGCGGCAGGGCGGTCAGCCTGGCTGAACGGCAAGCCGGCATGCTGCGCGACAAGATCAAGGGCCTGGAGCTGCGTTTGGTCGAGATGATCCGCAACGGCCAGGAAAACGTCGCCATTGCCAACAAGATGCAAGCCTGGACGCGCAAGCTGCTGCTGACCACCGCGGCCGAAGAGCTGCCCGCCGCCATCACGGCCGAGCTGCAAGCGCAGTTTTTGGTACCGCAAGCGGCCATCAAAGTGTGGGACGTAGCCCCCACCTTTATGAACGCTGACTTTGCGCAAGGCGCCAGCGAAGCCGTGCAGCAAGCCGTTAGCGACCTGGCTCTGCCCTACTGCGGTCTGGTGGCTGGCTTGCCAGCTGGTGCTGGCCGCGAAGCCCTGGCCTGGCTGCCCGACCCCGCCTCGGCGCGTTCGGTCGCTTTCATTGCGCTGCGTCCCGGCGCATCACCACAAGCCTTCGGCCTTTTGGTGCTGGCTTCCGCTGACGCAGACCGCTTTTCAAGCGCCATGGGTACCGACTTTTTGCAGCGCATCGGCGAACTGGCCAGCGCCGCGCTGGCGCGGGTGCGGCCCGTCACGCCAGTGCTGCAAGCTGGCGCCTGACCCAGGCCTCAAACGCGCCCTGCCAAGCTCAAGGCCGCACGCAAGGTGTCATTGATGCGCGTTTGCCAGCCGTCGCCGCTGGCGCGCAGGGCGGCCAACACGTCGGCATCCAAACGCAACTTGACGGGTTCTTTGGTGGTTGCTGCTTTAGGGCGGCCGCGTGCCTTCAGTCGAGCTCCGTCGTAAAGATCGGCCGATTTGAAAAATTCAGCCGTCAACTCGGGTGCGTCATCCGGGTCACTCAAGGTTGCGGGCAAAGAGTTCTTTTTCGCGCTCATTGGCTTTCCTCATGCTGATGATGCGGCGCATCTCGCCGCGGGGTGTCCAGACCAAAACGACCAAGCGGGCATTCAGCCAGCCCACCGTGATGAATCGGTCTTCTTCATACGCCACTCGAATGTCTTGACCCGTGAAGTGAACGCCTTCAAAAACCTCTTGGGCGCGGGCAAAGTCCAGGCCACGCTCCAATAAAGTCTTGTTTCGCTTGTCCGGATCGAACTCGAGCTCCATCGAATTAGTGTACCCCCATTAAATTAACCTCGCCAGAGCCAAGAGCCCAATGATTTGGGCCTTTAATAGGTCCTTGCGGTCTTGCATTTCATTGCAGTGATCAGCCATAAGCCAGACAATCACTTGATGCCTCTAGTCCCCGATCCCTTGGTTCAGCGTTACCTCGACCATGCTCGCTATGAAAAGCGCCTGGCCGAGCGCACGCTCGCGCTGTACACGCTGGACCTTGAAAAGCTGGAGGCGGCGGCGCAAGAAGCCGATGTGTCGCTCGTCGGCGTGACGCCGGTGCACATGCGCCGCTGGGTGGCGCAAATGCATGGGCGCGGGCGCAGCGGGCGCGGTATTGCGCTCATCTTGTCAGGCTGGCGCGGTTTTTATCACTGGCTGGGGCGGGAAGGCCTGGTCAGCAGCAACCCGGTGCAAGACCTGCGCGCACCCAAGGCGGCCAAGCCGCTGCCCAAGGCGCTGAGCGTGGACGAAGCGGTGCAATTGGCCGACTTCAGCACGGAAGACACCGAGCGCCACCCCGGGCTGCAAGCGCGTGA
>CAZNQE010000231.1:0-1921 GCA_964575005.1 uncultured Polaromonas sp. | reverse complement strand
ATGATTTGATTATACAAGTATTTAAAAATTACCTAAACTTGAACAAAATCCATTTCAATAATGGACAAGTTGAGCATAAAATGAATGTTGTTGAGAAAGCTATATCGAAAGACAGCCAGTTGCAAAATACGTATAAAGGAATAATTATCGCTTTATTTACTACAGAGGAATACCAATTGTACTCTACTTTTTCTTCAGGAATAAATAAACGTATTCGCTCCATGTTAATGGAACGTATACAAAGTCAACTTCAATTATTCCTATAAATATTCTACTTTTTATTTATTAAGTTTAATTATTAATTAATTGATTATTAGATGATTGATATATAAATCTATCTACTTTTTTTATTCTTCAAGACGGAAGTCTCAAATTACCACTTAATTTTACAATCAGCAAACGAAATCGTTTTCTTGTATTGTCCTTTTTTTAATTTACAATTTTAATATATTTAATTAATTGAAAATTATTTAGGTTTACGTCATTTTAACACAATGAGAAGCAAACAAAGCATAAAAATGTTTTTATTTGTAAGATTTAAGGTCTAAAATTTAATTTAAAACATCATTTTTGTTATAAAATATCATTTATAATTCAATAGAAATAGCAAAAAACATTTTAGAAAAAACATCAAAATTTAAATTATTCAGTAGAATTTAGTTTAAATTTCACAAAAAAATAAAAAAAATGGAATTCTATCAATTAATTAACATTAAAAAAACGAATCTGTTTTTTTATTTGCTATTATTGTAAGTATCTATAATATTACTTTTAACAACCTAAAAACATACTAAAATCAAACCAAATGGAAAGAAGGGAAGCACTAAAAAGAGTTGCCTATTTAATGGGTGGAGCCATTTCAGCAACAACAATGGGCGTTTTATTTGAAAGTTTTACAGTTTTAGATAAGTCTAAAATGGTTAACTTTTCAGTATCAGATGAGGCAATTCTTGCTGAATTTGCAGACATCATTATTCCAACTACTTCAGCTTGTCCAGGTGCTAAAGCAGCTGGTTTAGGAACATTTATTCCAATGATGATTCAAGATTGCTATCCTGCTAATTTACAAGAAATGTTTGCATCTGGTTTGAAATCTTTGGATGACAAATGTTTTGCAAAATTTGGTAAAAACTTTGTTACAGCATCTGAACAAGAAAGAACTAGTATTGTTACGGAATTAAGAGATGAGGCCGTTGCAAATAAAAGAAAACCTTCTTTCTTTACAATCGCTAGAGATTTAACTATTTTAGGTTATTATTCATCAGAAATAGGATGTACTCAAGCACGTGAATATGTAGCTATTCCTGGTAAGTACGATGGAAGTGCACCACTTGAACCAGGTCAAAAAGCTTGGGCTACTTTTTAAAAACCATAATCATTAAATTAGTTTAAACTTAAAAATATATATCGTGAATATTAATACGAATTTAAAAGAACAAAATACTTATGACGCGATTGTCATAGGTTCAGGTATTAGTGGAGGTTGGGCTGCTAAAGAGTTGACTGAAAAAGGATTGCGTGTTTTGATGTTAGAACGCGGAATGAACATTGAGCACATTACCGATTATGAATCAGCTATGAAAGATCCATGGGAATTCAAGCATGCTGGTAAAATGACTGAGGAACAAAAAAAGACTCATCCTGTTCAGACTAGAGATTATCCGTATCAAGAAGCAAATGAAAAATGGTGGGTAAACGATTTAGAATGTCCTTACACAGAAGATAAACGTTTCGATTGGTATAGAGGATTTCATGTGGGTGGTAAATCATTGATGTGGGGACGTCAAAGTTACCGTTTTAGCGACCACAATTTTGAAGATAATAAGAGAGATGGACATGGAAATGACTGGCCAATTCGCTATAAAGATATTGCACCTTGGTATGATTATGCTGAAAAATTCGCGGGTATTAGTGGTCAAAA
>CAZNQE010000230.1:0-1958 GCA_964575005.1 uncultured Polaromonas sp. | reverse complement strand
AGGCTCTTTTTCTCTTTGCCGTAGAAGGTGCGCGTTTGCAGCGTCTTCTGGTCGGAGGTGGTCAGGTTTGGTTGGCGTTGCAGATAGTCAAAGGCTTCGCACAAGAAGCCCGCCGAGCCGCAGGCACCGTCGTAAATGCGCTCGCCGATCTTGGGCGCCACGACCTGGATCATGGCGCGGATCAGTGGCCGGGGGGTGTAATATTCGCCGCCGTTGCGCCCGGCGTTGCCCATGTTTTTGATCTTGGCTTCGTAGAGGTGGGAGAGCTCGTGTTTTTCGGTTTGAGATCGAAAGCGCAGTTCGTCCACCAGCTCAATCACGTCGCGCAGGTTGTAGCCGCTCTGGATGCGGTTTTTGATCTCGCCAAACACCTCGCCAATCTTGTACTCAATGGTGTTGGGGCCGCTGGCGCGTTGCTTGAACCCGGCCAAGTAGGCAAACAGTTTGTAGTTGACGAAGTCGCGCAGGTCGTCGCCGGTCATGGCGGCGTTGTGGTCCAGCTTGCCGTCTCTCCCCTTGGGTGCGGCCCAGCTCTCCCAGCGGTAGGGCGCATCAATGATGAAGCTGTAGGGTTTGCCGTCTAGCTCGGCTTCCAGCGCCTTGTCAGCCTCTAAAGCATCGAGGTATTTCAGGAACAGCAGCCAGGAGGATTGCTCGGTGTAGTCCAGCTCGCTGGTGCAGCCTGCGTCTTTGTGCAGGATGTCGTCAATGTTTTTGAAGGTTTGTTCGAACATGGGGTGTTTTTACCGTGGGGCAAAGCCGGGCGATGGTGTACCGGGTCGTCGGCCTCAACGGAATAAAAACCTCATGATTCCCCCCGTGTTGTGCCTTGGACTAAGTCTCTTTTGGGTGAGTTTACAGGTGGCGTGAAAGTGGCCACGAGTGGCCGAAGGCGGCTTGCCGGCAGGCCGATCGCCAGGGCGTTTAGTGGTAGTCGTCTTCGCGTTGGTGGCGAATGGTGGCTGCAGCCAGTTTGGCTTCCAGCTTGGCAATGACCACCTCAGCAGGAACACCACTACCGTCGCGCTTGGTCTTATCGATGGCAGCCATGCCGCGCCGGATGAACTCTGCCTGATTCTTGCGTTTGACGACCGTGGTGCGAACCGCGTTCTCCACAAACTGCGACAGCGATTCGCCCGGCTCAATCGTGGGGCTCCATTGCAAACGCCTTACCCGTCACAACACCGCTTGCATCGTCGCCTCAAATTCCTCAATCGGCACGGGCCGACCGAAGTAGTAGCCCTGAAAGCTGGTGCAGCCCCACTGGGTCAACAGCGCGTGTTGGGCCTGGGTTTCCAGGCCTTCTGCAATCACGCTCAAACCCAGCGCCTGGCCCATGCCCAGGATGGCTTGGGCGATGGCGGCGTCGTTGGCATTGGTGCAGATTTCATTCACAAAAGAGCGGTCAATCTTGAGTTGGTCCAGCGGCAGGCGCTTGAGGTAGGCCAGTGACGAGTAGCCGGTGCCGAAGTCGTCCAGTGAAAAATTAACGCCCTGCGCCTTGAGGGCGGACATCTTGGCGATGACGGTTTCCATGTCGGTCAACAGCAGGCTCTCGGTCATCTCCAGCTTGAGGCGCTGCGGGTTGGCCCCCGAGCGGCTCAGAATGTCCAGCACCTGCTCCACAAAGTCAGGCAGGTGAAATTGCCGCGCGCTGACGTTCACCGCCAGGGTGAGGTGCGCCGTGCGCGGGCTTTGCGCCCACGCCCGCAGCTGGGCGCAGGCGGTCTCCAGCACCCACTGACCGAGCGGCAAAATTAACTTGGTTTCTTCTGCCAACGGAATGAACGCCAGCGGCGACACCAGGCCCCGCACGGGGTGCTGCCAGCGCACCAGAACTTCGGCGCCGCACACCTCGCCCGCCCCCGCCACCTGCGCCTGGTAGTACAGAACCAACTGACGCTCGGCAATGCCCTGGCGCAAGTCGTTCTCCAGCACGGCTTTGGCGTTCACCACCC
>CAZNQE010000229.1:715-1959 GCA_964575005.1 uncultured Polaromonas sp. | reverse complement strand
ACCAGCTTTGTCTAATGCTTTTGGTAAGGCTTTTGCAGGCGCTGTTGTAAACCATTTTGGTTCTTGAGCCGCATCAGCGTATGATTTTATGTAAGCTAAAGGAGTTAATCCTAGAGATTGTGCTTTTTCTTCACTCATTAAAACCATTGCAGCAGCCCCGTCATTAATAGTAGATGCATTTGCAGCAGTTACAGTCCCTTCTTTAGTAAATACAGCTGCTAAAGATGGGATTTTATCTAATTTTACATTAGTGAATTCTTCGTCTTTAGAAACTATGATAGCGTCACCTCTTCTTTGAGGAACTTCAACAGGAACAATTTCTGCATCAAACTTACCAGCTTCCCACGCAGCCGCAGAACGCTCATACGATTGAATTGCGAAGTTATCTTGCGCTTCTCTTGTGATGTTGTATGTAGCAGCACATAAGTCAGCAGAAACACCCATAGCATTATTGTCATATGCATCTGTTAAGCCGTCCTTTTGCATTCCGTCTACTAAAGAAGTTGGACCAAATTTTACGCCATTTCTTAAATGAACATAATGCGGAATTAAACTCATGTTTTCCATACCACCCGCTACTACGATTTCAGCATCTCCAGCGATAATTGCTTGAGCTCCTTGCATCACAGCTTTCATACCACTAGCACAAACTTTATTTATGGTAGTACAAGCAACACTTTCAGATAAACCAGCATATAAAGCGGCTTGTCTAGCAGGAGCTTGGCCGTTTCCAGCTTGAACTACATTACCCATTAATACTTCGTCAACTAATTTAGGGTCTAAATTGATTTTATTTAAAGCGCCTTTGATGGCAGCAGCACCTAACTTAGTTGCAGGTACACTAGATAAAGCTCCCATGAAACTTCCAATTGGAGTTCTTACGGCAGAAACGATAACTACTTTTTTGTTCATGATAGAAAGGTTTTTTATTTGAATTGCGAAATTACTATTTTTATTCGAATTTTGATAAAGAAAACACTATAATTCGTCCTTAAAAAGGAAATGAAATTGATTTTTAATAATTAAAATGGATTTCTACTATTTAGACTTTATTTTTGATTTTCTATGAAATGCGAATTATTCCTGAATTTTTAATCATTGTTATTGCATTGACTATTAGTGCTTTTAAAATTTATATTAAAAAAATATTAAAAAATCTCTAATAATAGTTGTATATTAAGGAATGAAAACATACATTTGCAACCGCAAAAAAGATAAGTTCTTACAGAATAATAGGAGAGGTG
>CAZNQE010000229.1:0-705 GCA_964575005.1 uncultured Polaromonas sp. | reverse complement strand
ATTAGCTCTGGAAGCATAGATTGCTGCCGTATAACCAGCAGGACCAGAACCTATTATTAGGCATTTTACTTTTTCTATTGCGTCTGACATTGTTTGTTTGATTTAAGAAATGCAAAGGTATGTTTTTATTAAAATAAATTTGTAGAAACTAATTAGAAAAAACTATTTTCAAATAAATATGAATTATTCTTTAAAAAGATTTTGAGAACTGATTTATAGTTTTATCTTTGCACTCGCTTTCGGGGTGTAGCGTAGCCCGGTTATCGCGCCTGCTTTGGGAGCAGGAGGCCGCAGGTTCGAATCCTGCCACCCCGACAAAAGTCTTTTCATTTATTTGAAAGGACTTTTTTCTTTTATGACTATTCCTAATTTCTAGGCATAAAAAAAACCGAGCTAAACTCGGTTTCTTTAATTATTTTGTTGGTTTCTTTATTAAAACTGCACTATCAACAAAGCGCTTCATGTCAATTTTTTGATCTCCATATAATTGGATTTCTGATTTGCCAGAAGCATCAATCGCAATGGTACTTTTTACATTGATACTTACATTCGTGTAGGCTTCACAAGTTAATTCAGCATTTTTTACGGACAAAGTTTTACCAGTAAGATTAGCGTTATTATCTAACCTGAATTTAGCAGTTTCAACATCACCATTAACAGTAGCTTCACTTTTTTGATACATGTCAAAAGTCATGTTTATTGAAG
>CAZNQE010000228.1:0-1961 GCA_964575005.1 uncultured Polaromonas sp. | reverse complement strand
CCAGCCTTCGGCATGGATGCCAACATGATCCTGGCCTGGCACAAGTACGGCGGCGGCGCTGAGCTGCTGGCCAAGCTGTACGCCTCCATCGGCGGCAACGTGCAGTCCTTCCTGTACGGCCCGATGTCCACCCAGCCTCTGGGCTGGTTCAAAAAGCCCATCACCAAGTCCACCGACTTCAAGGGCCTGAAGTTCCGTACCAACGGTCTGGCGATTGACTTGTTCACCGCCATGGGCGCTGCCGTGAATGCGCTGCCCGGCGGCGAGATCGTCCCCGCCATGGACCGCGGCCTGCTCGACGGTGCTGAGTTCAACAACGCCACCTCTGACCGTATCCTGGGCTTCCCGGACGTCTCCAAGGTCTGCATGCTGCAAAGCTACCACCAGAGCGCCGAGACCTTCGAGATCATGTTCAACAAGACCAAGTACGACGCGCTGCCAGCCAAGATGAAGGCCGTCATTGCCGGCGCTACCGAAGCTGCATCGGCCGACATGTCCTGGAAGGCGATTGACCGCTACTCCAAAGATTACATCGAGCTCCAAGCCAAGGACAAGGTCAAGTTCTACAAGACACCTGACGCGATCCTGCAAGACCAGCTCAAGATCTGGACCGAAATCCTCGAGAAGAAGTCGGCTGAGAACCCACTGTTCAAAGAAATCGTTGCTTCGCAAAAAGCCTTTGCCGAGCGCGCAGTCAAGTGGGACCAGGACACCAACGTGAGCCGCCGTATGGCTGTGAACCACTTCTTTGGCGCCAAAGCACCGGCCAAAAAAGCGTAAGTAGTTTCCGAGCTTTCCCCGTCAGCCATCCGGACACAATCCGGGTGGCTGTTTTCTTTCTGTAGGTCCTTAATGCAAAAACTACTTCTGACGATCGACAAGATCAGCACCCTCGCGGGTCAGTTCTTCTCGTGGCTCATCGTCGCGCTGACGCTCATGATTTCCTGGGAGGTCTTCTCCCGTTACGTGCTCAGCAATCCCCACCCCTGGGCTTTTGACGTGATGAGCATGATGTATGGCTCACTCTTCATGATGGCCGGTGCTTACACGCTGTCTAAAAACGGCCATGTGCGCGGTGACGTGCTCTACGGCTTTTTCCCGCCGCGCCTGCAAGCCGGCCTGGACTTGCTGCTGTACATCGTGTTCTTTATCCCCGGCGTGTTCGCGCTGGCCTATGCCGGCTACTTTTACGCCGCTGAATCCTGGGCCATCCTCGAGCACTCCAACATCACGGCCGACGGCCCGCCGGTGTACCCCTTCAAGACCATCATCCCGATCGCCGGCTTCATCTTGCTGGCTCAGGGCGTGGTTGAAATCATCCGCTGCATCATCTGCCTCAAGGAAGGCGAATGGCCTTCACGCGGCGACGACGTCGAAGAAGTTGACGTCGAGAAACTCAAAGAAATGGTGAACGTGAAAGACGAAGACATTGCCAAGCTGGACACCCTGGTCACAGCCAAGGGAGCCCATAAATGAAAAAAGAAATCTGGTTCGGCCTGTCCATCATGGCCGCGGTCGTTTTGGCCGCTTTCTTCTTATTGCCGCCTGCGGCTGAAATGACCAACGGCCACCTCGGCCTGCTGATGCTGGCGCTGGTTGTTGTGGCCATCATGCTGGGCTTTCCGACCGCCTTTACCCTGATGGGCATGGGCATGATGTTCGCCTACATCGCCTACCGAAGTCAGAACCCCTCGCTGGCCGTGGACCAAACGCTGGACCTCATGGTGCAGCGCGCTTATTCGGTCATGTCCAACGACGTGCTGATCTCGATTCCGCTGTTCGTGTTCATGGGTTACCTCATTGAGCGCGCCAACTTGATCGAAAAGCTGTTCAAGAGCATGCACCTGGCCACAGCCCGTGTGCCTGGCTCCCTGGCTGTTGCAACCATCATCACCTGCGCCATTTTTGCCACGGCTACCGGCATCGTCGGCGCCGTGGTGACGCTGATGGGCTTGCTGGCC
>CAZNQE010000227.1:0-1966 GCA_964575005.1 uncultured Polaromonas sp. | reverse complement strand
CTGCGCTGCATCCCCAACATGAGCATTGCCTGCCCGGCCGACGAGAACGAATGCCGCCAGTTGCTCAGCAGCGCCTACGAGCAAAACCACCCGGTGGCCGTGCGCTACCCGCGTGGTGCGGGGGCTGGCGTGGCCACGCAAGCCAGCCTGGCTTCGCTGCCCTTTGCCAAAGGTGAAGTGCGCGTGCAAGGCAGCGGTATCGCCATCCTGGCCTTTGGCACGCTGCTTTACCCGGCCATGGCCGCCGCCGAAAAGCTGGGCGCCACGGTGGTCAATATGCGCTGGGCCAAGCCACTGGACGAAGCCTTGCTGCTTGAAGTCGCAGCCACGCATGACGCGCTGGTCACGGTGGAAGAGGGCTGCCTGATGGGCGGCGCCGGCAGCGCCGTGCTTGAGGCCTTGCAGCGCGCCGGCCTTACCAAGCCCGTGCTGCAACTGGGCCTCAAAGACGAGTTCACCGAGCATGGCGACCCGGCCGTGCTGCTGGCCCTGCAAGGCCTGGACGCGGCAGGCATCGCTGCGTCCATTCAACAGCGCTTTGAAGCGCTGCTTAAAAATCACGGCGCCAAGTCGCCCCTGAAGTCTGTCGCTTGAATGAAATCTGAACTTTCCCCTGCGAACTTGATGAATTCAAGCATGCCCGACGTGCAAAGCCGCCGCGACCTGCGGCAGTTGCCTATCCAGCGCGTGGGTATCAAGTCGCTGCGTTATCCCTTGCGTGTGAACGTGGCGGGGCAGGTGCAAACCACGGTTGGCACCTGGACGCTGGATGTCGCGCTGCCGGCCGAGCAAAAGGGCGCGCACATGTCGCGCCTCATGGCCTGGCTGGAGTCGCAAGACGTGCGCGGCGTGGTCTTGAGTGCAGAGACTTTGTCGGCCGAGATAGAGGCCATGCTGACCCTGCTTGAAGCCGATGCCGGACGCATCGAGGTCAGCTTTCCCTTTTTCATCCGCAAGGCAGCGCCTGTGTCGGGCCTCAATAGCCTGATGGAATACGACGGTCGCTGGCTGGCCGAGCGCCAGAGCGGTGCGGGTGGCGCGGATGGTGCGACGAAGCTGACCATGGAGGCGGTGGTGCCGGTCAAGTCCCTGTGCCCCTGCTCCAAGGAAGTGTCTGACGACGGTGCGCACAACCAGCGCTCACACATCACATTGACGGCTGCGCTCGCCAACCCCGACAACACCCCCGACCTGGCTGAGTTCGTGCGGTTTGCCGAAGACAACGCCTCCAGCGAGCTTTGGGGCTTGCTCAAGCGACCCGACGAGAAATGGGTGACTGAGCGCGCCTATGCCAACCCCAAGTTCGTTGAAGACCTGATCCGCGACGTGGCCGGAGCGCTGGAGCTCGACGATCGCCTGGGCAGCTACCGGGTGGAGGTCGTGAACCACGAATCCATTCATGCCCATGACGCTTACGCCGTCATTGAGCGTCAGCGTTAAACGGGATGCCCCAAAGCGGGGCGAAATTCAGGCCGCCGTTGATAAAAGTTCACGCCACCCGCCGGGTAAGCACTAGGGATGGGGCGGTACCCATCCTCTAGAATCCGTCGGTTTTCCATTCTCATTAAAGGACTCTTCAATGGATCGTCGCTCAATCATCAAGAACGCAGGCATCGCCGGCGTTCTGGCCATGGGTGCAGCCCCTGCGGTGCACGCACAAGCCCAAGGCGCCAACATCCGCTGGCGCCTGGCCTCCAGCTTCCCCAAGGCGCTGGACACCATTTACGGTGCCGCTGAAACTTTCGCCAAGAAAGTCGGCGAGCTCTCCGGTGGCCGCTTCACCATCACGGTTCATGCCGCTGGTGAACTGATGCCCGCCTTCGGCGTGGTCGACGGCGTGCAAAACGGCACCGTTGAGATGGCCCACACGGCGCCTTACTACTTCTTCGGCAAGGACGAAACCTTTGCTCTGGGTTGCGCCATTCCTTTCGGCCTGAACAGCCGCCAGATGACCGCCTGGATGTAC
>CAZNQE010000226.1:0-1989 GCA_964575005.1 uncultured Polaromonas sp. | reverse complement strand
TCTGCTGCCAAAGGCGGCGACCTTGATTTCTTTGGCCGCGGTGCCATGGTCAAACCTTTTGAAGAGGCGGCTTTCGCCCTGAAAAAGGGCGAGACCAGTGGTGTGGTGGAAACCGAATTTGGTTTTCACATCATCCGTCTGACTGACATCAAACTGCCTGAGCAAAAAAGCTTTGAGTCGCAACGCGCCAAGCTGGAGCAAGAAGTGCGTGGCCAACTGGCGCAGCGCAAATTTGCCGAAGCGGCAGAGCAATTCACCAACATCGTGTACGAGCAGTCTGATAGTTTGAAGCCCGTGGCTGAGCGTTTGAAGTTGGACGTGCAACACGCCAGCAACTTGGGTCGCGAACCCGTGGCGGGCATCACCGCCGCGAACAGCCCCAAGCTGTTGGCTGCCGTGTTCTCACAAGATTCGATTGAGAAAAAGCGCAACACCGAAGCCGTCGAGTTGGCGCCCAATGTCTTGGCTGCAGCACGCATCACCAGCTACAGCCCCGCGCGCACCTTGCCTTTGGATGAAGTCAAAGCCCGCGTGCGCGACCAAGTGGTGGCGCAACTTGCCGGTGAACGCGCACGCTCAGAAGGTGCAGCCAAGTTGGCCGAGTGGAAGGCCAGCCCAGACGCTGCCAAATTGCCAGCTGCCATCGTGGTGTCGCGCGAATCCAAGCAAGCACAACCTTCGGCTCTGGTCGAAGCCGCTTTGCGTGCCAGTACCCAAACGCTGCCAGCGTGGGTGGGCGTTGATTTAGGCGTCAGTGGTTATGCCGTGGTAAAGGTTGAAAAAGTGTTGCCACGCGATGCAGCTAATTCACAAAGTTCGGCTCGTGAGCGTGAGCAGTACGCGCAGTGGTGGGCTTCGGCCGAAGGCTTGGCGTATTACAAGCTATTAAAAGAAAAATTCAAGGCAGAAATCAAAATAGCTAGGTTATAATTTTGCCTCTACGGTGGCTGTAGCTCAGTTGGTAGAGTCCAGGATTGTGATTCCTGTTGTCGTGGGTTCGAGCCCCATCAGCCACCCCAAATAAAACAAGCACTTAGCGCGGAAACGCCTAAGTGCTTTTCTTTTGGCTGCTCTCGATGTAACTATGGATGTAACTGAATTTTTAGGATGTGTTCAGTTGTTAGGAAATAAATTCTTTAAATCCGCTTAAGATCTTCGCGCGCGCGATGCGTATGGAAATTCAAGTTACACATTTGCCGATTTTTAGATTGCCTCAACATTTGTTCGTTTTAGGCTGGTTGAGGTCGCTCATCGCCGGTCCGCCAACCAGCCGCTATTGGGTCATCAGCCGTCTTTGACGGCGAACGACTTATCACTTGCTTTTCTCTTGGTCGCCGAAGAGTAGACTTCTGGCGCGCCAAATTGAGTGGCCGAAGTTTCCTATCAACTGCTCGCCCTGCCGCAGATACGATGCCGCGGTGTCGATGCCCGCAAGCTCGAGGGCTTCACCGATCTTCGAGCTCGTCGGGTGCGCGTCGCCAACGCGCATGTCGTAGGCTCCGACGATGGCAGCAAAGACCTCACGAGCGCGCGCCTCCCCGACCTTCTGGGCTAGTATGTTCTGTAGCAACTTGTTAGAGGCTAGTTTTTCCTTGCCGGGGTGGTTGGACAGCTTTCGAAGAGAGCGCACGTCGAGTCGGTCGGAGAAGATGCGAACGAGCTCCTTGGCCAGCCGCAAGAGCGACGCCAGGTCCTTGCTCGAAAAGCGAGAGACGTGCTGCATCGACGCCGCATCGTCAATATCATGTAAAAACAGCGGAACACTAAATGTCTTGCGAAAGTCCGCCTCCATCAACCGCATGTACGTTCTCGACGCGCTGGCGGTAATAGGACAGACGAAGAGACAGGCCGCGCGCAGCCAGATAGTCCATCAGGAACTCGCGCTTGATCTCTATCAGGCGATGGCTGCCATCGTTGTCCACCGTCTCCCGTGCGACCACGACAAAGTCTTCTTCCGGCCTGACCCAGTTCAGCCCCTCCTTAATCAGG
>CAZNQE010000225.1:0-2001 GCA_964575005.1 uncultured Polaromonas sp. | reverse complement strand
TCCCTACACGACGCTCTTCCGGATCGGAAGAGCGTCGTGTAGGGAAAGAGTGTATTCAGTCTGTACTATTTGAGTAAATGCAATGATATCTTCAGTAAAAGGCATGTATGAAAATCCAAATGTGGTGTCCTCTCGCATAACGGTTGCCGAAGCATCAATCACGTCAAAAATATAAACTTCGTCTTCGATAATCCGGTATCGGAAATTCTCCACCGCATTCACAGCGCTCAAAGTTTTATGAAGGTAATAGCTGAAAAATGAAACACCAAGCGCTTTTGCTTTGGAATACGCTTGAGTACAATCTATTATAGTAGTAATGCCATAAAATGGCTCATCCATTTGTTTGAAAAACAAAAAATGTTCTTTTCGGTTCCAACTGTTGAGGTCGAGCTTTTGTTTCATTATTTCTATAGATTTTTCCGTTTCAGGAATTCGTGAGATTCGTGTTATTATAGCAATTGCAATACGTCAGTTATTTTTTCAAAGGCATGAAAATTTTCATGTTCAACTTCAAAATCGATTTGCTCGTACTCCCAAGTGGTATGGTACGGAATATGGATAGCGTGTCCACCAATATTCAAAACCGGCAACACATCTGATTTTAGTGAATTTCCAATCATTAAAAAATCGGCTGCTTGGCAATCCAAACGACCTAACATTTTTTCGTAATCCAATTCAGTTTTATCACTCATCACTTCAATATGATGAAAGTAAGCACCAATTCCAGATTCGTGTAATTTTCGATGTTGGTCTTTCAAGTCGCCTTTAGTGGCAACGATTAACTTGTGAGTTCCTTTTAATTCCTCCAAAACCGAAATTACATTGGGTAATAATTCCACCGGTTTTTGTAATAACTCTTTTCCAATTTGAAGGACTTTTTCAATGTTTTGTCCTGATATACTATGATTCGTCAATTCTAAAGCCGACTCAATCATAGACAATGTAAATGCCTTAATCCCGAAACCGTATAAAGGTAAATTGGTAATTTGATGATTTAAAATAAGTCTTAATAACTCTTGTTTTGAAGCATAACCACCAAACAATTCACAAAATTTATCTTGCGCCTCATCAAAGTAGGGTTCGTTGTGCCAAAGCGTGTCGTCGGCGTCAAAAGCTATTATTTTCGGCGTCATAATTTTTTATTTTAAAGACAGACTTCACTAATTTTCACAGCAATCATTTCTGAGAATTCATGAAATTTGTTTTGAATTAACCCATTGGGTTAATTATTATATTTTTTTAACCACATAGAAACATAGACTTGATAGCTGTTACAAAGTTAGGGATAGACGTTTCACTATTCACATAGCTATGTGAAAAATAGGACTGTTCCTATCCATTCTTTCAGTTTAATTAATAACCTATGTTTCTATGTGGTTAAAATTTGATTTTCAATTTCGAAAATAAGACAATATTTTAAAATAATTGTTAGCTAAATAATCCTATTTGTGTGAAATTAATTAATCGTCTCACCATTCCCAACACCTTCAGCATCTGGGTTTACAAAAACTAATTTTCCTTCTGCATTGTTGGTCATCAAAATCATTCCTTGACTTTCTACTCCACGAAGGTTTCTTGGTGCCAAATTCACTAAAACAGTAACTTTTTTACCAATTATATCTTCCGGTGCAAAACTCTCGGCAATTCCCGAAACAATCGTACGAACGTCAATTCCAGTATCTACTTTTAAGATTAAAAGTTTGTTGGCTTTTGGCATTTTCTCGGCTTCCAAAATCGTTCCCACGCGCAAATCCATTTTAGCAAAATCTTCAAATTGAATTGCTTCTTTTTGTGGTTCGGCTTTTTTGTTTTCGGCTAGGTTGGCTGTTTTTGTTGCTTCCAATTTATTGATTTGTTTTTGGATTTCTTCGTCTTCTATTTTGGCAAAAAGCAATTCCGCTTCGCCAATTTGGTGCCCTGAAGGAAGTAAGTCGCTGTTTTCTGTAATTGAATTCCAGTTCAACGGCTCCTCTATTTTCAAAATGCGGCTTAATTTTTTTG
>CAZNQE010000224.1:0-2008 GCA_964575005.1 uncultured Polaromonas sp. | reverse complement strand
GTTCGAGTCGCCGTTCACCGATGTCAATGCTCAGGGGCCGCTGGGGGTGTTTCCGCCGACCCAGGTGACGCGCATCGTGGCGACGCTGAACGAGATTCGGACGAGGGCTGTGGCATGAGCGCGGGAATGCGAAGAGGAGTTTTTTATTGTCGTACTCAGCCTCCGTGCGCTATGGCCGTGACAGCGACCAAGTTCACTATTACTCGGCCGCAAGCCAGTGCCTTCAACTTCCCCCATCGCAGTCCACGCAGGGAAGCGTCCCGCCATGACTCCGTTGCTCGCCTTCGCCTACAGAAGTTGACGAACCACGGCGCCAACTTCAACAAATGACAATGTTTTCGATTCCACCAATTCCATCTCATACCACTTGGTTGAAGAGGTCGGCCAAAAAATTGGCAACGAAGGATGGAAAGGCGCAATGCCATTAAGTTAGTCGAGCTCATTGATACGCTCGACGAGGGCGTTGAGCGCCATGGGCTTTGAAATTCCTTGGGCAGGATCTACCGGGGCGTATCTTGTCGAGACTCACCGTCAAGACTGCGATCAACTCTTTGAGCTTGTTGTGCAGCAGTTTTGTATTGCCGCAGATCCATGCCACGGCCAAGGCTGACCAGTGCTTGATCGCAACCGTTTGATTGACCCGGTAATGTTCGGCTTTGCCAGCTTCGAGTTGCGCGTGAGCCTGGGTGCAAAGCGCTGCGGTGATGTTGGCCACCAAGATCTTGGCGTGGATCTCCTGCTCGATGGCGCAGGGCAACTCCCCAGTGAAGCCTTCGAGGTGCAGGCGACATTTGAGGGTCTTGAATGCCTCCTCGATGCGCCAGCGGGCATGGTAGAGCGCTGCAAACTCGGCAGCTGGGTAGGCGACGGTATCGAGCAAAGATGTGACCAGGACCTCGATGTTGCCGGTGGACAAGACCACCCGCACCAGACGCAAACGCAGCACGGTCGGCGCCTGTGCCTGGCCTGCGGCCTTGCGAAGTTTGGCTAGATCAGGGCTTTTGAGGGGCACTTCGATGACTTGTTCGGCCGCGCCGCTGCGAACGAACTGCCTGACCTTCGCGCTGCCGCAGCTGCAACTGTCCAGCCTGGCGCAGAACGGCACGCCGCGCTGCCCGAACAGGGCGAACAACCACCAAGCCGGATACCCGCGATCAAGGACCAACAGATCGCCAACCGAAAGGGCACCCGGCGCGCGCACCAACAGGCTGCGTTCCCCATCGGCGTAGCTGCCGACCTCGGCATGCAGCATCTGGCTGGAGTCCACCGCCAGCAACCCCACCACGCGCGCCATCACCACGGAGCCGTCGCCATTGGGACCCAGCCCGTAGGCATCCTGGGTCTCACGCCACCTGGGAACACGCACACAGGTGCCATCGGCTGCCACCACGCGCAAGCCGTTCCAGCGGTGCTCGCCTACAGCCGCCAGCCATTGCCGCACCCACTGCGCGCCAATGGCGGCCAAGGCCGAAGGCTGAAGTTTCTTGCGAGCCTGCGAAAGTGCACTCTTGGTGACCTTGCGGGTCAAGGTCGCCCCGCCACTGAGGGCGCAGAAAAACTGATCCAGCCCGACCTGCAACGATCTGCCGCCGGCCATCTGGAGCAAGAAGGCAACCAAGATATCCGCACTCAGGCAGCGTTTGCGCGTGAAGTCAGAGGGGCTGACACGATGTGTAGCAACAAACTCTTGAGATTGCAGAGAATTCTTGATTCCATTCAAAATGCTGGCACAAATTTTGAGAATTTCCCATACTGTGAAATATCTCGCTTTTGGATGAAGATCGACTGGGCCTTATTATAAACTGGGCTCTTAACTTAATGGCATTGGCCCGGGGCCGTCTGGCCCATATAAAGTTTCTGGTCACTGGACCAGTAGAGGCCAAGGTTAGTACCTAAGGGCGCCAGAATTATCTCCTGCATCCACGAGTTGACTGCCACCTGATTGCCGCCAGGAGAAACACCAAAATCGTATTTGACGGTTAGAGCCTGACCTGTCATTGGCAAAGGG
>CAZNQE010000223.1:0-2010 GCA_964575005.1 uncultured Polaromonas sp. | reverse complement strand
GCATGGCCGAGATTCGCCAGGTGTTCAAGGTCAGCAAGATCGGCTCGATTGCCGGTTGCATGGTCACCGCCGGTGTGGTTCGCCGCAACGCGCGCCTGCGCCTCTTGCGCGAGAACACGGTTATCTTCACGGGCGAGTTGGACTCTCTGAAGCGCTTCAAGGACGATGCACGCGAGGTCAAGGAAGGCTTCGAGTGCGGCTTGAACGTCAAGAACTACAACGACATCCAGGTTGGCGACATGCTCGAGTTCTTCGAGATCCGCGAAGTGGCCCGTACGCTGGAAGCCTGAGCTCATTAGCCAATGCGCAAAAAGTCTTCCACACCCAACCGCGGCTTTCGCGTGGCCGATCAGATCCAGCGGGATCTGACGGAGCTGATCGCCCGCGAGTTGAAAGACCCGCGGGTGGGCATGGTCACGGTGCAGTCCGTCGAGGTCACACCAGACTATGCCCACGCCAAAGTGTTTTTCAGCGTGCTGGTGGGCGACCCCAAGGAATGTGAAGAAGCCTTGAACCAGGCTGCAGGTTTCCTGCGCAATGGCCTGTTCAAGAAGCTGATGATTCACACCGTGCCCACCTTGCATTTCTTGTTTGACCGCACCACTGAGCGCGCGTCTGACATGAACGCCTTGATTGCCAAGGCGGTTTCTTCTCGCGCCCAGGACGACTGACCCGGCGCCGTTGCCCCTTTCGACAGGTTCGGGGGCCAGCGGTGCCCACTTGAGCATGCGCTGAAGTCGCATGCCGAGCCTGTCGAAACATATGACGCTTTCCCAAAGTCCCCGCCAGAAAATCAAGCGACGTCCCGTGCATGGCGTGCTGCTGCTCGACAAGCCGCTGGGTCTGTCGAGCAACCAGGCTTTGCAAAAGGCTAAGTGGTTGTTGCGCGCTGAAAAAGCGGGCCACACCGGCACGCTGGACCCTTTGGCGACTGGCGTGCTGCCGCTTTGTTTCGGTGCGGCCACCAAGTTCAGCCAAGTGCAGCTGGACGCGGACAAGACCTATGAAGCCGTGTTGCTGTTGGGCAAGAAAACCACGACTGCAGATGCCGAAGGCGAGGTCATCGAAACGCGGCCTGTGCCCGAGATCACCGAAGCCATGCTGGCGGCGCTGACGATTAAGTTCTCAGGCCCCTTGGCGCAGATTCCGCCCATGTACTCGGCGCTGAAAAAAGACGGCAAAGCCCTGTATGAATACGCGCGCGCGGGCAAAGAAGTCGAGCGCGAAGCCCGCCACATCGTTGTGCACGAATTGCACATGTCTACGGTCGAAGACCCGCGCGGCCCGGCCATTCGCATCGTGGCGCGGTGCAGCAAGGGCACTTACATCCGCACGCTGGGCGAAGACATTGGCGAGGCCATTGGCTGCGGCGCGCACCTTGGTTTTCTGCGTCGCATTGAAACCGGTGGCTATGTGGTCAGCCAGTGTGTGACGCTGGCCCAGCTTGAAGCCATGAGCGAAGTCGAGCGCGACGCTTGCTTGCTGCCCCCTCAATCGCTGGTGGCCAGCGCCCCGGCCGTCAGCCTGGATTCGGCCAATGCCGGTCGCTTTTTGAGCGGTCTGCGCCGCCGCGGCGAATCCGGTCAGTGGGGCGCTGGCATTGGCGACAATCACCCCTTGGTTCAGGTCTACGGATCGGACCCTCACGCATTTCTTGGCACGGCGCATGTTGCTGCCAACGAGTTGATTCCTGAGCGTTTGCTCAGCCCCATTGAAGTTCAGGACATGCTGCAAGCCGCAGCATCGGCTGGTCCGGCGCTTCATTCCATGAGCCCCCAGCCTTGATTTGAGCGCCGCAAAGCCCTCCCGATCAGAAATTTTTGAGTTTTAGAAAGCGAACCATGACCATCAAACAGATCCGCAATATCGCCATCATTGCCCACGTTGACCACGGTAAAACCACCATGGTCGACCAGTTGCTGCGCCAGTCCGGCACCTTTGCCGAACACGAAAAAGTCGTCGACACCGTGATGGACAACAACGCGATCGAAAAAGAGCGCGGCATCACCA
>CAZNQE010000222.1:0-2027 GCA_964575005.1 uncultured Polaromonas sp. | reverse complement strand
GCAGCTTGATGCCGTTGACGAGGTAAATCGACACCGGCACATGCTCGCGGCGCAGGATGTTGAGGAAAGGGTCCTGCAAGAGCTGACCTTTGTTGTTATTGCTCACGATATTCTCCGTGTTCTAGAGTGAGTTGATGAAGCTTGACCTTACCACAGCGGTCTGTGGCCAGCCTGTAGGCCTAGTCCGATTCCTTGCCCGAAAAAGGGTTGCTTGACGTCTTCATCTGGATGCGCATGGGCGTGCCGACCAGATCGAATTCCTTGCGAAAGCGCCCTTCCAGATAGCGCTTGTAGGATTCGCTCACGTGCTCGAGCGAGTTGCCGTGAATGATGATGATGGGCGGGTTCATGCCGCCCTGATGCGCGTAGCGCATCTTGGGCCGGAACATGCCCGAGCGCTGCGGCTGCTGGAACTGCACAGCTTCGAGCAGCAGGCGCGTGAGCACCGGCGTGGACATCTTGCGGTTGGCCGAGGCGTGGGCCTGGATGATGGACTTCCAGACTGGCGCCAGACCCTGGCGCTTGATGGCCGAAATACGGTGGATAGAGGCAAATTTGAGAAAACCCAGTCGGGTTTCGATGGAGCGCTCCAGGGTTTCGCGCTGGTAACTGTCCACTGCATCCCACTTGTTGATGGCCAGCACCACGGCGCGGCCAGATTCCAGGATGTAGCCGGCGATGTGCGCGTCCTGGTCGGTCACGCCCTGGGTGGCGTCCAGCAGCAAGAGCACGACATTGGAGTTTTCGATGGCTTGCAGGGTCTTGACCACGGAGAACTTCTCGATCGCCTCAAAAACCTTGCCCTTGCGCCGCAGTCCGGCAGTGTCGATCAGCTCGAACTTCTGGCCGGCGCGCTCGAAGGGCACCGAGATCGCGTCGCGCGTGGTGCCAGGCAAGTCAAAGGCCACCAGGCGCTCTTCGCCCAGCCAGGTGTTGATCAGGGTCGATTTGCCCACATTGGGGCGCCCGGCCACGGCCAGTTTGATGACGGTCGGGTCTTCGGGTTCGCCCAGTTCATCGGGGTCGGGCAGCTTGAGCGGCTCCAGCGCCATGTCGACCAGCGTGCGCATGCCCTGGCCGTGCGAGGCCGAGACCGGCAGCACTTCGCCCAGACCCAGCTCAAAGAATTCGGACAGCTGCACGCCTTCGGTCATGCCTTCGGCCTTGTTGGCCGTCAGCACTGTCGGCTTGCCGAGCTTGCGCAGGTATTTCGCAATGTCGTGGTCCTGGGCATTGAGCCCGGCCCGGGCATCGACCACAAAAACCACCACATCAGCTTCGGCCACCGCCTGCCGGGTCTGCTTGGCCATTTCTTTGTAGATGCCGGAAGCGGCGTCGGGCTCAAAGCCACCGGTGTCGATGACGATGTATTCCTGCGAGCCGAGCTTGCCGTTGCCGTAATGCCGGTCACGCGTGAGCCCGGCAAAGTCCGCCACAATCGCATCCCGCGATTTGGTCAGGCGGTTGAATATCGTCGATTTGCCCACATTCGGGCGGCCCACCAGGGCGATAACAGGTTTCATCAAGAATCTTTGAACAGGTGCTTAGGTGCGCCTGCTTATTGCGGCTGAAAGCCGAAAACATTGCCCTTGCGGGTGACCACCACCAAGGTGTCGCCCACCAGCACCGGGGTCGCAGCGACGCCCGAGCCATCGGTGCTGAGACGGTTGAGCACCGTGCCGTCCTGACGCGACAGCAAATGCACAAAACCGGCAGCGTCGCCCACAGCGATAGAGCGACCCACCACACGCGGCGCAGTCAAGCCCCGGTAACGCAGGTCTTCAGAGGTCCAGGCGCGCTCGCCGTCAGCACGTTGCCAGGCCAGCACCTTGCCGTCGGACTCGACACCAAAGACCAGGCGCTCGTCGCCGTCCAGACCCTGGCTGCCATCGGCTGTACGCGTCCACAGCAAGCTACCGCGTTCAGCATTGACACAGCCCACGCTGGCTTGGAAAGCTCGCGCGCAGACACTTTCCTTGAGGCGGCTGACCGGACCGACCAGGTCCACCAGCCGCTCGATGTCGTTG
>CAZNQE010000221.1:0-2032 GCA_964575005.1 uncultured Polaromonas sp. | reverse complement strand
GCAGGTTCAGCACGCCAAAGGGCTTGATCAGCGACATCAGCGTGGACGAATCCGGGATCGTCATTTCTAGCGTGCCGCCGCGCAGGGCCGAGGTCATGCTCACGTCATTGCCCAGCGCGCCGCTGGCAAACAGCTTGGCCACCATCTTGCCGCCGCTCTTGGCCGCGAGTTGTTCGGCGAAATGCTTGACACCCATGGCCTGGGGATGGTCGTCGCTCAGGCCAATGCCGACCTTGAACACGCGGTCCTTGATTTGCGCTGACACCGGGCCTGCGAGCATGGCCAGCACGGAAGCGGCTACCGCCAGGGATTTCAATTTCATGTCTGTCTCCAATGTGATGATTTTTGCGACGGTTCTGTCCATCGGCGCCGCGGTCGTCCTCTTCTGGCCCCACTCAGCGCAGGCGAGAGAATAGGGGCGTCATCGGCATTGGTCTACTGACTTTTTTGCTACCATCCATTCCAAATGCTTATGAGTTCCGACGAGTTTCCGGGTAAACCCTTATCTATTGCGCGCGCTTGCGGGCGGCTGCGGTTCCGCCATCTCCAGTTTCTGGACATCCTTGGCCAAACCCGCAACCTGCGAATCACCGCTGAGCAGATGTACATCACGCAACCGGCCGCCACCAAGATCCTGATGGACATCGAGGACATTCTGGAAGCGCGCCTGTTCGAGCGCTTGTCGCGCGGTATGCGACCGAATGAGTTGGGCCTGTTCACGCTGCGTTATGCCAACGCCGCGCTGGCCGGGCATGGCAAGTTCGTCGAAGAATTCAATGCCCTCAAGCAAGGGGGTCATGGTCATCTGTCGATCGGCGCTATCACCGGCTCGGCGGCGCACCTGCTGATGGCCTCGGTCACCGAAATTCAGCGCTTGCGCCCCTTGCTGGTGATCAAAATACTGGAGCAAAGCAGCGACCAACTGGTGGTCTGGCTGGCCGAGCGCAAGATCGACCTGATGATCGGGCGCTTCACGGACGAAGCGCAGCGGGCGCAATTTCAATACGAGCGTTTGTCCAGCGAATCGTTGCAGGTGGTGGCTGGGCTCAACCACCCCTTGCGCGGTGCGCACGACCTGACGTTGACCGAACTGGCCCACTGGCCCTGGATTCTCTACCCGCCTTCCACGGCTGTGCGCAAGGTGTCTGACGATATTTTCGGCAGCACCGGGTTCACACCCACGTCGGGCTTGGTCGAAACGCCCTCTTTTTTGTTTGCGCTGGAATTGATGCAAACCACCGACATGCTGTCGCTGCAACCCACCGCGCTGGTGGACAAGTTTGTCAACCGGGGCCTGTTGGCCCGGATTCCCGTTGAGCTGCCAGACCGCATGCCCGATTACGGCCTGATCACGCGCCTGGGCGAGCCGCCCACGCCCTCTGCACAAGCCTTCATGGAAGTGATGCGGGAGATTGCAGGCAGCGCCGCCGCCGACGCCATTTAAGTGGCGCCGCCGCCTGAGGCGGCATGCGCGCTGAGCGCTTTACACCAGACTGTCGCGCGTCTGAACGCCGTCCACCAAGCGCTCAATGCCCAGCGGGTTGGCGTTCTTGAGCGCCTCGGGCAGCAAGGCGTCCGGGAAGTTCTGGAAGCAGACCGGGCGCAAAAAACGGTCGATCGCCAGGGTGCCCACCGAGGTGCCGCGCGCGTCGGAGGTGGCCGGGTAGGGGCCGCCGTGCACCATGGCATCGCAGACCTCGACGCCCGTTGGATAGCCGTTGAGCAGCAGGCGGCCCACCTTCTCTTCCAGCAAGGCCAACAGGTCAACGGATGCCAGCAGGTCGTCGGGCTCACCGATCAGCGTGGCCGTCAACTGACCCTGCAGACCCTGCAAGGCGCGCATCAGTTCCGCCCTATCCGTCACCTCAACCACCACCGTGACCGGGCCGAAGACTTCTTCTTGCAACAAGGCATCGCCTGCCAGCAGCAGGCTCGCATCGGCCTTGAAGACCTGGGCTTGCGCCTGGCGTCCGGTTTGCTCGTTGCCCGCCAGGCGCGTCACGCCCGGGTGCGCCAGCAACGCCTCAAGACC
>CAZNQE010000220.1:0-2039 GCA_964575005.1 uncultured Polaromonas sp. | reverse complement strand
AGCAGGTGCTGGCGCTCAAGGGCACGGCGGCGCTGTGGTCGCCCAAGGTGCTGCGAGCTGGCATGGGCGCGCATTTCGGCCTGCATTTGATGGAAGGGCTGGAGCTGGCGGACCTGGACGCGCTGCAAGTGCCCTTGGTCGTGACCAGCTCGCACGCCGGCGCTTATTTGCACCAGCAGCGCTTGCCCCGGCCCTGCGCCTGGGTCATGGGCCATGAAGGGCAGGGCGTTAGCCAAGGGTTGATGGACAAAGCCGCCCTGGCCGTGCGCATTGGCCAGCCCGGCGGGGAAGAGTCGCTGAACGTGGCGGCGGCGGCGGCGATTTGCCTTCACGCCAGCGCGGTTTCACCGGTGTAACAAGGCTTAACCGGGCGTTCGCTCGGCTATAATCAGAGGCTTTTCAAAAACAGCTTCGCCCGAGCGCAGAAAAAGCCAACCCCCTTCTCAAAAGCCACCTGAAAACGCCTGTCGCAAGACACCAAGGCCTTCTCGTGCACGCTTGGGCGAACCGTAACCAACCCGGAGTACCCAGTGCTTTTGTCTCTACAGGGAAATCACCCTTCCGCCATTCTGGCGCTCGCAGACGGCACAGTCTTTATCGGCAATTCCATTGGCGCCCCCGGCGCCACGGTCGGCGAGGTGGTGTTCAACACCGCCATGTCCGGCTACCAGGAAATCCTCACCGACCCCAGTTACTGCCAGCAGATCGTCACCCTGACGTACCCGCACATCGGCAACTACGGCGTCAACGCTGAGGACATCGAAGCCCATAAAGTCCATGCCGCCGGTCTGATCATCAAAGACCTGCCTCTGATTGCCTCGAACTTTCGCCAGACCGTCTCGCTGTCCGAGTACCTGGTCCGCGAAAACACGGTCGCGATTGCCAACATCGACACCCGCCAGTTGACCCGCCACCTGCGCACCAAAGGCGCACAAAACGGCTGCATTCTGGCGCTGGCCGCTGGCGAAGCCGTCAGCCAGGCCGCGATCGACAAGGCCGTGGCCGCAGCTAAAGGCGCCCCCAGCATGAACGGGCTGGACCTGGCCCGTGTGGTTTCCGCCAAGGAAAACTACAGCTGGACTGAAACCGAATGGAAGCTGGCCCGTGCAGACGGCACGCCCGGCTATGGCGTGCAGGCCGCTCCACGCTTTCATGTGGTCGCCTACGACTTCGGCGCGAAGAAAAACATCTTGCGCATGATTGCCGAGCGCGGCGCCCGCATCACCGTAGTGCCAGCGCAAACGCCTGCGGCAGACGTGCTCAAGCTCAAACCAGACGGCATCTTCTTGGCCAACGGCCCCGGCGACCCACAGCCTTGCGACTACGCCATTGAGGCGGCTCGTGAGCTGATCGAGACCGGCATCCCGACCTTCGGTATTTGCCTGGGCCACCAGATCATGGCGCTGGCCAGTGGCGCCAAGACCTTCAAGATGAAGTTCGGCCACCACGGCGCCAACCACCCGGTCAAAGACCTGGACAACCAGCGCGTCAGCATCACCAGCCAGAACCATGGTTTTGCGGTGGACGAAAAGTCGCTGCCAGCCAATCTGCGCCCCACTCACATCAGCCTGTTCGACGGCACTTTGCAGGGCCTGGCCCGCACCGACAAGCCGGCGTTTTGCTTCCAGGGTCACCCTGAAGCCTCGCCCGGCCCGCACGACATTGCTTACCTGTTTGACCGCTTCACGGCATTGATGGCCACGGCCCAGGAGAAAAAATAATGCCCAAGCGCACAGACATTAAATCCGTCCTCATCATCGGGGCCGGCCCCATCATCATTGGCCAGGCCTGCGAGTTCGACTACTCGGGTGTGCAAGCCTGCAAGGCGCTGCGTGAAGAGGGCTACAAAGTCATTCTGATCAACAGCAACCCCGCCACGATCATGACCGACCCGGCCACGGCTGACGTGACCTACATCGAGCCGATCACCTGGCAGACGGTAGAGAAAATCATCGCCAAGGAACGGCCCGATGCGATCTTGCCGACCATGGGCGGCCAGACCGCGCTGAACTGCGCGCTGGACCTGTGGCACCACGGCG
>CAZNQE010000219.1:0-2039 GCA_964575005.1 uncultured Polaromonas sp. | reverse complement strand
TTTTCTTTTTGTGCGGCGCTGCCCGCATGGTGCAGGTGCGGGCTGGCCATGTCGGTGTGCACCAGCACCGTGATGATGAAGCCGGCAAAGGTGGACTGCGACAGCGCTTCGGCAAACACGAGGTTGGTCAGCGGGTCGGCCTCAGCGCCGCCATAAGCACCCTCGTACATCAAGCCAAACAAACCAGCTTGGCCCATGCGCTTGAGCACCTCGCGCGGCACCATGCCCGTTTCCTCCCAGGCGGCAGCGTGCGGCTCAACTTCTTTGGCGATGAAGCGCGCCACTTGCTCGCGCAGTTGCTCGTGTTCTGGGCTTTGGTAGATGCTGTGTTGCATGGCGTCTTTCCTTATTGATTTCTTCTCAGTGCGCCCAGGTGGCCAAGCCACCCAGCGTCTGGAGGGATTGAAAGTCAGCGTCGCAGTGCAGCAGCATGTGACCGTGCGTGATGCAGTAGCTGGCCAGCAGCACGTCGATGGCGCTGCCTACCGTGCGACCCTGCGCACGCAGTTGGCGGTAGCGCTCGGCGGCTTTCAGTACAGGTTCGGTACCCGCGATCTCGACTTGCGGCAGCGCGCGCATCAGCGCCTGGGCTTGATGCATGGCCCGGTTTTCTTTAAAGCCGCGCATCACCTCAAACAGCACCAGATCAGCCATGCCAACTTCCACGCTCGAATCAGCCAGGCACTGCGCCAGGGCCAGGCAGGGCGCGCTGCGCTCACCCCTGAAAAAGTCGATCCAGACGCTGGAGTCCACCAGAATCATTTGGCTTTGCTCCGAGCACGGGCGGGGACTTTGGTTTTGCTCGCCACCTTGTCGCCACCTTTGGGGGCGGCTGGCTCTGCAAAGCCAGCCTCAGGCTCTTGCACGGTTTGTCCAGCTTGGGCCGCGGCGAGCGCCCAGCCTTCGTCCGAGTCGTCCCACTGCAATTTGCCGCGCAAGGCAAGCAAGCCCTCATAAACCTTGCGGCGGCGTACAAGGCGCAAGCCTTCTTCGACCGCTTCCTTCTTGGTCTTGAAGCCGCCCGCCTCCATGGCCGCGGCCATCAACTCGTCATCAATCTCGATATTGGTTCGCATGGCAAAACCCTTGATGTGTATAAAATATAGAAATCATACACATTACATGCGGAAAATGCCAAATTTCGCATCCGGAATCGGCGCATTCAAAGACGCAGACAAGCCCAGAGCCAGCACGCGGCGCGTGTCGGCCGGGTCGATCACGCCGTCGTCCCACAGGCGGGCGCTGGCGTAGTAGGGGTGCGACTGGTGGCCGAACTGGTCGAGCACAGGTTGCTTGAAGGCCGCTTCTTCTTCGGCGCTCCACTGGCCGCCGCGCGCTTCAATGCCGTCGCGCTTGACGGTCGCCAGCACGCCAGCCGCCTGCTCGCCGCCCATGACGCAGATACGCGCGTTCGGCCACATCCATAAAAAACGCGGTGAAAAGCCGCGGCCGCACATGCCGTAGTTGCCCGCGCCGTAGCTGCCGCCAATGATGACGGTGAACTTGGGTACGTTGGCCGTGGCCACGGCCGTGACCATCTTGGCGCCGTGGCGGGCGATTCCTTCGTTCTCGTATTTCTTACCGACCATAAAGCCCGTGATGTTCTGCAAAAACACCAGCGGCACTTTGCGCTGACAGCAAAGTTCGATGAAGTGCGCGCCCTTTTGCGCTGACTCTGAAAACAGCACGCCGTTGTTGGCAATGATGCCCACCGGCATGCCCTCAATGTGCGCAAAGCCGCAGACCAGCGTGGCACCAAAGCGCGCCTTGAACTCATGGAACTCGCTGCCGTCCACGATGCGGGCAATCACCTCATGCACGTCATAAGGCTTGCGGGTGTCGGCCGGGATCACGCCATACAACTCTTTGGCGTCATACAGCGGCGGCACGGGTGGGCGCAGGGCTTGCGCCACGTCTTTGCGGTGGTTCAGGCTGGCGATGGCCTGGCGGGCCAAGGCCAAGGCATGCGCGTCGTTTTGCGCCAGGTGGTCGGCCACGCCTGACAGGCGCGTGTGCACATCGCCGCCGCCCAGGTCTTC
>CAZNQE010000218.1:0-2059 GCA_964575005.1 uncultured Polaromonas sp. | reverse complement strand
GCGCGCATTGCTTGGACACCATGCGGCGGCTCGGCTGAGCGGCATCGTGGTGGCTGGCACCGGCAACGGCACCGTGCACGACGACTTGCTGCGATCGCTGAAACAAGCGCAGGCCAGCGGCGTCGAGGTGGTGGTGGCCAGCCGCTGCGCACAGGGTCGTGTGGTGCCGCACACCGGCCAACCCTTGCCGGATTCCGCCGGACTTTCGCCTGTCAAGGCCCGCCTGGCCCTGGCCTTGGACCTGCTGGCGGGCTGACCATGCTGGTTGCTCTGGGCGCCCACCCCTGGGCCTACCCCATGCTGGAGGTGGCGCACCTGATCGGGGTGGCCCTGATCCTGGGCAATCTGGTGCTGCTGGAAATGCGCGTGTTCGGCTGGGCATCGGCGTTGCCGATCGAGCCGCTGGCCAGACTGAGCCTCGGCTTGGTCGGCCTGGGTTTTGGCGTGGCGACGGCGACAGGGTTGCTGATGTTTGGAACCCAACCCGGGGAACTGTTGGCCAATCGTGTGTTCACAGCCAAGATCGCGTTGATCATGCTGGCCGGCTGCAATGCGGGTTGGTTTCATGCACGCCGTTCGCTTCAGCTTCAGGACACCACTGCTCGGCTGAGCATGCTCTTGTCCACGGCGATCTGGATTCTGATCGTCACCTGCGGCCGCTGGATTGCCTATGTTTGAAGGAGAACCCCATGCAACGACGTGAATTCATGCAATGCGCCGCTGCGCTGGGCTGGGGAGGTGTTGCTTCGGGGGCGCTGGCCCACCACGGCTGGAGCAGTTTTGACCAGGGCCGCCCCATCTACCTCGAGGGCAAGGCGGTCGATGTGAAATGGCGCAATCCGCATGCCGAGCTGGTGATCGAGTTGCCCGAGACGCTTCGGGTTCCAGCCGATCTGGCGCAGCGCGCCTTGCCGGCACAAACGGCTGGTGTCGACGGCCCGGCATTGCTGGCCAGTGCCGTGGTACCGACCCGGCGTGATCGGCGCTGGGAAGTTGAACTGGCGCCGCTCTTCCGCCTGGGCCAGTGGCAGATGCCCGAGATCAAGAACGGCGATGCGTTGTCGCTGGTGGGGTTCACGTTCAAGGACGAAGCCGGTGCACCCATCCTTCGGGCCGAGTACGTTTTTCTCGGTGGCAAGGTGTACGGCCTGCGGTCCAGTCCCGCCTGAAGGTCCGCCCCAGCAAAAAGCCCGGCGCAATGAACTGACCCCAAGAAGTTGGACACCGATCTAACCTTTGGGGTGTTTTTCATGGCGAAACACGATGAGAGCTTCAAGCTCGAAGTTGTACGGCGATATCTTTCCGAATCGTCTGGTGCGCAAGCGATAGCCTTGCGATACGGGCTGGACCACAGTACGTTGCGCCGTTGGGTAAAGGGGTATCAGCAACCCGGAGTTCAGGGGCTGCGCAAGAAGTACGGCCACTACGACGCGCAGTTCAAACTGGGCGTTTTGCGCAAGATGTGGGCAGAGGAACTCTCGTACCGCCAAGCATCTGCGCTATTTGACGTGCGCGGCGGGCATAGCGTCGTATCGACCTGGGAGCGTCAGTACCATGATGGCGGTGTAGATACCCTCATACCCAAGCCCCGAGGTCGCCCGAAGAAGATGACAGCGCCCAAGCCACCCGAACCCACGCCAGCGCATGCCGACGATGCGTGCACGCTGCAAGCGCTGCGCAAGGAAAACGAATACCTGCGCGCGGAGGTGGCGTACCTAAAAAAATTGGATGCCTTGGTTCGAGCGAATCGGCAAGCTGCGCAGAGAAAGCGCAAGCCGTGATCGAACTGAGGCCGGACCACCCGTTGCCCGCGCTGCTCAAGACTGCAGGGCTCTCGCGCAGCACGTTCTACTACCAGGCCAAAGTGCTTGGGGCAGGCGACAGATTCGCTGGGCTGAAAGCGCGAATCCGAGCCATCTATGAGCGCCACAAGGGCCGTTACGGCTATCGGCGCATCACACTCACCCTTGGTCATGCCGGCGAGGTCGTCAACCACAAGACCGTTCGCGTCTGATGCAGGGACTTGGCCTCAAATCCCTGGTGCGAACCAGGAAGTACC
>CAZNQE010000217.1:0-2122 GCA_964575005.1 uncultured Polaromonas sp. | reverse complement strand
AGGCCAAGGACAAGATCCTGATGGGCCCTGAGCGCAAGAGCATGGTCATGCCCGAAGAAGAGCGACGCAACACGGCTTACCACGAGTCAGGCCACGCGCTGCTGGGCAAGCTGCTGCCCAAGTGCGATCCGGTGCACAAGGTCACCATCATTCCGCGTGGCCGCGCCTTGGGCGTGACAATGAGCCTGCCAGCGCAAGACCGCTACAGCTATGACCGCGAATACATGCTTAGCCAGATCAGCATGTTGTTCGGTGGCCGTATCGCTGAAGAAGTCTTCATGAACCAGATGACGACGGGCGCCAGCAACGACTTTGAACGCGCAACCTCGATTGCCCGCGACATGGTGACACGCTACGGCATGACCGAGGCCCTTGGCCCCATGGTCTACGCTGAAAACGAAGGCGAAGTGTTCCTGGGACGCTCGGTGACCAAGACCACCAACATGAGCGAGCAGACCATGCAAAAGGTCGACTCGGAAGTGCGCCGCATCATTGACGGGCAATACACCTTGGCGCGTAACCTGATTGAGGCCAACCAGGACAAGATGCACGCCATGGCCAAGGCCCTGATGGAATGGGAAACCATCGACATCGAGCAGATCGACGACATCATGGCCGGGCGCGAGCCACGTCCGCCGAAGGATTGGGTGCCTCGCAATCCATCCGTCGGTGGCGGCTCCAGCAGCGGCGGTACACCAGCAGTGGCCACGGACCCTGCGCCGACGGTGGCTTGAGGCGGGCGCTACGCTTGAAGACAACCGGGGTTCGCCCCGGTTTTTTTATGTTGACTCTTGCTTTGCAGCCTTGACTTCTATGGCTAATTTTTCCGCTGCGCCCGGGCAAAAGATATGGCAGACCAGCCGGTTTCAGATTGATCTGAGCAGACCGCGCGTCATGGGCATCGTGAATGCCACGCCCGACTCGTTTTCTGATGGTGGTCATTACTTCTCGCCCACAGAGCCCCGCCGCGTCCTGTCTCATTGCGAGCAACTGCTTAAAGACGGCGCCGACATTCTGGACATCGGGGCCGAATCAACCCGGCCCGGTGCCCAGGCTTTGCCGCTCGAAGACGAACTGGCTCGCCTGCTGCCCGTCTTGCGCCATGCCTTGACTTTGGGTGTGCCCGTTTCAGTAGATACCTACAAGCCCCAGGTGATGCAAGCTGCGCTGGACTTGGGCGCGGACATCATCAATGACGTCTGGGCCTTGCGGCAAGTAGGGGCGGCAGAGGTCGTGGCGGCGCATCCGACCTGCGGTGTTTGCCTGATGCATATGCACAAAGAGCCAACGACCATGCAGGCCGTGCCCATGGCCGGCGAGGTGCTGCCGCAGGTGCGCGACTTTCTGGCTGCGCGGGCTGCGGATCTGCAGGCCATCGGAGTCGCAGCGCCACGCATCGTGCTCGACCCCGGCATCGGCTTTGGCAAGACAGTGGCGCAGAACTTTGAGTTGCTGCGCCGGCAGGCTGAGTTGCTTGGTCTTGGCTTTGGCCTTTTGGCCGGCTGGTCGCGCAAGTCGTCGCTCGGCGCCGTTTGTGAGCCGAACGGCCTGGCGGGTGACCGTATGCTGCCCAGTGTGGCGGCGGCCTTGCTGGCGGTTGAGCGGGGTGCCCGCATCGTGCGCGTCCATGATGTTCATGAAACTGTGACATCGCTCAAGGTTTGGGCTGCGGCAAGCTGAGCAGTTGGTACGATAGTAGTAATTTCCATGCGCTAAGGCGCACGCAAAAATAACAGGGCAAGTCGCCTCCGGAGTACTTCAATGAGCAGGCAATTTTTTGGAACCGATGGGATTCGCGGGACGGTCGGGCAGAGCCCCATCACCCCCGACTTTGTGTTGCGCCTGGCGCATGCCGTGGGCCGGGTTCTCAAGCGCACTGAAGAACGCCCGACCGTGTTGATCGGCAAGGACACCCGCATCTCGGGCTACATGCTGGAAAGCGCGCTCGAATCCGGCTTCAACTCGGCCGGCGTTGACGTGGTCTTGCTGGGGCCCTTGCCCACGCCGGGCGTGGCCTACCTCACGCGGGCACAGCGTGCCAGCCTGGGCGTGGTCATCAGCGCCAGCCACAACGCCTATCCCGACAACGGCATCAAGTTTTTCAGTGCGCAAGGCACCAAGC
>CAZNQE010000216.1:0-2129 GCA_964575005.1 uncultured Polaromonas sp. | reverse complement strand
AGTCCGACCTGATCGTGCGCCAGCTGGCGCCTATCAGCGCCGTGCTGGGCGTCGTCCTCTACATGCTGGTTCACGGCCTGGCACGGCGCAGCCGCGACATGCTGCTGCTGGCCGGCTGGCTCTGCCTGGTGGCGCTCTACGAGCTGTCCTTCGATGGCTATCTGTACCGCTTTTTCTTTTCCAGCGGGGGCGAGCTGGCGGTGCGCGCGACGCTGGTGCTGTCTAACCTCTGCGTCACCCTGTGCGCGGTCTTCACGCTGTCCTTCCTGCGCCTGTACCAGCAGCCTGGCTGGCGCCTGGCGTACCTGTCCTATATTGCCATCAACCTGGTGGTCCTGGGGCAGTCGGCATGGGGCGACCTGTTCGCCGCCAATGTCGCGGCCGTGCCCTTGATGCTGGTCTTCTGCCTGGTCTGGCCGATCTCGATCCTGGCGGCCTGGCGCCGCCGCGTGGCCAACGCGAGCCTGTATTTTGTCGCCACCCTGAGTCTCTGGGTCGCCATCATCCTGCGGCTGCTCGAGCAGGAAGGCAGGCTGTCGTCCGACTTCATCCTGTCCGACCGCCTGACCCTCAGCCCCTCGCTGGGGCTGGCCCTGGTGATGGTGTTTGGCCTGCTGCGCCGGGACTATGGCGAGCAAAAGGCCTATCGTGCCGCCCAGGTGGCCTTGCTCAAGTCCCGGCAGGATGAGCAGCAACGGCTTGAAGCCCTGGTGCGCGAGCGTACCCAGAGCCTGCAGGATGCCACCATCGCTGCCGAAGAGGCCCACCATGCGCGCAGCGAACTGCTGGCTCGCGTCAACCACGACCTGCTGCGGCCGGTGAGCGAGATCGTCGAGCTGGCGGCGCCGCTCGAGAAGGCCGGCGGCCTGCCGGCCGAATACGGTGCAGTCATCCACCGCAGTGCCACCCACCTGCTGGGCCTGATCGACGACCTGATCGACCAGGCCAGCCAGGACGGTTCGGTCGACGAGGTCCGCAGCGAGCCGGTCGAGACCCAGCCCCTGCTGGCGGGACTGGCGTTCGAGGCCGAGGGCCTGGTACTCGCGGGGGGCAGCGAATTCGTCTTTCATCCTGCGCCCGGCCTGCCGCCCCGCATCAGGGTCGACAGTCGCCGCCTGCGCCAGGTCCTGATCAACCTGCTGGACAACGCGGCCAAGTTCACGCGCGCCGGCCGGGTCGAGTTCCGGGTCGATGCCGAGCTGGCGTCCCGGACGCCGCGGCTGGTCTTCACCGTGCGCGACAGCGGGCCGGGGATGAGCGCGAGCCAGCTGGCCGTGGTGTTCGAGCCCTACCGCCGCGCCGACGAGGCGGCCGGTTTTCCCGGCCTGGGCCTGGGCCTGGCGATCGCACGCCACTGGACCGAGCGCATGGGCGGCGAAATCGTCGCCGACAGCGCGCCGGGGCAGGGCACGACGATGCGAGTCCTGCTGCCCGTCGAGCTGCCAGAGCCCTGCGCGGTGTCGCCGTCCGCCGCGCCGGAGGGGGCTGCTGCGCCCCGGGCGGCGGACGAGCTGACCGTCCCGGCGGCCGAGCTGCTGGCCGAGGCGAGCGCGCTGCAGCGCCTGGGAGCGGTGTCGGACCTGGAGGACTGGGCGGCCGGCCTGCTCGCCAGTCAGCCGCAGCATGCGGCCTTTGCGCGCCGCGTCGCCGAACTGGCCGGGCGCGCCGACCTGCGCGCGCTGGCGCTCTTGCTGCAGCGTCCCGCGCCGGCCGGCTCGGCCGTCGAGGCTGCCGGCCCGGAGGCCAGCCCATGAGCCTGCCGCGGCTGCTGACCGGCTTCTGGCGCGCCTGGCTGGTGCTGGGACTGCTGTGCGGCATCGGCAGCGCACGGGCGTTCGAGCTCGGCGTCGAGCCCGGCCGGGTCGATCTGGCCAGGGCGGTGCAGTATCTCGAGGACCCCACGCGGCAGCTGCTGCTCGAGGACCTCGAGCAGCCGGCGGTCGCCGCGCGCTTCCAGCCCTGGCGGGCCGGCCAGGGCTCGCCGAGCTTTGGCTATACCGCCTCGGCCTACTGGCTGCGACTGTGCCTGAGCCGCAGCCCTGCCGCGCCTGCCGACTGGCTGCTCGAGCTGTCCTATCCCCTGCTGTCCGAGCTCGAGTTCCACGCGCCCGGCCAGCCCGTGACCAGGA
>CAZNQE010000215.1:0-2166 GCA_964575005.1 uncultured Polaromonas sp. | reverse complement strand
GCCCGGACGGTGACGATGCGCTCAACAAGCCCCTGCGCGGGCGGCGCATGATCACGTTCACCGACAGCCGCCAGGGCACGGCGCGCATGGCGGCGTCGCTTCAGCGCGATGCAGAGCGCAACACCTTGCGCTCTGCGGTCTACCAGTATCTGGCCAGCCGATCGGATGTCTCCTCCAATCCCGAGGTTATCGAATTACTAGATGACATCAAGTATTTGGAGGCTGAAAGCGAAGCTGGAAATGCTAGAGCAAAAATTCAGCTCGAAAAAAAGAAGCTTAAACTGGCACAGTACAAGCCGCAGCCAGTGTCATTCGAAGTGTTGGCCAAGCAGCTGTCCATGCATGAAACAGACATCTGGCGCTGGGCACTTTCTTACTACCGTGAGATCAATCCAGCTCAGTTCGCAGGGGATGGAGGGGCGCTGGAACTGGCAAGGTTGTTCCTGTTCCGCGAGTTCTCCCGCCGTCCCAAGCGTGGCAATAGCCTGGAAACGCTGGGCTTGGTCGCGGTGCAGTATCCCAAGCTCGATCGTGTGAGCGTCGTGCCGACACAGGTGCTCAGCCATGCCCAGATGAGCGTGGAGGAATGGCGGCAGCTGCTCAAGCTCACGCTCGACTTCGTGGTGCGCGAGATGTCCTGTCTGGAGTTCAGCCGCGACTGGCAGAAATGGATCGGCAAGAAGACCGTGAGCGCCAAGTTCCTTCACCCTGATAGCAAGGACAAGGCCGTCGGAATCTACAGGCGCTGGCCACAGACCCACAAGGTTGGTTTGCAAAACCGCATGGTCCGACTGCTGGCTGCTGCTTGCCAGAAGGATATCGAAACCAAGGATGGGCGCGACACCGTCGACTTGATACTGAAGGCCGCTTGGGATGATCTGGTGCGGCTCGAGTTGCTGCGCAAGGCGACCGACGGCCGTTACCTGGCGCTCGATGATCTGGCTTTCGGCCTTGTCGACCAGGCTTGGACCTGCCCGGTGACACGCCGCGTGCTCGATGTGACCCTGCGCGGCCTGACCCCCTACCTGCCCGGCCACAAGCGCAAGGCGTCCACCATCGAGTGTCCGAGCATCCGGATTCCGAAGTGGCCTGGCATCAAGGACGATTTTCCGACGCAGGAACAACGCACCGAAGCGGCCCGCGCCTGGCTTGCAAAAGACCGTGACGTGGCGCAGCTGCGTGAGCAAGGCATCTGGTCAGACATCAACGACCGTATCGTCGAAGGGGTGCGCTACTACCGCACGGCCGAGCACTCGGCTCAGCAGTCCGGAGCGGTGCTGCAGGACTACGAGGACCGTTTCAAGCAAGGCACGATCAACCTGCTGAGCTGCTCGACCACGATGGAGATGGGTGTCGACATCGGTGGCATCAGCGTCGTGGCGATGAACAACGTGCCGCCGCACCCGGCCAACTACCTGCAGCGTGCCGGCCGAGCCGGCCGCCGCGGCGAAACCCGCTCGATCGCGCTGACGGTGTGCAAGAACAACCCGCACGACCAGATGGTGTTCGGCCAGCCGCTGTGGCCCTTCGTCACCCAGTTGCCAGCGCCCGTCATCAAGCTCGAAAGTCCGGGGATCGTTCAGCGCCACCTCAACGCCATGTGGCTGGCCAGCTTCCTCTGGCAGCAGATGGAGCATGCTGGCGGCAAAGGTGAACTCAACAAGCTCAACCTGGCATGGTGGGCCCTGCCCAAGGGCGAGTCCAAGGCAGACGAGTTCATCGCCAAGCTCCGCTGCTTCGAAACGCAGCAAGATGCCAGGCTGACGAAAGGCCTGCAGATGCTGCTGCGCAATACCTGCTTCGATGGTGGCGTGCCGCTGTCCACGCTCGCCTCCGAAGCCGCCAAGATGATGGAGACCATGCTGGAAGGCTGGTATGGCGAGTATTTCGCGGTCAAGGCGCAGCTGAGCAACTTCGATGAGCAAAGGCAACAGCGTGAGCCCGCCTTCCGCGCCCTGACCATCCAGGCCAAACGTCTGACCGAGGAATACCTGTTGCGCGAACTGGCCAGCGGTGGCTTCCTGCCCGGCTACGGCTTCCCGACCAACGTCACCTCATTCGATACGCTCAACAAGGAACAGCTGGACAAACAAAGAAACCATGAGCGCGAAGACAACCGCATGCTCAGGCGAGACCTGCCGAGCCGCGATGCTGTCACGGCATTGC
>CAZNQE010000214.1:0-2188 GCA_964575005.1 uncultured Polaromonas sp. | reverse complement strand
CGCTGAACTGGGGCGTCAAGGTGCTGCGCTACGAGATCAAGGACCTGACGCCGCCCAAAGAAATCCTGCATGCCATGCAGTCGCAAATCACCGCCGAGCGGGAAAAGCGCGCGCTGATCGCCGCTTCCGAAGGCCGGCGCCAGGAACAGATCAACATCGCCACAGGTGAACGCGAAGCTTTCATTGCCCGCTCTGAAGGCGAGAAGCTCGCTGCCATCAACAAAGCCCAGGGCGAAGCCGCCGCCATCACCGCCGTTGCCGACGCGACCGCCGGCGCCATTGCGCTGGTGGCGGCTGCCATCCGCCAGCCCGGCGGCGACATGGCCGTGCAGCTCAAGGTGGCTGAAAAAGCCGTTGAAGCCTATTCCCGCGTTGCGGCCGACGCGACCACCACCCTCATCGTGCCCAGCAACATGACTGAAGTCGCCGCCCTGGTCGGCTCGGCCATGAAAATGCTGCAAGCCAACAAGATTTAAGACCTACTGTTCAACATGACCACGCTCAACGTTCTTGGCACACCCCTGCAACCCTGCTCTTATGACCCGCTGACGGGTTACTTCCGGGACGGCTGCTGCGAAACCGACGAAAGCGACAGCGGTTCACACCTCGTATGCGCACGGGTGACGCAGGCCTTCCTCGACTTTTCAGTGGCACGCGGCAACGACCTCGTGACGCCGCGACCGCAGTGGCGCTTTGCCGGCCTGAAGGCCGGCGACCGCTGGTGCCTGTGCGTGCTGCGCTGGAAAGAGGCGCTTGAAGCGGGCTTCGCGCCGCCCGTGGTGCTGGAGTGCACGCACCACAAGGCGCTCAGCGTGGTTCGCCTTGAAGACCTGCAGGCGCATGCCTACCAAGGCAAGGACGCTACGCAGTAATGAGCCGAGCTTCCTTGCACGCTACGCAGGAAGCACCTTGCCGCACTGCTACAATCAGAGGCTTCGCGGAAAGGTGGATGAGCGGTTTAAGTCACACGCCTGGAAAGCGTGCGTGGGGTTATACCCACCGCGGGTTCGAATCCCGCCCTTTCCGCCAAAATTGAGTGCACCAATTTCCAACTGGGGCCAAGTAAAGCAAAGAGCCCGGCCTGTCCGGGCTTTTTTGTTTTCGCGGCGCTTTCAACTAGAAGGATCAGCCATGACAGAAGACGAACGTTGCTGCGGCACGGGCACTTGCATCATTGACTCGCAAGGCAATTGCTGGTGCGGCCAGCGCTGGGACGGGGAAAAAATGTGCCGACCGCCCTTGGATGACATTCAAGCCCAAGCCCCAGAAGCTGGGTCGCCAACAGATGCGAGCTAAATCCACAGCCCGCCGCTTTGCCTGTGCGCTAGGCTTGGTGGGGGCTGTGAGTACGGCCATGGCTGTTGAAGAACCCCCGTACCAGTCGCTCGTCAAGGACGGCGCTTTTGAGCTGCGGCGCTACCCCGCCCTGGTCGTGGCAGAAACCGTGGTCAAGGGTGACATGGACGCGGCGTCCAACCAGGGCTTTCGGCGCATTGCCGACTATATTTTTGGCAACAACGCGGCCACCACGCCCGACAAGAAAACCACCATCGCCATGACAGCGCCCGTGGCCGTTGAGCCCTTGGGCGCTTCGAGCGGCGCGGACTTCAAAGCTGCGCCTGAGTGGCGTGTGCAGTTTGTGATGCCCGGTCAGTACAGCCTGGGCACGCTGCCCCAGCCAAACAACCCTGCCGTTGAATTGCGCCAGGCGCCAGCCCGCACAGCAGCGGTCATCAGCTACTCCGGCCTCAACGGAGAAGCAAAAGTGCAGGCCAAAACAGAAGAACTGAAGGCCTGGATTGCTGCACGCCAGTGGGAACCGCTGGGCCCACCGCAACTGGCCCGATACGACCCACCCTGGACGCTGCCGCCCTGGCGGCGCAACGAAATCCATATAGAGGTTCGTCAACCCTGACTGGAACCCCCAAAGAAAAAGCCACCCGAGGGTGGCTTTTTCATGAGCGCTAAAACTTTGCCAATGGCTTAGTTCAGAGCCGACTTCTTGCCGTCCTTGTACACGTACAAGGTGATGGCTGGGTTCTTCAACTCGCCGTTTGGCTCGAAAGCGATGGTGGTGGTGATGCCTTTGAAGTTCGTCTTGATCAGCTCAGGCGTGTAGACCTTTGGATCGGTCGATTTGGCGCGCTGCATGGCGTCCACCAACACGAAGGTCGCGTCGTAGGTGTAC
>CAZNQE010000213.1:0-2204 GCA_964575005.1 uncultured Polaromonas sp. | reverse complement strand
GGCTCCAGCCCTGGCCGAACCAGCCGCCGGTGCGCGCATCGCCGCTGCGGTATTGGCGCAGCCAAGCGACCGCAATCGGGCCACCGAGCGAAAAATCCGTCTGCGTGAGGGACTTCTCGCCGGTGGCGATGACCACTGGGTGCTTGCTGGCGCAGGGGCACTGCGTGGGCTTGTCGCCGGGTTTCTCCGATGTCTTGACTTGGTCCTTGTCGTTTTCTTTCTTTCTTGCGTTTCGCGAGATTTTGCGCTTGGCCAACCGAGTTCGACACCAACTGCTGTAAGTGCCTGATCTGTATAGGGCAGGTCTTAAAAATTGCCACTACAACAGGGACAGCTGGGCGTCTTGGGTAGGTTTCTTGACGTTGAGTGCGGCCAAGACATCGGCCTGGCGGGGGTGGATGGTGGAGACGCCGTGGATGGGGGCGGCGCTGTCGATGCTGACGGTATGGCGCTGGATGCGGCGCAGGTCGGCCAGGGCGGTTTCTGGCGACAGATCGCTGCCGGCGAGCTTGAGGCGCTGGCGCATGACGCGGTACAGGATCAGCGCGATGAAGCAGATACTGGCGTGGGCCTTGATGCGCTCGGGCAGGCGGTGGAAGACCGGGGCGATCTCGATCTCGGACTTGAGCACCTTGAAGCCGCGCTCGATGTCGGCCAGTGACTTGTAGCGCTGGACCACCTCGGCTGGGCTCAGGTCTTTGACGTTGGTGACCAGCATCAGCTTGCCGTCCATGAGCTGCGCTCGTGCTAGCGCGGTCTCATCGATCGCATAGGTGAACAGATCGGACTGCAGGTCCACCTTGATGATGCGCGCCAGGTGCGCGTCGCTGACCTCGTGGAAGAAGCGGGCCTTGGCGCCGGAATCCGAGAGCTTGCGCCCGCGCTGGACTTTGCCTTCGTCCTGGGCGTCGAGCTTGCCAGCCAACTGATCGGCGCGTTGCTGCAGGGCATGGATGCGCGCAAGGCGCTCCTGGGTCTGCTCGGTCGCACGCAGGGGGTTGTGGGCCACCACCAAGCGATGGCCCTGCCACTGCGCCTCTTCGACGATCTCATCCGTGGCCTGGGCCATGCGGGCGGCCATGGGCTCCAGCAGATCGACAAACTCACCGTAGCGCCGCCCCGGCACCGCCAGGATGAATTCCAGCGGCCGTCCTGCGCCCCCATCAGTGCCCACACCAGCACCCACGTGCAACTTGGACAGCGCCTCGATGTTGTCGAGCGAGAGCAGCCCGCGGTCGGCTACCACCACCAGGCGGCGGATGTGCGGGTAGCGCGTCAGCACCTTCTTGAGCGTGGGCTCCAGCGTTGGGGCCTCGGCCGTGTTGCCGTCGAAGACCTCGTGGAAGATCGGCATGCCATCGGCCGTCTGCACCACGCCCAGCATGAACTGGCGGGCGATCACGCCCTCTTTGGACATACCGAAGTGACGCACATCGCCGTCTTGCTGGCTAAGGCCCGCGGCGCGGATGGTGGTCAGGTCGTAGAAGACCACCGATAGGTCTTCATCGATGAGGGGACGAAGCAACTGGGCCACGCAGTCATCGACGGCTTGCTGGTGGTCCATCAGCGCATCCATGCTGCGTAGCAAGTGCTGATGCGTCAGCTTGTCCACGTCGATGCCGGGCATGCTGACGGTGTGTAGCCAGCGCAGCACGCCCAGCTTGGACTCTGGGTCGCACAGTCGGTTGAAGACCATCACGCGGATCGCATGCTCGACCGCGGTGGTGAACCGGGCGCGCCGGAAGACGGCGCCCAGGCCGTGGAACCCGAGTTCATGCCACAAGGCGTCCAGGGTCCACACATCGCCCAAGGCAAGGGCCGACTCGAAGCGCACCTGAGACGGATCACCGTCACCTACAGGCCGGCCCTTGGCGCGCAGCAGGGCACCCAGCAGAGCATCGAGCGGTCCCCCCGCCTCATCCAGGCGCCCCAGGGTGGCGACGGTGCGTTGCCTGGGTTGGCCATCCTCGTTGCGAAACGACTCCACCAGCCGCACGTAGCGGTGACCGCCGGAGGAGGAGACCTTGAGGAACATGCGCCGAGTATAGCGCCATGATCATCACAAAAAAACTACTTAAACCAGCAAGATTGGCACTACAAGAAAATCAGAAAACGACCTGCCGAGCGCTTGCAAGTGGTTGATTCATATGACCCAGGCAAGTGCTCGTGGCCGCGAATCGGGTTGCAAGTGTCGAACTCGGGAG
>CAZNQE010000212.1:0-2213 GCA_964575005.1 uncultured Polaromonas sp. | reverse complement strand
TCAAAGGTGGTGAAGTCTTGCCAGTTCTGGCCACCGTGCGCCACGGGGATCAGGCCAGCAGCCTTGATTTTTTCGGCGGCTGCAAAGAACTCATCGTAGTTCTTGGGCATGCCGGCCACGCCAGCTTTTTTCAGCACTTCAGGGTTGGCCCAGACGAAGTTCACGCGGTGCACGTTGACCGGTGCGGCAACGTAGTTGCCCTTGTATTTCATGACGTCAGCGACGACTTTAGGCAGGAGCGAGTCCCACTTTTCGGCTTTGGCGACGGTGTCGAGGTTGGCGAGCACGCCTTCAGAAGCCCATTCCTGGATGGCTGGGCCTTTGATCTGGGCGGCAGCCGGCGGATTACCGGAGACCACGCGGCTTTTCAATGCGGTGGCTGCGTTGTCGCCGCCGCCGCCAGCCACTGCGAAATCTTTCCATGTGTGGCCCTTGGCCTGCATGATTTTCTTGAGTTCGGCCACGGACTTGGCTTCACCGCCGGAAGTCCAGTAGTGCAGAACTTCAACTTCGCCGGCTTGGGCGGCGAGTACGGTGGTGGCGGCCACCAGGGCAGCGGCGATGCGGGACATCTTGAACATTGCGGTCTCCAATAACTTGTTGAACTTGTTGAACTTGGAAAAAATGGGGCTTTGCCCCGTCTCTTGTTGAATCCAGTGGCGCAAGCCGCCTCGCTGAATTAATTAATTTTTCATTAATTCTGGGCTGCCAGCCATGGGACAAACCCGCAGTTCAGTGGGACCCAGGGACTGCAGAACGCCCTTGAGGCGGCTTTTCCCTACAAATGGCACGGCGTTGACCGAAGTAGGCTGAGCAAGATGCACGCATTGCCTCCACTCGACCCGCAGCGCAGCGCGCTCTTTCTCGACTTTGACGGGACCTTGGCCGAGATCGCTCCCCAGCCCGAGGCAGTGCAGGTGCCGCGTGAACTCATTGCCTTGCTACAGGTCTTGAGTCACAGGCTGGATGGCGCTTTGGCTCTGATTTCCGGCCGCCGCTTGGCCGATCTGGACGTCTTTCTTGCGCCCTTGGTCTTGCCCGCCGCCGCCGAGCATGGCGCTGAGCGCCGACTGGCCAGCGGCCTCTCCCGCACAGTGCATCATTCGGTGCGTCACGCCGGGCCACGCCCGGCCTTGACCGATGTGACCCGTGTGGCCCAAGCGCTGGCCCGGCAACATGCGGGGCTGCGCGTCGAGCGCAAGTCGGCTTCGGTGGCGCTGCATTACCGTCAGGCCCCTGAACTTGAGGCGCTTTGCCTGGCCACCTTGCTCGAGGTCGTGCGGCGCAGCCCAGGCCTGGAGCTGCTGCGCGGCAAGTGCGTGCTTGAAGCCAAGCCCAGCGGCGTGGACAAGGGGCGGGCCATCGCCGCCTTCATGGCGGAGCCGCCTTTTGCCGGCCGCCAGCCCTTGTTTGCCGGCGATGACAACACCGACGAAGCCGGCTTTGCCTGGGTGCAATCAGTTGGCGGCGAAGGCGTGAAGGTGGGCGCCGGCCCCAGCATTGCGCGCCACCGCTGCCCCGACCCCTTGGCGCTGCGCGAGTGGCTGGCCGCCAGCGTGCCTGCGCCGGCCCCGGCAGCGCGAGGCACTGCCGTCTGAGCGTCGCCCCATGACCGCCACAGCCCGCCCCAACTTCTGCGCGCCAGCCGAGCCATCCCTGGGCCTGGGCGTGATCGGCAACTGCGCTTTCACCGCCTTGATTGACCAGCGCGGCCGCCTGGTGTGGTGTTGCCTGCCTCGCTTTGACGGCGACCCGGTGTTTCATGCGCTGCTGCACGAAGCTGAGCTTGAGGGCGAGGGGCCACCCGACGCAGGCCGCAACGCCTTCGTCATTGAAATCGAGGACTTCGCTCACGCCCGCCAGTGGTACGAGCCAAACACCGCAGTGCTGCGCACCGAGCTGACGGACACCGCCGGCCAGGCCTTGGAGATCACCGACTTTGCACCGCGCTTTCAAAGCCGCTCGCGCTTTTTCAGGCCCACCACCATCGTGCGGCGGGTGCAGCTGGTGCGGGGCGCGCCGCGCATTCGCGTCAGCATCGACCCGCACTTTGACTGGGGCCGGGTGGAGCCCCTGATGACCCGCGGCAGCAACCATGTGCGCTACGTCGGCCCCGAGATGACGCTGCGCCTGTACACCGACGCACCGCTGGCGCATGTGCTGGCGCGCACGCCTTTTTTGCTCACGCGCGAGCACAACTTTTTGCTCGGCCC
>CAZNQE010000211.1:0-2279 GCA_964575005.1 uncultured Polaromonas sp. | reverse complement strand
ATCAAACGCAAGATCACGCCCAACACCAAGGGCATCGTGGTCATCAACCCGAACAACCCGACGGGCGCGCTTTACTCAGACGAATTGCTTGGCGAAATCGTCAAGCTCGCGCGGCAGCACGGCCTGGTGATTTTCGCTGACGAGGTGTATGACAAGGTGCTGTACGACGAGGTCAAGCACACCGCCATCGCCAGTTTGTCGGACGATGTGCTGACCCTCACTTTCAACTCCCTTTCCAAGAGCTACCGCTCCTGCGGTTACCGCGCTGGCTGGCTGGTGGTGTCCGGGGACAAGAAGCGCGCCCGTGACTACATCGAAGGGCTGAACATGCTTTCGAGCATGCGCCTGTGCGCCAATGTGCCCGGTCAGTGGGCCATTCAGACTGCGCTCGGCGGCTACCAAAGCATCAACGACCTGGTGGGCGAGGGCGGGCGTTTGCGCAAGCAGCGCGACATAGCGCATGAGCTGATCACCGCCATTCCGGGCGTGAGCTGCGTCAAGCCGAGCGCGGCTTTGTACATGTTCCCGCGCCTGGACCCGAAGATGTACCCCATCGCAAACGACCAGCAGTTCATTCACGAAATGCTGCAGGAAACCAAGGTGCTGCTGGTGCAGGGAACAGGCTTTAACTGGCCGACACCCGACCATTTCCGCATCGTGTTCTTGCCGCACGAGGATGACCTTCGCGAAGCCATTGGCCGTGTTGCGAAGTTCCTTGAGAACTACCGCAAGCGCAGTGCCGTGCAGCCTGGCCTGACAGCTGTGCGCGCGGCAGTCTGACCACCCGACGCCATATACGTTCACGTTCCCGGCCGTTCTAGGCAAGACGCAAACTGCGCTCAAGCCCCGGCCCTTTTAACTTTTGACCATCTCGAATGAAATCTAGCAATCTGGCGCCCATCAAGGTAGGGCTTTTGGGCATTGGCACCGTGGGCGGTGGCGTGCATGACGTGCTCAAGCGCAATCAAGAAGAAATCCTCAGGCGCGCAGGCCGTGGCATTGAGCTCACCATGGTCTGCCGACGCGACACGGCCAAGGCCCGCGCAATGGTGGGCGAAGGTGTTGTTGTGGTGTCTGATCCGCGCGCCATCATTGCCAACCCCGAGATTGACATCGTGATCGAGTTGATCGGCGGCTACACCTTGGCCAAGGATTTGGTGATGGAGGCCATTGAGGCCGGCAAGCATGTGGTCACAGCCAACAAGGCGCTGCTCGCCGTGCACGGCACCGAGATTTTTGCGGCCGCGCATCGCAAGGGCGTGATGGTTGCGTTTGAGGCGGCGGTAGCCGGCGGCATCCCCATCATCAAGGCCTTGCGTGAAGGCTTGACGGCCAACCGCATCGAATGGATCGCCGGCATCATCAACGGCACCACGAATTTCATCTTGAGCGAAATGCGCGACAAGGGCTTGGCTTTTGACGTGGTTTTGAAGGAGGCGCAGCGCCTGGGCTACGCCGAAGCCGACCCAACCTTTGACATCGAGGGCGTTGACGCGGCCCACAAGGCCACCATCATGTCGGCCATTGCTTTCGGCATTCCGGTGCAGTTTGACAAGGCGCACGTGGAAGGCATTTCCAAGCTCGAAGCTCAGGACATCAAGTACGCCGAACAACTCGGCTACCGCATCAAGTTGCTGGGCATCACCAAGCGTGTGGCCAAGGGCATCGAGTTGCGCGTGCACCCCAGCCTGGTACCGGCCAAGCGCTTGATCGCCAATGTCGAAGGCGCCATGAATGCCGTGATGGTGCAGGGCGACGCGGTGGGGACTACGCTGTATTACGGCAAGGGGGCCGGCAGTGAGCCGACCGCCAGCGCCGTGGTGGCTGACCTGGTGGACATCACGCGCCTGCACACGGCAGACGCCGCGCACCGCGTGCCGCACCTTGCCTTTCAGCCCGACGCCATGAGCGATGCGCTCGTGCTGCCCATGAGTGAGGTGGTGACCAGCTATTACCTGCGCATGCGTGTGGCAGACGAGACGGGCGTGCTGGCGCGCGTCACGGGCCTTTTGGCCGAGGCGAACATCAGCATCGACGCGGTGTTGCAGCGCGAGGCTGACGAAGTGGGCGGTGCTGGATCAACGCAAACCGACCTGATCATCCTGACCCACGACTGCGTGGAAGGCAGCATGAACGAGGCACTGGCCAAAATCCAGGCGCTGCCCAGCGTGCTGACACCGATCACGCGCATCCGCAAGGAGGAGCTGGCCTGATGCGCTACGTCTCCACCCGCGGCCATGCCGACCGCAAACAGTTCTGTGAAATCTTGCTTGAAGGCT
>CAZNQE010000210.1:0-2310 GCA_964575005.1 uncultured Polaromonas sp. | reverse complement strand
ATTGCGCGTATCGCTTGGGATTTTCCCGTAATTTTTTTCAGGAGAGAGAGCTCAACTGTCCCACCCACGGGAGCCCTGTCCCTTGGCTTTGGGGCATTGGGACCACTTCCGAAGAGATCGGCAGTCTCGTGCAGGTCTTTCGCTCTGATCATCGTGCCGTTCCTCGTTTCAATCGTTCGCGCGTTCTTCTGTCTTCTCACCTGTTGGATGGTGAGGGTTGTTGTGACGGGCATAGGACGACAGCCCACAGCACATGGCTGCGGCTGTCCCTATGCCCGCACGGTCTTGCCTGTTGGCCGGAGCCGGGCCGCCGCTTAGGGCCTCACTGTGCGCGCGTCCTCGCCAGTGAGTTGACCGCTACTTCCTGCACATGAGACGCCGTGCAGCGGATCGGGCTTCGGTCGTTCGGACTGCCCTTTGCATTTGATCCGACCCCGTGGTATGCATTCGACGTGGGCGGCCACTGTCTGAACCCTCCCGCACACATCGGCCCGCCGCGCCAACGGCGGGCTAAACTTTTCCCCTCATTCCCCCTCGATCAGTTCCACCTCGGCATCCCCCTGCGCTGGGAAGGCGTAGAGATCTGCGACCATCCGGCGCATCAGTGCCAGTTGCTTGGGTGACGGCTGCCAGTTGGGTCGCTTTCGTGCCTTCTGGATGGACAGGGCGAAATCACGCGCCCACCCTTTCGGGGCCTGCCCGATCACTGACCGCCATGAGAACAACAGTTCATCCAAGCTAAGGCCGCTCATAGCGACACCCTGCGATACCGTGCCGCGACCCTTGCCATGTGCGGTGACATGCCATTGCTCTTGCCGTCAGCTTCACCACGCATAAAGAAATAGGCCGCAGCCTGATCGGAGATTGCGTTGCTCAGATCAGGCGGCACGTCAGAGGCGGCAGTCCCGAACCCAGCGTCATAGGTGATCACCACCAGACCGCACGGCTTGGCGCTGGTGAAGCGCACCGCAGGCCGAAGCCCCGCGACAACGGCAAAGGCTTCATAGGCGAGACCATCCACCGTGACGGCCACCGACAACGGGTCAAGCAAGGGCGCAACTGGTAGTTCGAACCAAGAGCGCGGCGGGCCGCTTTCAAGCGTCACGGTTATGGTCTGCATCAATAGGGCAAGCTGGGCGTAAGCCTCAAGCTCATTGGCAGCCGCCGACGCCAACCGGGACAGCTCTTCGTCTATCCCCGCCGCCGTGACGCGGCAATGTGCTGCCACGTCTACAAGGCGAAAAGGCGAGCCGGTGGCAATCAGCGCCCGCTGCACAATCATCGTCATGCCGCCACCTCTACCGTGCTGATATGTCGGAAGAACGCTGCTTGGTCGCGCGGCTCCATCGCCTCGAAACAGGCAAGCGCGTAGGCTTTCAGCTCGCTCGCATTGGCCCATTTGGCCCAATGCCGCGCATGTCCCATACCACCAAGGAAAGCGGGCAGCGGGTCGCCAGCAGACCCAATCGCCGTGCAGGCGGTCAGGTCCGCGTTCTCTGGGCGAAGTGCCGTCAAAGTGAAATAGGCCATCATGGCCCGCTCGCCTTCGCTCAGGCGGACGCCAGCGACGAAGCGAAAGGCTGCCCATGCCTCGGGGGTGCCGAGCATCAGCGTATAGCCCAACATCCGCGACATGCGCTTATGCTCGGGCTTCATGTTTTTTGAGATGGTGTTGACGGCGGTTGCGTGTCCCGAACGCGTCGCTAACCCATTGGCCTCTAAGGGACCGCTTTTAGCAACGGTGTCCCCTGACCTGACATTGAAATGCCTGCGAAAATCAGTGGTTGTTGGCGTCCATCCGGGGTCACCACTTGTGCCGCAGCGCCAGTCAGGCGGCGGCAAGCAAGGCAATCAGGCAGATCACCAGAATGATGGCGACCACCAAGGCTGCGATGACCGGAAGGCGGTTCATGACCGGAGTAGTGTGGCGGCAATAGCCGCAATTGGCCGCACCAAGGCGCATTTTATGGCCACACACGTTACACTCGAAAACCCTGACCGACATGACTACCCACTCTTTGACCATACTTGCAGACCTGACCTAACGCCCTGCCTCATGTCCGACAATCTGGCCAATAGTGCGGCCAAGTATCGTCAGAATGACGAAGTCGGAAGAAACAGGTAATCGCGGCAGCACCCTTGCAAAAAGAAAGCACCCGGCCTTGTGGGCGGGTGCTTTCACTTTCGGCAAGGCGACAGAGCAGGGCCTGCTCTTGCGCCGATGTGCAAATCAGACCAGCTTGCCGTGGCAGTGTTTGAACTTTTCGCCCGAACCGCAGGGGCAGTTGTCGTTGCGGCTGGGGTTGCCCC
>CAZNQE010000209.1:0-2436 GCA_964575005.1 uncultured Polaromonas sp. | reverse complement strand
TGGCGGGCTACCGCGGCCTGCCCAAGAGCCTGGCCTACGGTCCGACCAAGGCCGCGCTGATCAACCTGGCGGAAACCCTATATGTGGACCTGAAAGCACGGGGCGTAGGCGTGAGCCTGGTGAACCCCGGCTTCGTCGAAACTCCCTTGACTGCGCAAAATGAGTTTGCGATGCCAGCGCTGATCACGCCCACGCAAGCGGCCGCAGAAATCTTGGCCGGCTGGCAACGCGGCGAGTTCGAGATTCATTTTCCCAAGCGCTTCACACGCTGGATGAAAACCTTGCGCCTGCTGCCCTACAGCGCTTACTTTGCCTTGGCTCGCCGGCTGGTGCCCGACGAGCCGGCCAGCACGACAGGCCGTGCGGCCGTCAAGGCCAGCGCCACCCAGGAGGCCGGGCTGTGAGCGCCGACATACGCGCCCGCGTGGCCGAGATCGCCAGCTTTTTCTCCGCCTTGCAAGCCAGCGATGTGGCGCGAATGGCCGAGTTTTATACGCCTGACGCCTTCTTCAAGGACCCCTTCAACGAGGTGCGCGGTCTGGCCGAGGTGGAGCGCATCTTCAGCCACATGTACATGGCGCTGGACCAGCCCCACTTTGTGGTGACGGGCCAGCTGGTGGATGGCGCGCAGTGCTTTTTGACCTGGGACTTTGTGTTTCGCTTCAGGCGTTTTGACACCACGAGCTGGCAAACCGTGCGCGGCGGCTCGCACCTGATGCTCACACCCCAAGGCCTGATTGCGCACCACCGTGATTACTGGGACGCGGCTGAAGAACTGTACGAAAAGCTGCCCGGCGTGGGCAGCGTGATGCGCTGGCTCAAGCGCCGGGCGAACAGCTAAATAAAAGCCAAGGGCCGCTGACCCGAGACGCTGGCTCAGGCCGGATGCGTCTCGACGAAGCTGCTGCGCTGTGTCAGCTTGTCTTGCAGGCGGGCCAGCGTCGGGTGACGCTCGCGCCAGTCGATCTGGGCAAAGCGCAAGTCCAGGTAACCCAGGGCGCAGCCGACCGCAACGTCGGACAGGCTGAAATGCACGCCACTGCAAAAAGCTTTTTCACCCAGGCCAGTGGCCATGGCCTTGAGCGCGGTGTCGATCTTGCCGAACTGGCGGTCAATCCAGGCCTGGCTGCGCTGGCTGTCGCTGCGACCGGCCCAGGTGGCCTCCAGGCGGGCCAGGATGGCGGCGTCAATCAGGCCATCGGCCAGGGCTTCCCAAGTCTTCACTTCAGCGCGTTCCCGGCCTTGCACCGGAATGAGCTTGCCCACTGGCGACAAGGTGTCCAGGTATTCCACGATCACGCGGGAGTCAAACACCGCCTCGCCGCCCTCCATCACCAGGCACGGCACCTTGCCCAGCGGGTTCGAGTCCGCCATGGTGGTCCCGGCGGCCCAAACGTCTTCAAGCACGAAGTTGTAATCCAGCTTTTTTTCAGCCATCACGATGCGAACCTTGCGGACGTAGGGGCTGGTGATGGATCCGATGAGTTTCATGGTGCTGCTTTATCTTGCGCCTCGAGAGGCGTCGGTCGGGTTCTTCGAGAAGGCTGTCAACGTCTTGCCAGGGGCAAAGAGACCGCATTCTATCGGCTCAGTCTGAACGCTGACCTACCAAGTGTCAAAGCCGTCCAGCGACACCGCACCTACAATGCCGGCCATGTCTTTTTCCACGCTCAATGCCCTTTCCCCTTTGGACGGACGCTACGCCGGTCGCCTTGAAACCTTGCGCCCGCTCATGTCCGAGCAAGGCTATATGCACCGCCGCGTGCAGGTCGAGATTGCCTGGTTCGTGGCCTTGTCAGACGCCGGTTTTACAGAATTCAAGCCGCTAAGCCCAGGTGCGCGCGCTTACCTTGCTGGCTTGGTCAGCAACTTTTCCGAAGCCGACGCCCAGGCCATCAAGGACATTGAAAAAGTCACCAACCACGACGTCAAGGCGGTGGAGTACTGGATCAAGTCCAAGTTCGACGCCCGGCCTGAGTTGCTGGCCGCCGCCGAGTTCGTGCATTTCGCTTGCACCAGCGAAGACATCAATAACACCAGCCACGCGCTGCAGCTGCAAAGCAGCCGCGACGCCGTGCTGCTGCCCGCGCTAGACAAGCTGATCGGTCAGCTGCGCGACATGGCTCACTTGTATGCAGATGTCAGCATGCTCAGCCGCACGCATGGGCAGACTGCCAGCCCCACAACGGTGGGCAAAGAACTGGCCAACGTGGTGGTGCGCCTGGCTCAGGCCCGCGAAAAGATCGCCGCCGTCAAGATCATGGCCAAGATGAACGGCGCGGTGGGTAACTACAACGCGCACCTGTCGGCCTGGCCTGACTTCGATTGGGAAGCCTTCAGCCGCCGCGTGGTCGAGACACCGCCACCTGGCGCTGCCGGCAGCAGCGACGCCTGGGGCCTGGGCCTGGTGTTCCAGCCCTACAGCATCCAGATTGA
>CAZNQE010000208.1:0-2475 GCA_964575005.1 uncultured Polaromonas sp. | reverse complement strand
TTTCTTACACCTTGGCCGTCGATCAATGCCCGCACCGATGTGGTGCGCAGCGCGCTGGACCTTTTGGCTTCGATTTCCCCAAGTTTGGCCACCAAACCAACGCTTCGGTCCGAGCGCATCCCGAATGCGGTGGCCGGGACGGCATGCTGCAGGCGTTTATGCCGTCTGAAAAGTCGCACGGTGTCTTTGAAGGCCGAACACATCCATAAACGGACCGCTTGCGGAAGGCGGCCGGAAATCTTGCACCGCTTGCGCAGTTCGTCAGGAAATTTCTTGGAAGGGCATTAACCGCGGTTGACCGCGTGACTGCGGCAGGCGACACCTAAATGACACTGCGCCGTCGCATGCCGCCTTTGGTCTTGCTCGGCCGATCCCCACTCCTGCAGCAGATCGAGAGAACGACCATGACCTTTTCCCCCATCCTGCGCGGCCTCCTGTTCTGCTTGACGGCCATGGCCACTGTCACTGCTGCGCACGCTCAGGATTGTCTGGACTACGAAATCGATCAGACCTGCGTCAATTCGGGAAATCTGCCGGTCGGGATTGTCGATGATGGCGCCATCAACCTGACCAACACGACTACGGGCACGATACTGGGTAGTTTTGCTGCCGTGCAGACATGGTTAGACGGCGAAGTCGCAAACCATGGCAGCATCAATTCTGATACGTTTGGTGTACTGGGCTTCACCGGAACGCTGGGCGTTACGAACACAGGCTCGATCCATGGCGCAGCGATTGCCGTGATCGGACTGGAGGCGGCAAGGGTCACCAACTGGGGTGATCTGTCCGGAGAGTTCGGGATTTTCAGCCCCGGGGCTGTCACTGCCCTTAACTATGGCACGATTGCGGGCAGCAAGGCGTCTGGCGATTCCTATGGCATCCTTGGCGATATCGTCGATATCGAAAACCACGGTCTGATTTCCGGGGGCTTCAACGGGATTGGCGTCGGCACCTCGGGCCGGATCGTCAATTCCGGCACCATTGTCGGCACGGCAGATGGCCCCGCCTATTTCAGCTTCGGCATCATGGCGCGCGGCGATTTGGATCTTGCCAATACGGGCACCATCCAAGGTGAATACGGTGTCTCGGTGAACAATTCCGCAGGCGGGACGGTCATCGACAATGATGGCTGGATCATCGGCACCGAAGGTGTTGCCATCGACATGACGGGTCTGAGCGTCTCGGCTGCGACAACGGCCTCTTCGGGCAACAGCCTTATCCTGCGCGGCCTGTCGAAGATCGACGGTGCAATTCTGCTGGGTGATGCAGATACCGTCCAGATCGACACCGATAGTGGTCTGTCGCGTCTGGTGACCTTTACGGGGTGGGAAGGTGGTCCGGCAGATGTGACCCAACTTGGCACGGGTGTCTTCGTGCAGGACGGCGACACCTATGCCACACTCGACACCACAAGCTTTGCCCTGCAAGGTCGGGGGCTTCTCGCCCTGTCTCAGGGTATCTTGGCCGCGACGCCCAAGCAGGGTGCGAGAATCCCCGCGAACACATTCCTTTCGACCAAGGGCACAGATGGGCCGTCGGGCTGGGCAGGCGGCTTTGGCACGGCCTCGCATTACGACGCGACCGAGCAGACCCTTGCCAGCACCGGTCACACAGGCGGGATTGTCGGCGGCATGACCATCGGCACCCAAAGCGGCTTGGCCTTTGGTCTGTTTGCGGGTCTCGGGAATGGTGGTTCTACTGTTGATGGCTCTTCCAGCACCCAAACCGACTACCGCTTTGCAGGTCTTTCCATGCAAGGGGGAGATGCCCTTCGGTTCGACGCAAGCCTGATCGCAGGTACGGCAGACAGCGACAGCAGCCGCACCGTTGCCGACAACACTGTGGCAGGCGGTCTTGCCACCGGTAGCGCCACCTTCGGAGCAGATTTCGTGGCGCTTCACCTTGGGGCACAGCGCGACTTTCTGGCGGGCAATGTGGTCTGGACGCCTTCTGTTTCGCTTGACGCAGTAAGGGGCAGCTTTGGCGGCTATACCGAGACCGGCACCGCACAGGACCTGACCATTGACAGCCGTGACATGACGGCACTGTCCCTTCGCCTTGGGATCGAACGCAGCGAGCGCTTCGAACTGGCAAGCGGCACAGTTGAGACCGCGATGTCGCTGTCGCTTGTCCACACCAACCTGTCGAATGACAACCTTGGCGGCACGCTGATGGGCCAATCCTTCGTCACGGGCAGCGGCCTCGGCGCTTCTTATTCGGGCATCGCTGTTGGCTCTGGACTGACCTTCGAAATGTCCCCCTCTGCATCGATTTCCCTGCGCGGCGCAGGGGTGTTCACGGAGGACGGCTTGGCGGGCACAGGCGCGTTGACATTGAATATAGCATTCTGAGGCAAGCCGATGTTGGCGCAAAAGGGCAGGGAATTGCCAACGGCGATTGGGCGATGATGTCTTGACGCGGGTCGTCAGTGTTTCCAACCCGCCTTGTCTTGTGCGCTGGTGCTCTTCTTTTGCC
>CAZNQE010000207.1:0-2495 GCA_964575005.1 uncultured Polaromonas sp. | reverse complement strand
GCGGTCCAGGTTGCCGGTCAAATCACTCAGCGAACCGCGCAACTGACCCAAGTGCGCCTCCATGCGCGAGCGGGTCATCATCACTTCGCCGGCCTGGTTCACCAACCGGTCCAGCAACTGTGAGCGCACACGCACAGTCTGGTGGGAGGCCGCACGAACCGACGCGGGCAAGGCGGTGGACGCGGGCGCGCTGACCGAGGTTGCGGCTTCAGCGGGCGTATCAAGCTCGGCCTGTAGCGCGTCTTCAGGCTGCACCGCAGGGCTGGCTTCTGGCAGGCTCAGGGCTTGCGCCGGCATGGCACGAAGCCCATCGAAATGCGCCTGAATCGCGTCAAACTTGGCCAGCAAGGGCTCCAGTTGGACCGATTTCAAATCTTCGGTACCCAAGCGCTCAACGGCGGACTCCATGCGGTGGGTCATTTCCCCCAAGCGCATGGCACCGGACAAACGCGCACTGCCTTTGAGGGTGTGCAACACCCGCAACACTTCGCTGCGCGCCCCCAGGTTATCGGGCCGGGCGGTCCACTGGCGCAGCGCGCCACCCAACTGGGGCATGAGTTCCAGCGCCTCTTCTTCGAAGATCGGGAACAAGTCGACGTCCAGCACATCCAGCAGGTCAATCGCATCGTCATCCACCAGGGCCGCCATGGCGGGCTCAGGTTCTGGCGAAGGCAACACGGAGACAGGTGGCTCGACCTCGACCTCGACCTCGACCTCGACCTCGACCTCGGCTTCTGCTTCTGCTTCTGCTTCTGCTTCTGCTTCTGCTTCTGCTTCTGCTTCTGGCAGTGTGGATGCCGCTGAATCCGCCAGCAGGTCCAGTTCCAGCGCTTCAGGTTCTGTCGCTTCCAGGGCTACTAATGGCGGCACCGTCGGTGACGCGGGCTCAGACTCTGGCTCCAGACTGAGGTCAAAGTTGAAATCCTCATCAGCGTCGCCCTCCAGAGCCAACGCGGGTGCTGCCTCAAGCGCCAGGGGCGCCTCGTCAACCAGCACCTCGGGCTCAGGCGGCGCAAACTCGAGCGCCAAAATGGCCTTCAATGCGGCGACCAGCGCGGGGTTGGGTTCTTTCAGGAAGCCCGCCGCAAACTGATGCAGCAGGCGCCGAATGTCTTCGGCAGACTCGACAAACACTTGGGCGTGCGCGGGTTGTCCCTGGTCATGCACCTGAACATGCAACAAGGCGTGCTCCAGTGCCCGGGCAATGCTCGACAGGGCCGTGAACCCGACCGTGGCGGAACTGCCGGCCAACGAATGCGCCAGCGCCACCGCCGTGTCCGGCAGGGGTTTGTGCAACTCCAACGACCATTCGCTCAGTTCAGTGAGCAAACGGCGCGACCATTCATCGGCCTCGTTCAGGTAAACGTTGTACAGCGGAATATCGATGCGCAAGCCGTCAATCACCTTGACCTGCTCTTCAATGTCCAGCGCTTCCAGGCGCGCGGCCTGGCTGTCCAACGGTTCATCCATCCAGGCGTCGCTGACCGCTTCCACCGGCGCAGCGTCCGGAATGGCGGTCAACTCCGACATCATGGTGGTCGCCTGGTCCGGCGGCACCCAGTCGGCGGGCTCGGACTCTGACGCTTCGGGCGCCGGCTCGGCAAAGTCACCAAAATCAAACTCACCCAGGTCCAGCAGGGGCGCATCCATCGCGCCGTCAGCGGTCGCTGCTGCGCTGACTTGCGCTACCCGGGTCGCGGCCTGCAGGTCGGGGTCCGCGCCAAACTCATACATTTCGGTGGCGGCAAAGTCCGCCAGGGGCGACTCAACATCGGTGGGCTCGGCCACATCGATCGCTTCGGCCTGACCGGGCAACTGCAGGTCAATCAGCTTCGACTGGAGGCGCAGCGCATCGGCCGCCTGCCGGAAGGGCTGCGCGCTCCACCGCGCGTCGTCATTGCCGGCAATGTCTTCGACCCAGCGCCCCAAGCCGTGCATGGCCTGGCCCGAGAGGCTGATCAGCGCGTCGCTGGCGGGCTTTTGCTCGGCCAGCCAGCTGTTGAGCAGTTGCTCCATGGCCCAGGCGGCTTCACCGAATTCATTGAGGCCCACCATGCGCGCGCTGCCCTTGAGGGTGTGAAACGCGCGCCGCAGCGTGGTTTGCTGGCCCAGGTCAGCCGGTTCACCGGCCAGCTCCAGAATGGCCGCCAGCCCGGTTTGCACCACCTCACGCGCTTCCTCCAGAAAGATGTCTTTCAGCTCAGCGTCGTCGTCATCGTCTTCGGCCGCCAGCAACGGGGCCGCTGCAGGCACTGAAGTCGCCGGTGCGGCACTGGCCGCCTCCGCTTGTGCGTCTGCAGCGTCTGCCTCAGACGGCAGCTCAACCGGCGGGGCTTCGGCCACGGCGGGCAGTGCCGGCGCACCGGCCTCCACGGGTGCTGCTTTTTCGCGCCCCATCACCGGGGTAAATTCCCCCAGGGCTTCGTCGTAAACAAACAGTTTTTTGGCCAGCTCGCGCTGGTAGCTCAGCATGTCAATCAGAAAGCCAAGCGCGC
>CAZNQE010000206.1:0-2495 GCA_964575005.1 uncultured Polaromonas sp. | reverse complement strand
GGCGTGATGTTCGGCAGCCCCGAAACCACCACGGGCGGCAATGCGCTCAAGTTCTACGCCTCGGTGCGCCTGGACATTCGCCGCATCGGCTCCATCAAGAAGGGCGAAGAGGTCATCGGCAACGAGACCCGCGTCAAGGTCGTCAAGAACAAAGTCGCCTCGCCCTTCAAGACGGCGGAATTCGACATCTTGTACGGCGAGGGCATCAGCCGCCTGGGCGAGGTGCTGGACTTGGCAGTGGCCGGCAACATCATTGAAAAGTCGGGTGCCTGGTACGCCTTCAAGGGCGAAAAAATCGGCCAAGGCCGCGACAACTCGCGTGAGTTCTTGAAAGAAAACCCGGATCTCGCCATTGAGATCGAAAACCTGGTGCGCGAATCCCTGGGCATTCCGCTGGTGCAAGCGGCCGTGGGCAGCGCCAAGCCTGAAAAGGCCGAGAAGCCAGAAAAAGCTGAGAAGGCCGAGAAAGTGGCCAAGGCCTGATACCCGGCACAGCCCTGACCTGACCTGAGCCCACCATGCCGCACGCCTATCCCAACCGTCCTGAATCCGCGCACCGCCTCCCTGCGGTTCACAGCGCCAGCACTTGGGTGCTGGGTGCGATCAAGAAAGCGGCTGTCGCGCTGTGGCGCGCGGCCTGAGAAGGTGGCCACCCGCCGATCCGAGCAGGCTGCTGCTGCCGCAGAGTTTGCCGCTGCGGCCAAGCCGTCGCGCCGTGGCCTGCAGGTCTCGCTGAAGGGCCGGGCCTTGCGGCTTTTGACGGGCCGCGAGCATTCACGGCTTGAGCTGGAGCGCAAGCTAAGCCCCCATGAAGAAACGCCGGGCGAGCTGGCGCGCATTCTGGACGACTTGCAGGCCAAGGGTTTCATCAGTGAAGCGCGGGTGATTGACTCGGTGGTGAATCGGCGTGCCGAGCGCTTTGGCGCGGCGCGTATTCGTCATGAGTTACAGGGCAAGGGGTTGGCGCCAGAGGCAGTGGCTGCTGCCGTGCAGTCGCTCAAAGGCACTGAGCTTGAGCGGGCGCGGGAGGTTTGGCGCAAGAAATTTGATGCTGCGCCTAAAGATGCGCTTGAGCGTGGGAAGCAGATGCGGTTTTTGGCGGCGCGGGGGTTTGGTGGGGATGTGATTCGGCGGGTGGTGGCTGGGGCTGAGGAAGACTGAGCTACTTCTCCGCGTTTGCTGGGTTAGCTTTTATGCGAGCGGCCTGCGGCCGGGCGGGGGCAGGCGTCCTCATACTGGGGTACCAGAAATCGGTCGCCCGCCCCCGCCCGGCCACAGGCCTTGGGCGTGCACGATGTCACCGCTTTTCGCCAAGGCTGCTTCTTTGCTTCCCATCAAGCGGCTTTTTTGGCTGCTTGACCCGAATCCCTGAACGCTTGCATCGCTGCTGCCCACTTCGGCCTTGCGGCTTTTAAGTGCCGCTCTTTCACGTGGCCATAGCCTTTGATCTGTTCGGCGATCAGCGCCACTTCAATCGCTGCCGCGTGATTGGCTTCGTTCAGTGAAGCAATGACTTCTTCAATGCTGGCGCGGTACTCGCCAATCAGCGCGCGTTCTGTGCGGCGCTCTTCGGTGTAGCCGAACACGTCCAGCGCAGTGCCGCGCAGGCCCTTGAATCGCGTCAGCACTTTGAAGGCGCTGCCCATCCACGCGCCAAACTTTTGCTTTTGCAACTCGCCCTGGTCGTTGGTCTTGGACAGCATGGGCGGGGCCAAGTGGTAGTTCAGTTTGTAGTCGCCTTCAAACATGGCTTTGATTTTTTCTTCAAAGCCGGTTTGGGTGTGCAGGCGCGCGACTTCGTATTCGTCTTTGTAGGCCATGAGCTTGAAGAGCCCGCGTGCCACGGCTTGGCTGAGTGGGTACTTGGAGCGCATCGCTTCTGGCAACTGGTCTTCAGCCGCTTGCACGCGGGTGATGAAGTCGGCGTAGGCCTTGGCATAAACCGCGTCTTGGTAGTTGGTCAAAAACTCAACGCGGCGTTTGACGAGGCTTTCAAGCCCTGGACGCGGCGTTGGCATGGCGATCACTTGCGCGGGAGCGAACAGCTTTTGCAGCGCCGGCAAATCATGTGCGGCGCGGCGGCCCCAGGTGAATGCGGCTTTGTTGTTGTCCACGGCCACGGCATTGAGTTCAATCGCGCGCATCAGGGCTTCGAGCCCCAGCGGCACCCAGCCGCGTTGCCAAGCGTAGCCGAGCAGCATGGGGTTGGCGTAAATGCTGTCGCCCATCAGCTTGGTGGCGGCGGTGTCGGCGTCGAACACGCCCACGGCCTCTGCGCCCACGGCTTGGGCCACTTCATGCTGGCAGGCGCTGCCCGGGTTTTGCCAGTTGGCGTTGTGCACAAAGGCCGCTGTCGGTGCGCTGTGCGCGTTCAGCGCCACATGGGTTTTGCCGGCGCGCATGCGCAGCAGGGTCTCTTTGTGCGCGGCCACGATCGGGTCGCAGCCAATCACCAAATCCGCACTGGCCATGCCCACGCGCGTGGTGCAGATGTC
>CAZNQE010000205.1:0-2498 GCA_964575005.1 uncultured Polaromonas sp. | reverse complement strand
TGCGTTGAAAGCGCACCCAGATGTCGGCCTGGATGTATTCCATGATGTGGCCGATATGAAAGTTGCCATTGGCATACGGCAGGGCGGTGGTGATGAACAGGCGGCGTGGCTGGGACATGGCGGACTTTGTAAGGCGAAGCCGCGATTTTATCGGTGCGCGATTTCAAACGGCCGCAAGTTCGACAGGCGTGCCTTGCAAGCTTGCGTCCGCATCGTCCCCGGCCGTGGTTTCCCAGCCAAAAAAACGGCGAATTTCCACCTGCTGGCGCAAGGCGTCGGCCCTGCCCAGGGCCATCAAGTCCTGGGTGTAGCTGCTTTCAAACAGCAGATAACTGGCCAAGGCAGCGCCCTTGATGTCAGCCGCCTGCGTAGACACGCCGAGACCGCCCAGCAAGGTGCGCATGGCCGGCGGCAAGTGGCCAATGTGTCGCGCGGCCATCACGTCCAGCCGCTCTGAAGGCGCGATCACCAGCAAGTCGATCGGCTTGAGACTGCTGGCCTGGCGCAACTCGGGCGGGATGAGGGCCAGCGTCTGGTTGATGCGGCGCGCACGCTCCACGTCCACACCCAGTGCGTCCAAAAAGATGTTCGACAAGGTGTGGCCCGCAATTTGCGCGAGGGATGGGTAGGCGTGCGGGCCTTGGCTGCGGGGCGTTTCGGCGGGCTCGGTCATGCGGCCGGCGCCCACCACCACCAGGCGTGTTGCGCCCAGGTGGATGGCGGCCGCCAGCGGCGCGGACTGCCGCATGGAGCCGTCGCCAAAGTAGCCGGGGTGCCCCTCCACCGCCAGCTCGGCAGCAGGAAAAATGAACGGGATGGCCGAAGAGGCCAGCAGGTGCTGGTGTGTGATGCGCGCGCGCACTGCACGGCGCTGTGAGCGCGTCCAGGGCATGAGCGAGCGCGCACCCTGGAAAAAAGTGAGGTGCTCGCCCGTGCTGTAGCTGGACGCCGTGACGGCCAGGGCTTGCATGTGGCCGCGTCGGATCAGCGCTGGCAAGCGCTCCAGCGGCACCAGCGCGCGCAGCAAGTCATGCAGAGGGCTGTTGTCCAGCAGCGAGCGCGGCTTCATGCGTCGCCACTTGGCCACGAGCCAGCCCAGCGACAGCAGCGTCATCCAGCGCGTGCCCGAGCGCAAGAGGCTGAGCGAGTCTGTGCGGTAGACCTGAGCTGCGTGCATGCCGGCCCACACCTGGGCCATGCCGTTCACGCTGGCTTCAAAGTCGTCCGCGCCGCAGGCCAGCGCCGCCGCATTGATGGCCCCGGCCGAGGTGCCGGTGATGATGGGAAATGGATTGGCATCTGACCCGTGGCCTGTCGTACGGCGCAGCTCGGCTATGGCCTGCAGCACGCCCACCTGGTACGCAGCGCGCGCGCCGCCGCCGGTCAGCAGCAGGCCGGTGACCTGCGACGCAGGCGGCTGGGGCATGGGCGGGAAGTCCATCACGACAATTATGGGCGCAACCACAGCTGTAGTCGCAGCCGCCCTGACGCTGCTGCATAGCCCCAGGCCGCGCTGGCCTGCCTTGCGTCGCTAGACTATCGCCCTTCAAGGAGTTTCGTAATGGCCGTGACAGAGCAGATTTTGATGGACGCACTCAAGGGTGTGATCGATCCCAATACCGGACGCGATTTCGTGTCCACCAAATCCATCAAGAACCTGCAAGTCAGTGGCGGTGATGTGGCGTTTGACGTGGAGCTGGGCTACCCGGCCAAGAGCCAGATGCCGGCCTTGCGCAAGTTGCTGATTGCAGCGGCCAAGGCTGTGCCGGGCGTGCAAAACGTTTCGGCCAATCTGAGCGTCAAGATCGCCAGCCACAGCGTGCAGCGCGGCGTGCAATTGCTGCCCAATGTGAAGAACATTGTGGCCGTGGCATCAGGCAAGGGCGGCGTGGGCAAGAGCACCACCGCCGTGAACCTGGCCCTGGCCCTGGCCGCCGAAGGCGCGAGCGTTGGTTTGCTGGACGCCGACATTTACGGCCCCAGCCAGCCCATGATGATGGGCATTGAAGGCCGGCCAGAGAGCATCGACGGCAAAAACATGGAGCCGATGGAAAACTACGGCGTGCAGGTCATGTCGATTGGTTTTTTGGTGGCGCAAGACGAGGCCATGATCTGGCGCGGCCCCATGGCCACGCAGGCGCTGGAGCAACTGCTGCGCCAGACCAACTGGAAAGACCTGGATTACCTCATCGTCGATATGCCGCCCGGCACTGGCGACATTCAGTTGACGCTGAGTCAGCGCGTCCCGATGACGGGCGCTGTCATCGTCACCACGCCGCAAGATATCGCCTTGCTTGACGCCAAGAAGGGCATCAAGATGTTCGAAAAAGTCGGCGTGCCGATTCTGGGCATCGTCGAGAACATGGCCGTGCACATCTGCAGCCAGTGTGGCCACAGTGAACATATTTTTGGCGCTGAAGGCGGCAAGAAAATGGCCGCCGACTACAAGATGGACTACCTGGGCGCGCTGCCGCTGGACATGCAGATTCGCCTGCAAG
>CAZNQE010000204.1:0-2583 GCA_964575005.1 uncultured Polaromonas sp. | reverse complement strand
TTGAAGCTGAGACTGTTGAAGAAGTCGTCGTGGCAGCACTTGTTGAGGACGAAGACAGCTTGCCGGCTCCACCGCCGCCGGTCGTCCCTGCACCACGCTACCAGCCCAAGGTCCTGGCCATCACCGGCACCAACGGCAAAACCACGGTCACCTCGCTCACTGGCCAGCTGGTGCAGCGCGCCGGCAAGCGCGTAGCTGTCTGCGGCAACATCGGCCCCAGCCTGTTGGACACCTTGGCCGAGTGCCTGGACGCCCAAGCAAAAGCAGAGGCGCAAGCAGCAACCAAAGCAGCAGCAGCAGCCGAAGCAGAACAAGCAGCCCAAGACCAAGCACAAGCCGCAGGGGCTTCGGCGGGGTCGGTGGCCGATGTTGAGCTTGCGTCTGAGGCCACTGGCCCCGCCGGAGCCCCTGTGGCGTCCAAGCAAAGCGAGGCAGGCTCTTTGCCCACAGCGACCGAAGCAAAAGAAGCCCTCCCCGAAGTCTGGGTCCTAGAACTCTCCAGCTTCCAGCTAGAAGGCGTCACAGACTTCGAGCCCACAGCAGCCACCGTCCTCAACCTCAGCCAAGACCACCTCGACTGGCACGGCAACATGGACGCCTACGCCCAAGCCAAAGCCAACATCTTCGGCCAGCGCGGCCTCATGCTTTTGAACCGCGACGACGCCGCCGTCATGGCCATGCTCCCCGCGCCCACCAAAGCCCCCGGCAAAAACCCCTTCAAGCCCAAAGTCCAGCGCGCCCACCAAAGCTTCTCCACCAGCGCACCCGAGCGCCCCGGCGACTGGGGCATCGAAACCGTCAACGGCATGGCCTGGCTCGTCCGCGCCGCCGAAGCCGACGAAACCTTCAAGCCCCGCAAAGGCGAAGAAATCCCCCTCTACGTCCAGCGCCTCATGCCCGTGGACGCCCTGCATATCAAGGGCCTGCACAACGCCACCAACGCCCTGGCCGCACTCGCCCTGGGCGCAGCAGCCGGCTGCAACATCGCCCCCATGCTCCACGGCCTGCGCGACTACCGCGGCGAGCCGCACCGCGTGGAATCCATCGCCGTCGTGCAAGACGTCGAATACTTCGACGACAGCAAAGGCACCAACGTCGGCGCCACGGTGGCCGCGCTCAAAGGCCTGGGCGCCTCGCGCCAGCTGGTGTTGATCCTGGGCGGCGAAGGCAAAGGCCAGGACTTCTCGCCGCTGGCTGAACCTGTGTCGCGCCACGTGCGCGCCGTCGTCCTTATCGGCCGTGATGCGCCGCTGATCCGCCAGGCTCTGGCCGATGCTGGTGTGGCGCTGCTCGACGCCGAAACGCTGCCACGCGCTGTTGAAATCGCCGCAGACCGCGCCCAGCCGGGCGACGCCGTGCTCATGTCGCCGGCCTGCGCCAGCTTTGACATGTTCGACAACTACGGCCACCGCGGCCAAGTGTTTTGCGACGCTGTGCGCGAACTCGCGCTGGACGCGGGGGTGCTTGTATGAGCCTGGGCCTGCGCCTCGTGAACTGGTTTGGCCGTGCTGGCAGCGCCGACAGTGATGCGCTGCCGGTGCGCACCGGCCTGGACCGGGGGCGAGGCTCTTCCATGCCTGTGCGCCTCATGGGTTTTGACCAAGCCATGCTCGCGGTGGTCTGTGCACTGCTGATCTGGGGTTTGGTGATGGTGTATTCGGCATCGATTGCCATGCCAGACAACCCGAAGTTCGCCCGCTACGCACACAACCATTTTCTGGTGCGCCACCTGATATCTCTCGCCCTGGCCTTGGTCATCGCCTTCATCACCTTTCAGGTGCCGCTGGCCACCTGGGAAAAGACGGCGCCCTATCTTTTTGTCGCCTCGCTCGTACTGCTGGCCCTGGTGCTGTTGCCCTTTATTGGCAAAGGCGTGAACGGCGCGCGCCGCTGGATTTCACTGGGCTTCATGAACTTCCAGCCTTCAGAACTCGCCAAGTTTGCGGTGCTGCTCTACGCCGCCAACTACATGGTGCGCAAGATGGAAGTCAAAGAGCGCTTTTTCCGCGCTGTGCTGCCCATGGGCGCGGCAGTCGGCATCGTCGGCGTGCTGCTGCTGGCCGAGCCGGACATGGGCGCATTCATGGTCATCTCCGTGATCGCCATGGGCATCTTGTTTTTGGGCGGCGTGAATGCTCGTATGTTCTTTGCCATCTCCACCGTGGTGGTGATCGCCTTTGGCCTGATGGTTGCGTTGAGCGACTGGCGCCGCGAACGCATCTTTGCCTACCTCGACCCATGGGACGAAAAGCATGCGCTGGGCAAGGGTTACCAACTCTCACACTCGCTGATCGCTTTTGGGCGTGGCGAATTTTTTGGCGTGGGCCTGGGCGGCAGCGTTGAAAAACTGCACTGGCTGCCCGAGGCGCATACCGACTTTTTATTGGCCGTGATCGGCGAGGAATTCGGCCTTCTGGGCGTGCTTGTCGTGCTGGGTCTTTTCATGTGGCTCACGCGCCGGCTGATCCACATCGGTCGCCAGGCGATTGCGCTGGACCGGCTCTTTGCCGGTCTGGTCGCGCAGGGCGTTGGCATCTGGATGGGCTTTCAGGCCTTCATCAACATGGGTGTGAACCTGGGCGC
>CAZNQE010000203.1:0-2605 GCA_964575005.1 uncultured Polaromonas sp. | reverse complement strand
GTGCTGGTGCCGCCGTCACCGGCCGCGATTTCTTCCAGCACCAAGGCCAGCGTCAGGTAGTCGAGCGCGGCGCCACCAAACTCTTCAGGCACGCAAATGCCGTAGGCGCCCAGCGCGGCCAGGCCTTGGTGCGCCTCTTTAGGGAATATCTTTTCACGGTCCCAGCGTGCGGCATGGGGCCAAAGTTCTTGCTGCGCAAAGTCGCGCACCGCGTCTCGGATTTGTTCTTGGTCGGGGGTCAGCAGCATGGGCGGCCTTGAAAAATAAAGCAGGCGAGTGCGCAGCCGCGACTCACAACATCTCGACAGCCAGCGCCGTGCCTTCACCGCCGCCAATGCACAGCGTGGCCACGCCGCGCTTTAAGCCACGCGCTTGCAATGCATGCAAGAGCGTGACGATGATGCGCGCGCCGCTGGCCCCAATCGGGTGGCCCAGCGCGCAAGCGCCGCCGTTGACGTTGACGATGTCGTGGCTGATGCCCAGCTCGGTCATTAGCGCCATGGGCACCACGGCGAAAGCTTCGTTGACCTCCCACAAGTCCACGTCTTGCACCGACCAGCCGATTTTTTTGAGCAGCTTGTGCACAGCCCCCACCGGCGCGGTAGAAAACCACTCGGGCGCCTGCGCAAACGTGGCATGGCCGACGATGCGGGCCAGCGGCTTGGCGCCCAGCTCTTTCGCGGTCGAAGCCCGGCTGAGCACCAGCGCGGCCGCGCCGTCGTTAATGGACGAGCTCGACGCGGCGGTGATGGTGCCGTCTTTCTTGAACGCCGGCTTGAGCGTGGCCAGCTTGTCGAGCTTGATGCGACCCGGCCCTTCGTCCACGCTGATTTGAACTTCACCGCTGCGGGTCTTGACGCTGACCGGTGTGATCTCGGCCTTGAAAGCACCCGAGGCCGTAGCCGCCTGTGCGCGCTGCACGCTGGCCGTGGCAAAAGCGTCTTGCTGCTCGCGCGTGAAGCTGTACTTGGCAGCGCAGTCCTCGCCAAAGGTGCCCATGGAGCGGCCGGGCTCGTAAGCGTCTTCCAGGCCGTCGAGCATCATGTGGTCAAAGATCCGGTCGTGACCGATGCGCATTCCGCCGCGCGCCTTGGGCAGCAAGTACGGCGCATTGGTCATGCTCTCCATGCCGCCGGCCACCATCACGTCGCGGCTGCCGGCCAGCAACTGGTCGTGCGCCAACATCGTGGCCTCCATGCCAGAGCCGCACATCTTGGACAGCGTGACCGCGCCCGTGCTGGCGGGCAAACCACCCTTGAAGCCGGCTTGCCGCGCGGGCGCCTGTCCTTGGCCGGCCATCAGGCAATTTCCAAACAATACTTCGTCCACCTTGTCGGCCGCTACGCCTGCGCGCTCAACAGCCGCCTTGATGGCTGCACCGCCCAGATCGTGCGCCGCCAGCGAGGCAAAGTCGCCCTGGAAAGCGCCCATGGGCGTGCGGGCTGCGCCGAGGATGACGATGGATTCAGACATGAAGAGCTCCTGTGAATATTGGGGGGCTTGATTACCGAGGGTGGATCCGTGACGCGCCCGCCACGACGGCAATCGCTGCGCGATACAAGGTGTCCAGGTTGTCGTTAGCGCTTACCGTGATGTGCATATCTTTGAGCAAGCCGTCATGGATGCCGTAAACCCATCCATGCAGAGACACCGGCTGACCACGCATCCACGCGTCTTGCAACACCGTGCTTTGTGCCACGTTCACCACCTGTTCGATCACATTGAGTTCGACCAGTGCGTCGCAACGGTGCGGCTCGGCAATCGCGTCCAGCAAGCTGCGATGGCGATCGCGCACGTCTTGAATGTGACGCAGCCAGTTGTCAGCCAGACCGATGCGTGCGCCTTCTAACGCGGCGCGCACGCCTGAGCAGCCGTAATGGCCGACCACCATCACATGGGCGACCTTCAAGCGCTCGACGGCGAACTGGATGGTGGACAGCGCATTCAGGTCTGAATGCACCACGACGTTGGCCACATTGCGGTGGACAAAAACCTCGCCCGGCTCCAGCCCCGTGATTTGATTGGCTGGCACCCGGCTGTCCGAGCAGCCGATCCACATGTACTTGGGCGTTTGTTGCTGCACCAGGTTGGTAAAAAAGCCGGGGCGCTCGGCTTCCATCTGCGCAGCCCAGGCGCGGTTGTGGGCAAACAGGTCTTGAATTGAACTCATGGCTGCATTTTCCCCGCTCCACAAGTCAGTCGGCTTACGCAGTCTCGGCAAACAACTCGCGACCGATCAGCATGCGGCGAATTTCGCTGGTGCCCGCGCCGATCTCATATAGCTTTGCATCGCGCCACAGCCGGCCCAGCGGGTACTCGTTGATGTAACCGTTGCCGCCGAAAATCTGCACGCCTTCACCGGCCATCCAGGTGGCTTTTTCGGCGGTCCACAAAATCACGCTGGCGCAGTCCTTGCGCACCTGACGCACGTGTTCGCTGCCCAGCAAGTCCAGGTTCTTGGCCACGGTGTATGCGAAAGACCGGCCGGCTTGCAGCACGGTGTACATGTCAGCCACTTTGCCCTGGATCAATTGGAACTCGCCAATGCTTTGGCCAAACTGCTTGCGGTCATGGATGTAAGGCATGACGTTGTCCATGACGGACT
>CAZNQE010000202.1:0-2623 GCA_964575005.1 uncultured Polaromonas sp. | reverse complement strand
ATCGAAAACCTGCCCGAGTTGATGGGCGCAACTGCTAAGTGAGGCCGACATGAGCGCACTCGTCACCCTGACCAACAAACTCGCCTCGACCCTGAACATGGGCAACGGCGAGGAACTCATCAACACCCTGAAGGCCACGGCATTTAAAGGCCAAGTCACTGACGCGCAGATGACAGCGCTGCTGGTGGTCGCCAATCAGTACGGGCTGAACCCATGGACAAAGGAAATCTACGCCTTCCCAGACAGGCAGAACGGCATTGTCCCGGTTGTCGGTGTCGATGGATGGTCCCGCATCATCAACAGCCACGCGCAATTCGACGGCATGGACTTTGAGCAGGATGCAGAGTCCTGCACTTGCATCGTCTACCGAAAAGATCGCAGCCACCCCATCAAGGTAACGGAGTGGATGGAAGAATGCCGCCGCGATGGCGTAGGCCCCTGGAAGTCGCACCCCAAGCGGATGCTGCGCCACAAAGCCATGATCCAATGTGCCCGCCTGGCCTTTGGGTTCGGCGGCATCTACGACCAAGACGAGGCCGAGCGCATCACCGAGTCGGACTTGGGCGGGGCAAACATCCGCTCAGCCAAGAACCCCCAGCAAGCCGCCGCACAGAACGCCCCCGAAGGCTTCGCAGACTACGAAGCGCAGCACCTCGACGCGATGCGCAACGCAGCCATGAACGGTGCCGATGCACTGGCCGCAGCCTTCCAGGCGCTGCCCAAAGGCCCGCACAAAGCCGCGTTCTGGCAGGCGCACCAAGGCGAACTGAAAGCCGCCGCTGCTGCCGCTTCCGTGGTCGATGCTGACACCGGGGAGATTGTCGAATGAGCACCATCATCCAAGGTAGCCCGGAATGGTTTGCGCAACGCCTGGGCCGCGTCACGGCCTCGCGCTTGGTTGACGTGCTGGCAAAGCTCAAGACCGGCGAAGCTGCTGCCCGCGCCAACTATCGCGCCGAACTGGTGGCCGAGCGACTGACCGGAAAAGCCGCCGAGTCATTCACCAATGCGGCCATGAAGTGGGGCACGGATTGCGAGCCGCTGGCCCGCGCTGCGTATGAGGCTGAATTCGGCGTGCTGGTCGATGAAGTCGGGATGATCCCTCACCCGGCTATCGAGTGGACCGGCGCTTCGCCTGATGGCCTTGTCGGTCCTGACGGCCTGCTGGAAATCAAGTGCCCCAGCACAAAGACCCACATTGACACGCTCCTATCAGGCAACGCCCCCAGCCAGTACATCCCGCAAATGATGTGGCAAATGGCCTGCACGGGCCGCGCCTGGGTTGACTTCGTGAGCTTCGACCCTCGACTGCCTGCCGACATGCAGATGTTCGTCAAGCGGGTGCATCGTGACAACGACCTGATTGCCAGCTACGAAAAAGAGGTGATCGTGTTCCTGTCCGAGGTGGGCGACACCATCCTGAAGCTGACCCAACTGAGGAAAGCGGCATGAGCACCACCACACCCCCTGGCCTGTTTGCCTACATGCAGCAGAGAGACACCCCAGGCAAGTCCCCGGCCATGCGAATCTATCACCTAGAGGATGTCGTGACCGACTTCGTGAAGCTCCACAAGCTGGGCTTCATCGACACGACCGCCGCTGTGAGCGCGTATCTGGCCCAGCGTGAGCCGCAAGCAGCCTGACCACTTACGGGCGCCCGCCATCCCTGCGCATTCCGCGCAAGGGGTGCCGGTTAGCACCTGGGCGCCCACCAAATACCAAAGATCATGAACATCTCCCAACGACTGCGCACCTGCGCAAAGCACACCGGCTTGGATGCCGTGATCGAGCTTCTGCAAGAAGCTGCTGATGAGATTGACGCACTGCAAGCCCGCGCCATCCTGACCCAGCAGCCCGCCACGGGTGATCCGGTGGTGGATGTTCGTTGCGAGGGTCCGCTTGAATGATGAGTTAGGCCGCGATTGCAAGGGACAAGAAGATGAAAAAACCAAGACTGCTGGATTTGTTTTGCTGCGCGGGCGGCGCTGGAATGGGCTACGCACGCGCCGGTTTTGAGGTTACCGGGGTTGATGTCGTGCGCCACCAGAACAACCCGCACCCGGTGATTGTGGCCGACGCCCTGACGCTGGACCCGGCATGGATAGCGGCGAACTTCGACGCGGTGCATGCCTCGCCGCCGTGCCAGGGTTACACCACCATGAGGCACGCACCGGGCGCGAAAGGTGCGCCGCGCCTGATTGGGCAAACGCGGGAATTGCTGGAAGCGGCTGGCCTGCCGTGGGTGATTGAGAACGTGGAAGCGGCAGCGGGCGAAATGAAGAACCCCGTGCTGTTGTGCGGCACGATGTTTGACCTTGGTGCGCAAGGCCACGACCTGCAAAGGCACCGGCTTTTTGAGACGAGTTTTCCGGTTACGCAGCCGAAATGCCAGCACACGGAACGCCCGGTGATCGGTGTGTATGGCGGGCACGCCAGAAACCGGAGTTCGAAGCACGGCGGGCGCGGGACAAAGGATGTTTGGGACGGAGGCCACAAAGCCGCCGCCTCAAAGGCGCTCGGGATTGACTGGATGACGCTCGGCGAACTGAGCGAGGCAATACCTCCGGCCTACGCCGAGTTTTTAGGATGGCAGCTACGGGCGGCAATGATGCTGCACCTGGGG
>CAZNQE010000201.1:0-2672 GCA_964575005.1 uncultured Polaromonas sp. | reverse complement strand
CTTCGCCCGCAGCGACCTTGGCGCGGCGGATGTAGTCCAGCAGCGAGGTCTTGCCATGGTCAACGTGGCCCATGACGGTGACCACAGGTGCGCGCGGCAGCAACTCGTGTTCCTGCTGCGAGGTTTCATCGTCGGCAAAGGCTTCCGGATCGTCCAGCGCCGCCACCACGGCCTTGTGGCCGAGTTCTTCCACCACGATCATGGCGGTGTCCTGGTCCAGCGGCTGGTTGATGGTCACCATCTGGCCCAGCTTCATCAACTGCTTGATGACTTCGGACGACTTCAGGCTCATCTTGTGGGCGAGCTCGGCCACCGTGATGGTCTCCGGCACGTGCACTTCAATGACCTTGACTTCGGTCGGCGCCACGAAGTTGCTCTGGCCCGTGTCGCGGGAATCGCGCGAGTCGCGGCGGCCGCGCGGACCACCGCGCCAGTTGGAACGCCCGGCACTGGTGTCGCCCCGAGTCTTGATTTCTTTCTTCTTGGCCGCGTCGTCTTTCCAGGTGGAAGACAGGTTCTCTGACTTGATCTCTTTCTTGCCGGCCACTCCCGCGGTGGCGGCTCCCGCGGTGGTGACGGGCTTGCCTGGAGTGCCGGCGGGCTTGTGCAGCGTGCCCTTGATGCCGGCCTTCGGATCGGCCACAGGAGCCGGCTCGGGCTTCTTCGCCACCAAGGTTTTGGCAGGCGCGGACATCATGGCGCGGATGTTCGCGGCTTCGGCTTCAGCCTTGCGACGGCGCTCCACCAGATCCTGCGCGCGCAGGTCGTCGGCACGTTTGCTCTCGGCATTGCGGTCGGCGATGACACGGGCTGCGGAGTCGCGTTCAAGGTTGTCGGTCTTGGTCTTGGCTTCTTTGGCTGTGCGGGCGGCAATGGCCTCGGAGATGCCTTCCGGCGAAGCAGCTTCGGCTGCCGCGCGGGCTGCGGTTTCGGCCGCTTCGGCGGCGGCAGAAGCAGCACGCTCCTGCTCGACGGCCGCCTGCGCCTGACGCGCCTCTTCGGCCTCGCGCACCTTGCGCTTCTCGTTGAAATCTTCTTCCTGGCGGCGCAGCAGTTCGGCCTGGCGGCGCGCGTCTTCTTCGCGGCGGGCGAGCTCTTCGGTGTCGATCGCAGGCGCAGCTGCAACCGGCTCTTCAACCGCTTCGGGAACAGCCACTTCGTCATCGCGCTTGATGAAGGTGCGCTTCTTGCGCACTTCCACCTGGATCGTGCGGGCACGTCCGGTGGAGTCGGCCTGCTTGATCTCGGAGGTCGATTTCTTCACCAGGGTGATTTTCTTGCGCTCACCGCCGGCTGTGCCGTGGCTGGCCTTGAGGTGGCCCAGCAACGATTGCTTGTCGGATTCGGTGACCGGATCGGCCCCGGACGACTTGGGCACGCCCGCTGCGGAGAGTTGCTCCAGCAGGACGGTGGTGGGCTTGTTCAGCTCGGCAGCCAGTTCGGCGACGGTGGTACTTGTCATAGGTCTCTATTCTCCGATGGGCCTCCGCTGGTCAGGTCGTGGATTGCGCTTCGTCACCGGTGAACCAGTGAGCGCGTGCCAGCATGATCAGCGCGGTGGCCTCTTCAGGCGTCTGTGCGGTGATGTCGGTGAGCTCGTCGGTGGCCAGATCGGCCAACTCGTCGCGGGTGTGGATGCCGCCGTCAGCCAACTTGGCAATCAGCTCCGGGGTCACGCCTTCGAGGTCGCGCAGGTCTTGCGAAACTTCTTCGACGCTCTCTTCGCGAGCGATTTCCATGGTCAGCAGGGCATCCTTGGCGCGGGTGCGCAGCTCATTGACCGTGTCTTCGTCAAAAGACTCGATCTCCAGCATTTCCTGCAGTGGCACGTAGGCCACTTCTTCGAGGCTGGTGAAGCCCTCTTCGATCAGGATGTCGGCAATCTCCTGGTCCACGTCCAGCTTGGCCATGAAGATCTTGCGAATGCCGTCGGCTTCTTCGGCCTGTTTCTGGGCCGACTCGTCGGCCGTCATGATGTTGATGCGCCAGCCAGTCAGCTCGGACGCCAGGCGCACGTTCTGACCACCACGGCCGATGGCGATGGCGAGGTTTTCCTCGTCCACCACCACGTCCATGGCATGGCGCTCTTCGTCCACCACGATGGACACCACGTTGGCCGGGGCCAGTGCACCGATGACGAACTGCGCGGGGTCCTCCGACCACAGCACGATGTCAACGCGCTCGCCGGCGAGTTCGTTGGTCACGCCGTTGACGCGCGAGCCGCGCACGCCGACACAGGTGCCGATGGGGTCGATGCGCCGGTCGTTGGTGTGCACAGCGATCTTGGCGCGCGAGCCTGGGTCGCGGGCGCAGGTCTTGATCTCCAGCAGGCCTTGTTCGATTTCAGGCACTTCCTGGCGGAAGAGTTCGATCATGAACGACGGGGCCGAACGCGACAGCAGGATGGGTGCGCCGCGCAACGTCAGGTCCACGTCCATGATCATGGCGCGAACGCGGTCGCCGGTGCGGAAATTCTCCTTCGGGATCATCTCGCCGCGCTTGAGGCGGCCTTCCACGCGACCGCTCTCGACGATCAGGTCACCCTTGTCCATGCGCTTGACGGTGCCGACGAAAATCTTGTCGCCGCGCGACATGAAGTCGTTGAGCAGCATTTCGCGCTCGGCGTCGCGGATCTTCTGCAGGATGACCTGCTTGGCAGCCATGGCGCCGAT
>CAZNQE010000200.1:0-2706 GCA_964575005.1 uncultured Polaromonas sp. | reverse complement strand
GGTGGGCCTGGGCGCCACCAAGGGCAAGTTCTCGGGCATGGGCTCGGCCAGCGTTAACCTGATCGGGCAGCGCACGCGCGCCCTGGTCACCGGTGGTTCCGTCACGGCGGCCGGGCTGGACGTGACCTCGCAAACCGTGGGCAACCAGTTCGGTCTGGCGGGCAACCTCAGCATCGCGGTGGGCGGTGGCAGCGGCAATGCCGCCGGGGCCGCGGTGTCTTACACCCTGTCGGCCGGGCGCGACTACAAGGTGGGCGGTGACACCAGCAGCACGCGCTCGGCGGGCAACGAAGCGTCGATCAGCGACGCTGAGGTCCATGTGGGAACGGGCCATGTGGTGGTGGCTGCTCGTCACACCAGCGACACGCAGTCGGTGGCCGCCTCGGGTGCGGCAGCCGACGGAACCGCCGGCTTCGCCGGCACCCTGTCGTTCACCGACGTGGGTGGCGTCACCACCGCCGTGGTCCACAACACCGACCTCACGGCGGGCACGGTCAGCGTGACCGCCGGCGAGGCCGCCGACGGCCGCACGGCCAGCAGCCTGTCGGTGGCGGGCGGCCTGGCCTTGTCCAAGGGCTACGCCGGAGCGCTGGCGGTGGCCTGGAACACCATGGGTGCTGTGCGCAGCGCTCGCATCACCGACAGCGATCTGGTGGTGGCCGACGCCGTGACGGTGGAATCGAGCGCGCAGGGCTCCATCGAAACACTTGCCGTGGCCGTGACGGCGGGCAAGGACGGAGCCGGCTCGGGCTCCATCGCCAGCAACTTCATGATCTCCGACACCTCGGCGGAGTTTTCGGGCGGCAGTCTCTCGGGCACCGCCACCCGCCTGGTGGTGCGTTCGACGGGATCGTCTTCCATCGATTCGCTCGCGGGCGCGGTCTCGGCGGGCGGCACGGGCGCCGTCGGTGGCGCGCTGGCCATCAACTCGGTGGGCGAGGGCGCGGACAACTTCCGCGTCCGCGCCCGCCTGGCCGACACCACGCTGGCGGCCCCCGTGGCCGTCACGGTGGCATCCAGCCTCGCCGGTTCGATCGAATCGATCGCCGCATCGGGCAGTGGCGCCGGCACCGCAGCCATCAATGGCAGCGTGACGGTCAACACCATCGAGGCCGACGTGCTGACCGAGGTGTCGGGCGTGACCCAGATCGCCAGCGGTGGCTCCTTCAAGCTGAGCGCGACCAACGATGCCGACATGGCTTCACTGGCCGGCACCATCAGCGGCGCGGGCACGGGCGCCGTCGGCGCGGCGGTGTCGGTCAACCAGATCGGCGGCAGGGTGACCGCTCGCCTGGCCGACAGCGCGCTGCGCACCACCGGTGCGATCGGGGTCGACGCCACGTCGTCGGGCACCATCCGCTCGGTGGCTGCGGGCATGTCCGGCGGTGGCTCCGTGGCGCTGGCGGGCTCCAACACGACCAACGCCATCACCTCCACGGTGCTGGCCCAGATGGACACGGTCAACCTGGTGGTCAACGCGGCCTCGTTGACGGTGCTGGCGCGCGACACCTCGACCATCCAGTCGTTCGCCGGTACGGTGGCGGGGGGTGGAGCGGCCAGCGGAGGCGCGGCGCTGGCCCTGAACTTCCTGGGCCGCACGGCCACCAACGGCGACAGCAGCAAGCGGGTGGAGGCCGAAGTGATCGACAGCGTGGTGCGGTCCTCCGGTGCGGTGGGCGTCAACGCCTATTCGACCTCGACCATCGAGTCGGCAGGGGTGGCCGCGGGAGCGAGCGGCACGACCGCCATCACGGGCTCGAACGCGACCAACCTGCTGGAAGACGAGATCACGGCGTCGTGGGCGGGTTCGGAGCTGATCAGCACCGGCACGCTCACGGTGGCTGCGCGCCAGACCTCAAGGATCGATTCGCTGGCCGGCAATGTGTCGGGCAGCCTGGGTGCTGCCGTGGGGGCGGCCGTGGCGGTCAACCGCATCGGCACCGACACCGGCGCCAGCCTCGTGGGCATGGCGACCGATCAGTTCAACCTCGGCATCGGTCACTGGACCCAACACGCCGACGATCTGGTGCTGTCGGCCGACAGCGACAACCAGATCAACACCATCGCTGTGGGCATGAGTGCCGGCAGCGTGGGTGTGCAGGGCTCGGTGGCGGTCAGCGTGATCGACTCCCTGACCCGTGCCACCCTCGGTGCTGACGGGTTCGTGACCAACGTGATTGCCTCGGACTCGGTGGCCGTGACGGCCAGCAGCCGCGACCGCATTCGCGGGCTGGCGGGTGCGGTGGCCCTGGGTGCGGCGGGCGTGGGGGCGGCAGGCGGCGTGCAGACGAACATCGTCACCAGCACCACGTCGGCAGGCATCACCGGCGCCGATAGCCATGTGAATGCCTTCGCCAATGGCGATGGCCTCACGCTCAAGGGCTCGGCGCTGGCCAGCAGCCCGAACCTGATGAACATCAACGCCGTCTCGAACAGTGTTCTGGACGGCGCGAGCTTTGTGAGTCGCACGGTCAAGGGCCTGGCGGTGCAGGCCACCTCGATCCAGCAAGTCGGCGCACTCACGGCGGTGGCCGGTGGCGGCGCCGCCGGCGCGGCAGGCGCCTCGATCAACGTGGACCAGGTCGGCGGATCCACCCGCGCGTCCATCGACAGTGCGCGCTACATCAACGATGCCGGCGGAGCTGCGGCCACGCACACAGCCGATGTGATGGCGGCCAACCACGCCATGGTGGCCAGCTCGGTGAC
>CAZNQE010000199.1:0-2706 GCA_964575005.1 uncultured Polaromonas sp. | reverse complement strand
GCGGCAGCGTGACGAACTGCGGCACCATCACACCCTTGACGATTTCGGTGGCCAGGGTTTTGCGCTTTTCGCGCGTCTCGGCCACCTGCACCAGCAGCAAGCCGGTGCCAGGCAGGTCCACGTCCAGCCAGGTGTAGGCCACATGCACGTCTTCACCGCGCATCACGTCTTCACGCACCCGGACTTCGCCGTTGATGGGTTTTTCTTCAGGCGGCGGCAGGGGCAGGTCCTGTTCACCGCTCAAGAACTCGCCGCGGGGGCCCAGCACTTGGTAATACACCAGGTCCGAGTCGTCGGCCCGCAAGATCTCGCGGGCGGGCCCCGGCAATGAAAACGTGACGTGACCGCCGCGCACCACCACCAGCTTGGTCAGCGCCTGCACGTTGTATTCAAGCGCGCGGTCAAAGGGCTTGCCCGCGATGTTCTGCGCAATCAGCCAAGTCAGCGCCAGGCTGATGGGCCACATCAGCAGCAGCGGCGTGAGCATCCAGTCCAGGATCTCACCGAAGAGGCTGCGCTTGCCGCGCTGAAAAATTTTCAAGGGATTTTTTCGAGGCAATAGCCCAGGCCGCGCACGGTCGCAATGCGGATCGGGCCTTTTTCAATTTTCTTGCGCAGGCGGTGAATGTAGACCTCGATGGCGTTGTTGCTCACCTCTTCGCCCCATTCGCACAGGCGCTCGACCAACTGGTCTTTGCTCACCAGGCGGCCGGCGCGCTGCAGCAACACTTCCAGCAGGCCCAGCTCACGCGCCGACAACTCCACCATGTGGCCGTCAATCGTGGCCACGCGACCGGACTGGTCGTAAATGAGTGGCCCGTGCTTGATGGTGCTGGAGGCGCCGCCCATGCCGCGCCGGCTGAGTGCTCGCACGCGGGCTTCGAGCTCTTGCAAGGAAAAAGGTTTGGCCATGTAGTCGTCAGCGCCGTAGTCCAGGCCTTTGACGCGCTCTTCCACGCTGTCAGCGGCGGTCAGGATCAGCACCGGCAAGACCGAGCCGCGTGCGCGCAAGCGCTTGAGCACTTCGAGGCCGTGCATGCGCGGCAGGCCCAGGTCGAGGATCAACAAATCGAACTCGGTGTTGGTCATCAGCGCGGCATCGCATTCGCTGCCGCTGGCCACATGGTCCACCGCTGCGCCCGAGGCACGCAAGGTGCGCAGCAGTCCGTCCGCCAGCACCTGGTCGTCTTCGGCAATCAGTATCCGCATGCTTTGTCTCCTCGTTTGAGGCCCTGGGTCACGGCCGGTTGTTGTTATTCACGTTCTTCACAGCTGTTTCAAATTTTAGGCCTCTGTCGCCGTGCTTCAAGCCGCTGCGTGCGCGGGCATGCAATCAGTCGTCGTAGCCGCCAGCGTAGGCCTCCAGGCCCAAGGCCACCACGGTGGCCACATCGGTGCCGACCGCGTCTGCAAACTCGGCTTCAGCCCGCGCCACCGCTTGCCGAAAAGCTTCCAGCCACAGCAGGCCCGTGGCCGTGAAGACCACTTGCCGCGCGCGCTTGTCCAGCGGGTCAGGCTCCCGCGTGACCAGTCCCCAGGCCTCGCACTGGTCTACCAGGTCGCCCATGGCCTGCTTGCTCATGCCCGCGCTTTGGGCGAGGTACGTCAGGCGCGAGCCGGCAGGTGCCAAATGCCGCGTGATGTGGATGTGCGCCGCGCCCACCTGCGCGCGGGCTGCCAGATTGGACAGCGCCAGCGGCACCTGCACGTCGCTGGCCATCAGCGCCAGCACGCGGGCGTCAAAGCGCCGCAGGGCATGGCCCAAGCGCCGGCCCAGGTGCGTCTGGCGCCAGCTGGCGTCGTCCATGGGCGCGGGGGAATTGGATGATCCCGGGGCTGTACCGGGCTCTGAAAGAGGGGTTTCAGGCATAGTGTAAATAGTAAGGCAAACTGACCATAAAAAGGCTGTACAACTTTCAATCGCCTGATAAAGTACTGTTCATGCATCCAGCTAACGGTCTCTGAAGCCGCAGCAGATGCCCCCGGCAAATTCAGCCAAGTCATTGATCCTCAAGGAGTTTTTCATGGACGTCACCAGCAAAGCCAGCCCCGCCCTCAACACCGAAAAAGCCAAGGCCTTGCAGGCCGCACTGGCCCAAATCGAAAAGCAGTTCGGCAAAGGCACCATCATGAAGCTGGGCGCCGGCGAGGTGATTGAAGACATCCAGGTGGTGTCCACCGGCTCGCTGGGTCTGGACATTGCGCTGGGCGTCGGCGGCTTGCCGCGCGGCCGTGTGGTCGAGATCTACGGCCCTGAGTCGTCGGGCAAAACCACGCTCACGCTGCAAGTCATTGCCGAGATGCAAAAGCTGGGCGGCACCTGCGCCTTTGTGGACGCCGAGCATGCGCTGGACATCCAGTACGCCCAAAAGCTGGGTGTGAATTTGCAAGAACTGCTCATTTCCCAGCCCGATACCGGCGAGCAAGCCCTTGAAATCGTCGACTCGCTGACTCGCTCCGGCGCGGTGGACCTCATCGTCATTGACTCGGTGGCGGCGCTTACCCCCAAGGCCGAGCTGGAAGGCGAAATGGGCGACTCCTTGCCCGGCCTGCAAGCGCGCCTGATGAGCCAGGCCCTGCGCAAGCTGACCGCCACCATCAAGAAGGCCAACTGCACGGTCATCTTCATCAACCAGATTCGCATGAAGATTGGCGTGATGTTCGGCAGCCCCGAAACCACCACGGGCGGCAATGCGCTCAAGTTCT
>CAZNQE010000198.1:0-2736 GCA_964575005.1 uncultured Polaromonas sp. | reverse complement strand
TGCCACGGCTACCGGCATCGTCGGCGCCGTGGTGACGCTGATGGGCTTGCTGGCCTTGCCCGCCATGCTGCGCGCCGGTTACAGCGTGCAGTTGTCTGCTGGCGCGATTACGGCTGGCGGCTGCCTGGGCATCTTGATTCCGCCATCGGTCATGTTGATCGTCTACGGCGCCACGGCTGGCGTATCGGTGGTCAAGCTCTATGCTGGTGCCTTCTTCCCCGGCATCATGCTGGCCACGCTCTACGTGCTGTACGTGGTCATCATCGCCAAGTGGAAGCCGCATCTGGCGCCGCCCATGTCGGCTGAAGATCGCCGCGTGCCCCTGCCCCCGGTGGCTGAAGCCGTGTCCACACAGATCAGCAACAAAGTGCTGCCTGGCCTGATCGGCGCCATCAAGGGCAAGCGCAATGCCGCCGTGCCCATGAACGAATTGCTCAAGCAGCTCTTCATCGCCCTGCTGCCCTTGCTGGCGGTCGCCGCCATCATGGGCACTGTTTACTACAAGGTCACCGAGCCGATTGCTGTTGAAGCGACTGAAGGCGTCCAGGCAATGGGCGGCGGATTTGATGAAGCCCCGGCTGAAGAAACCGCTGGCGTGAGCGGCCTGGCCGAGCCCGAAGAAGCCGGTGGCCTGCAGCCGCCGCCTGCTGAGCCAGCCGCCCCAAGTACACCGGGTGCAACGGCTCAGGCACCTGCCGAAGCGGCGGCTCCTGCCGCGCCGGTTGAGGCCCCTGCCGCTGCTGCAGCCGCCGACCCAGTGCCTGCTGCGCCAGCAGAACGCTTGCCCGCGCCGACGACCTTCTGGATCGGCCTGGCCAGTTGCGCCGTGGCACTCGGCATCTTCTACGCCTACTTCAGCTTTGCGCGGCTGGAGATCTTCAAGATGCTGCTGGGTTCTTTCTTCCCGCTGGCCATCATGATCTTGGCGGTGCTGGGCACCATCGTGTTTGGCTTGGCCACGCCCACTGAAGCAGCGGCCATGGGATCGCTGGGCGGCTTGCTGCTGGCAGCGGCTTACCGCCGGCTGAACATGCAAGTGTTGCGCGAGTCGGTCTTTTTGACCGCCAAGACCAGCGCCATGGTCTGCTGGCTGTTCGTGGGTTCAAGCATCTTCTCGGCGGCCTTTGCGCTGCTGGGCGGGCAAGAACTCATCAACCAGTGGGTGCTGGGCATGGACCTCACACCAACGCAGTTCCTGGTTCTGGCGCAGGTGGTTATTTTCTTGCTGGGCTGGCCACTGGAGTGGACCGAGATCATCGTGATCTTCATGCCGATCTTTGTGCCCCTGTTGCCGCACTTCAACATCGACCCGCTGTTCTTCGGCCTGCTGGTCGCGCTGAACTTGCAGACCGCGTTCTTGAGCCCACCCGTGGCCATGGCCGCGTTCTACCTGAAGGGCGTGAGCCCACCGCATGTAACGCTCAACCAGATCTTCGCAGGCATGCTGCCCTTCATGGCGATCCAGGTGTTTGCGATCTTCTTGCTGTACCAGTTCCCTGCCATTGGCATGTGGCTGCCAGGCGTGCTGTACAACTAAAAGAACGACTGACTTCCTCAAAGGACGCCCTGCTCAGGGCGTCCTTTTTTTTGCTCTGCTTGTATCAATGCGCTGCGGCTGAGAACGGCCCGGGTTTAGGCTTCCTGAAACGAGAATCTAAGGCGATGTCCATGCTGGCTGATTCCCGCTAAGATTGACGTTACGTCAACGTCAAGTCACCCAAGAAAGACCAGAGTCATGACCGATCTCTCCGCTGAATTCAAGGCTCTGGCCAACTACAAGCCCACGCACAAGGTGCGCTTTGTCACTGCCGCCTCTCTCTTTGACGGGCATGACGCGGCCATCAACATCATGCGGCGTATCTTGCAAGGCATGGGCGCCGAAGTGATTCATCTGGGTCACAACCGCAGCGTGGACGAAGTCGTCACCGCCGCCTTGCAAGAAGACGTGCAAGGCATCGCCATCAGCTCCTACCAGGGTGGCCACGTGGAGTACTTCAAGTACATGGTGGACTTGCTCAAAAGCCGCGGTGGCGAGCACATTCAGGTTTTTGGCGGCGGCGGCGGCGTGATCGTTCCGCCTGAAATTCGTGAGTTGCAAGCCTACGGGGTGACGCGCATTTACAGCCCCGAAGACGGCCAAAAAATGGGTCTGGCCGGGATGATCGGCGAGATGGTGATGCGCTGCGACAAGGACTTGACGGGTCTGGCGCCCAAGGCACTTGAAGCCATCGAAGGCCACGGCGAGATGAACTGGCGGGCGCTGGCGCAGCTCATCACCGCACTTGAAAACGACAGCGCCGATGCCAAGCTGGTGGAGTCGATTCGCAGCAAAGCAGCAAACTGCAAAGTGCCTGTGCTGGGCATCACCGGCACAGGCGGTGCGGGCAAGTCAAGCCTGACTGACGAATTGATTCGCCGCATCCGGCTGGACCAAGGCGATTCGCTGTGCATGGCCGTCATCAGCATTGATCCGTCGCGCCGCAAGAGTGGTGGCGCGCTGCTTGGTGACCGCATCCGCATGAATGCGATCAACCCCTGGAGCGCGGGTTCCCGTGTCTTTATGAGGTCGCTCGCCACGCGCGACTTCGGCTCCGAAATTTCAAAAGCCTTGCCCGACGTCATCGCCGCCTGCAAGGTCGCAGGCTTCGACCTCATCATTGTCGAGACCTCCGGCATTGGTCAGGGCGACGCCGCCATCGTGCCGCATGTGGACGTGCCGCTGTACGTGATGACGCC
>CAZNQE010000197.1:0-2793 GCA_964575005.1 uncultured Polaromonas sp. | reverse complement strand
CGGCCTGGTCGATGTATTGCAGGGTAGCCAGCTCGCCGTGCTCATCGTAGGCCGGAAGCACCAGGCGCCCATCACCAGTGATGCGCGCGCCGTGAGGCTGCACGCCCTTGCGGGTAAGGTAGGGGTGATCGGCGGGGCACTCGCTGCACCCATCCCAGATGATGGTGCAGGTATCCGCTGCGATGGCGCGGGTCTTGGCCATCTCTGCATCGCGCTGCGCCCGGGCTTCGGCCATGCGGCGGGCGTGGGCCATTTCCTCGGCCGGGGTGAGCGTGCGGCCTATGTCGGCTTTGAAGGGCTGCTCGATGCCCTCGCGCCAGTCGCCGAAGCGTCCAGCGGGGACACCATCGCCGAACAGGCAATACCACGCCGACTTGTCGCGCTTCTTGCCATGGTTGAAGCGGTGCACCTTTCCATCGAAGTGAATGTCGTCGGGCGGCTCAATGCCCACGGACAGCATCGCATCGCGGATTTGTTCGTCTGGGGTTTTCTGGCGTTCGGGCGTGCGCTCAGGCGGCGACCATGGGCCCCCGAGCACGTTGGTGAGATCTGCCATTGTTGGGGGGGGGGCGTTGGGTGTTGAGGCGTCAGTGCCGGGGGGATTCTTGGTCTTCGATGTCGATGGCAAGGGCAAAGTCTTCCATGTCCTCGGCCAGGGCCTGCAATTCTGCCGCAACGGATCGGCGCACGGGGCATTGCGGGGAGCTGAATTCAATGTCCACGGCGGCGGCGCGGAGGTCGGCCACAAGTCGGGCGATGCGCTCGGGTAGGGTGGGGAGGGTCATGCACGCAACCACGTCATCGGCACATCCGCCAGGAAAGCCTCCCAGCAAGCGTGCAGGGTGGCGGCTTGGGCTTCTAGGATTAGGAGGGGGGTCATTTGGTGGCGCTCCAAGTTGATCTAGCCCCCATCCTACCCGCTGACCAATCCCCACACCACAAAGCCCCTATGGGGCGCTCGGGTATGGCTTGCCCGGATCCAAAACGCTGGCATGATGCGAAGCGTCAACACCGGAAACCCACCCGCCACCCGGATAACCCGACCGGCGGGGCATTTGAAAAGGAGCCGCAATGGCTATCACGCTTTCGAGCATCAGCAGCACGCGCCGTGTGCGCCCTCCCCGCGTCGTCATCGTGGGCGAAGGCAAGATCGGCAAGACCACCTTTGCCACCATGGCGCCCAACCCCATTGGCATTCTGACCGAAGAGGGCGCAGACAACCTGGACGCCAAGGCATTCCCCATGGCGCAGTCATTGGCCGAGGTCTATGAAGCCATTGGCGTGCTTATGGAGGAGGATCACGAATTCCAGACTCTGTTCATCGATTCGCTGGACTGGATGGAGCCCTTGATTTACAAGGAGGTTTGCGCCCGCAACAACTGGGCCAGCATCGAGACGCCCGGCTACGGCAAGGGCTACACCGAAGCGGCGACCGAGTGGCGCCAGTTGCTGCACTGGCTGGACGAGCTGCGCGCCAAGCGCAACATGGGCATCATCTTGATTGCTCACGACAAGGTCAAGACCATCAACGACCCCATGATCGAGAGCTATGACGCGCACGTCATGAAGCTCAACGACCGGGCGGGGGCTCTGGTGACCGAGTGGGCCGACGTTATCGGGTTTGCAGACTATCGCCTGTTCATGCAGGAAAAAAAGCTGGGCTTTGGCCAGAAGGAAACCAAGGCCAAGACCACCGGGGAGCGCCTGTTGCACGTGGAGCCGCACCCGGCGCACTGCGGCGGCAATCGCTTCGGGATGCGTGACATGGCGCTGGACTGGAACGTATTTGCTGCCAACTTTGCTGCGGCGACGGGGGCGGGCCAATGACCCTCCACCTCCAATGGCTCGCCGCCAAACAGGCCGAATCCGAAGCCGTGCTCAAGCGCCGCGAGATCGAAGACCAACTCATTGCGCAAATGGGCATCAAGCCCGATGCCGAGGGCATCGCTACGCTCAAGGTGGACGGCTACGTCATCAAGGCCACGTCGCGGCTGTCGCGCAAGGTGGATGATGAGCTGCTGCTTGAGCTGGCGCAGACGCACGGCCTGGACGCGCACCTGTCCACCCTGTTCCGCTGGAAGCCCGAACTGGCCATGAAGGCTTGGAAGGACGCTTCGGCAGACATCACCGGGCCATTGCTGCCCGCCATCACCACGACGCCAGGACGGCCGTCGTTTTCCATCACTCTCGAACCCAAGAAGGACTGAACCACCATGGCAAACCTAGGCCAAGAATTTGACGTCAATACGCTGCCACAATCTGAGAGCAACTTCGACCCCCTGCCCGCCGGCTGGTACGACGTGAACATCACGGGCGCCGACCTCAAGGACACCAAGGACGGCACCGGCAATTACATCAACGTGAAGTACAGCGTGACCGGCCCCAGCCACCAAGGCCGCGTGGTCTTCGGCATGCTGAACCTGAAAAACAAGAACCCCAAGGCGGAAGAGATCGGGCGCCAGCAGTTGGGTGAGCTGATGCGCGCCTGCGGCATCTCGCGCGTGACCGACTCGGACCAGCTCATTGGCGGGCGATGCGCCATCAAGCTGACCGTGGAGACCCAGGAGGGCTACGAGCCGCGCAACAACGTCAAGGGCTTCCGCGCCATCACCGGCTCCACCGCCCCCGCCTTCACGCCCGCACCGGCTGCTCAGGCCACGGCATCTGCTGCGCCGCCTTGGGCGCGGAAGTGAGTTTCTAACCCATCCGCATCTTCAAAAACTGCGTCATCGTAGAGGGCGACTCAGCATTTAGCGGGTGGGTTTTTTCAACATGGAGGGATGAATGGATTAC
>CAZNQE010000196.1:0-2808 GCA_964575005.1 uncultured Polaromonas sp. | reverse complement strand
AGCCTTTTTTGCTGGCGCTTTTTTAGCCGGTGCTTTTTTCGCAGTTGCCATGATTTGATTTTCCTTCTAGGAGTTGATAAATCACCAATGAGAGTAACTAGTTCTCTTTGGCAAAGCGGATGCTACTGGAGAAAAACATGCTTTCCTAGGGCACAACGCATTTTTTACGACCTTTTTGTGGCGGATTTGCCTCTGAAAATCGAAAAAGTCGTCCCTTGGGTTCACAGGGCGGCATGACCTGCGTCTGCAGGCTTGGTCAGTAGCCGCCTTCCTCAGCGGTGACGATGTGCAAAATCGAGTGATCTTTCACCTGAAAAGAGGCTCGACATGACCCCACCAAGACCGTTTGCAACCACCGATCTGTGTGACGACGAATTGCACAACACCTCCGGCAGCTTTCGTGTCTTGCCGCCTGTGTTCAAGGACTTTGGTGCCCAGAGGTTTTTCTCCGGACCGGTGGTGACTGTGAAGTGCTTTGAGGACAACTCCTTGGTCAAAGCTGCGCTGGAGTCCAGTGGCCTTGTGCAAACCCCGCAGGGCATGCGGCCGGGCGTCCTGGTGGTGGACGGCGGTGGCTCCTTGCGGCGCGCCTTGCTGGGCGGCAAGTTGGGCGCAGCTGCCGAACGCAATGGTTGGGCCGGCGTGGTGGTGGACGGCTGCGTGCGCGACGTGGCCGAGTTGGCCCGTTTTGAGCTGGGTATTCGCGCCTTGGCATTGATGCCGCTGCCTACGGAAAAGCGGCAGGAAGGGCAACGCGATGTTGCCGTGCAGATTCAGGGCGTGTGGGTGTACCCGGGCGACTGGCTGTATGCCGACGAAGACGGCATCGTGGTCATGCCGCCAGCGGTGGAGGACTGAGAGCGATCAGAGGCTGCTCAGGCCCTTCCAGAACATGTAGGCGGCGAGCACGTACAAGATGCTGGCAAACACCCGCTTGAGTTTGCTGACCGGCAGCTTGTGCGCTGCGCGTGCGCCCACAGGCGCCATGAAAAAGCTGGCCGTTGCAATGATGGCCAGAGCAGGCAGCCAGATGTAGCCGAAAGATCCTTCAGGCAGGCCCTGAACGTTCATGCCGCTGATGATGTAGCCGGCAACGTTGGCCACTGCAATTGGAAAGCCGAGCGCCGCCGAGGTGGCCACCGCGCTGTGAATGGCGACGTTGCACCAAGTCATGAAGGGCACGCTGATGAAGCCGCCGCCGGCACCGACCAGCCCGGACAAAAAGCCGATAAAGCCGCCTGCTGCTAATTGCCCGGCGGTGCCCGGCATCTGCCGGCTCGGCTTGGGCTTTTTGTCGATGAACATTTGCGTCGCCGAAAAGCCCACGAACAAGCCAAAGAAGATCGCCAGGTAAGAGCCTTTGAGCAGGGAGAAAACGCCCAGGCTGCCGATGATGCTGCCCAGCACGATGCCGGGGGCCAGGCGCCGAACGATGTCCCAGCGCACGGCGCCGCGCTTGTGGTGCGCGCGCACGCTGGCTATGGACGTGAAGATGATGGTGGCCATGGACGTGGCAATCGCCATCTTGACCGCCAGGTCTGGCGAAACCCCGCGGCCAGAAATGATGAGGGTGATGAAAGGCACCATGAGCATGCCGCCGCCTATGCCCAGCAGTCCAGCCAGAAAACCCGTGCCAAGGCCCAGAACGGCCAACTCAAGAATCAACAGCGGTTCGAGGGTCATGTCTTTTTCTTATTCTTGAATCGCCGAAAAAAAAGGTGTCTGCGAATACCACCGGACCGTCATCCTGAACCGGGGTTCAGGTGGGCGAGGGCAGTGCAGCTTCGGGTTCGTCTAACGCGAGACGATCACACCTGCCGAACAATTTACCAAGCCCGTGCTCAGGGAGCATTGGTACAAGGAAATATAAAGCCCGACGAGTACCGCAGACGCTTTCATTGTAGGGGCTTGGGTGTGTGCGTGCAGGCAATTTCAGAAGCGGCAGGCTGGATTCAGAGAAGGCGCCCGTCCAGCCCAAGCGCAGTGTCCAGACGGCTCAGCAAGGCATCCATTTGGGCATCGTCCATGGGGTCGTTGGCTGCACCGTCAGCAGGTGTCGATGCAGGCCTTGAAGTGGAGGGCGCGGGCGTCGCGGTCCGGTCTGACAATTCAAAAGCAAGGTTCAGTGCGGCGAGCACCGCAATGCGGTCTTTGGCCTTTATTTTTCCGGCATCGCGAATCTTGCACATGGCGACATCCACCTTGTCGACAGCGTCCAGCAAGCGGGCATCGCCCCCTTCAGGGCAGCCCAGCAAGTAGCTCTGTCCCATGATCTGCACTTCAAGCTGCTTCATTCTTTGTCCTCCATGCGCGCGGGTGCCAGGGCCGGCCCTTGTGCATCGGCTTGCGGAAGACGCTCGAGCAGCGCGTCAACCCTGGCGCGCGCCGCGGACAGCCGCGACTTCAGCGAGTCGCGCTCCGTCGTCAGCAGCGCCACTTGCTGGTTGAGCAGCTCGTTGGTTCGCATCATCTCGTCGTAACGCAGCAATAGCCGCTCCACGCGTTCTGCGAGCTGTTCGGTTTTGGTGAGGTCTGCCATGGAAGCGGAATTGTAGGGTTTGCGGAAGTTTCGGCCTTTAGAATCAAGTTGTTGGTGCTCGCGGTGTGGTTCACACGCCGCAGTTCAACGGGAAGCAGGAGGGGATCAAAGCCATGCAGGCCATGCTTGCAAGCGCCCAGATTTTTAACCTGCGCTGCCCCCGCAACGGTAAAACGAACGAGTTCTTGCCAGGCCCTGCGCCTGACCGGACTCCGCTTTCATCACTCGCCACTGAGCGCCTTGAACAAGCGCATGGGAAGGCGATGAAG
>CAZNQE010000195.1:0-2884 GCA_964575005.1 uncultured Polaromonas sp. | reverse complement strand
AAGCTCAATGGCCACGCCGTGCGGGTGCCCGCGCTCAACGCCTCGCTGACCGATTGTGTTTTCGAGATGCAGCGGCAGACCTCGGCCGAAGAAGTCAATGCCCTGTTCAAGGCAGCCGCTCAAGCTGGTTCGCCGCTGGCTGGCATCCTGGGCTACGAAGAGCGGCCGCTGGTGAGTGCAGACTACGCACGCGACACCCGCAGCGCCATCGTCGATGCGTTGTCGACGATGGTGACCGATGGCACGCTGCTCAAGGTCTACGCCTGGTATGACAACGAGATGGGCTATGCCACCCGCATGGTGGACCTGGCTTGTCACTTGGAACAAGCGGGCATTTGATGAGGCCAGCCGAACGCAACTACGCCATCGTCACCGCCGCGTACTGGGGCTTCACGCTCACCGACGGCGCACTGCGCATGCTGGTGCTGCTGCACTTTTACCGGCTGGGCTATTCGCCCTTCACCCTGGCTTTTTTGTTCTTGCTCTATGAGGCAGCCGGTGTGGTGGCCAATTTGATAGGCGGCTGGCTGGCTACGCGCTATGGCATCGCCCGCATGCTGACGGTCGGCCTGGTCACGCAGATTGCCGGCTTCTCGTTGCTGTCGATGCTCGATCCGGGCTGGACTGTGGCCATGTCTGTTGCCTGGGTGGTGCTGGCGCAAGGCGTGTGTGGTGTGGCCAAAGACCTGACCAAGACTGCCAGCAAGTCAGCCATCAAGATCACGCAAGCCCAAGCCAAAGAGCAGGGCGCGGGTCAGTTGTTCAAGTGGGTGGCCTGGTTCACCGGCAGCAAAAACGCAATGAAGGGCGTGGGCTTTTTCTTGGGCGGGTTGATGCTGCAGATGCTGGGGTTTCAGGGTGCGCTCTGGGCCATGTCAGGCTTGTTGGCATTGGTGCTGGTGGGGGTGGTGGCTTTTCTGCCGCCCATGATGGGCAAAAGCCAGGCCTCCAAATCGGCCAAGGAACTTTTCGCCAAGAACGCGGGCATCAACGCCCTGGCGGCTGCGCGCGTGGCCTTGTTTGGCGCGCGTGATGTGTGGTTTGTGGTGGGCGTGCCGGTGTACTTGTATTCGGCCGGCTGGACTTTTTCGATGGTGAGCGGCTTTATTGCGGCCTGGACCATCGGCTATGGCTTGGTGCAGGCCCTGGCCCCCCACATCGTCAAACGCAGCGCAGACGGCTTGAGCCAGGAGGTGCCTGCGGCTCGCTTGTGGTCTGCTGTCCTGGCGTTTGTGCCTTTGGCCTTGGCCGCGGCGGTCGCTGCTGACGTACCCCAACTCGAATGGGTCGTCGTGGCGGGGCTGGGGCTGTTCGGTGTCGCCTTCGCCGTCAACTCGTCGGTGCACTCGTATCTGGTGCTGGCTTACGCCGGCTCTGAAAAAGCAGCCGAGGACGTGGGTTTTTATTACGCGGCCAACGCACTGGGCCGCTTTCTGGGCACGCTGTTGTCGGGCTTGCTCTACCAGTGGGGCGGCTTGCTGTACGCGCTGCTGGGGTCAGCGGCCATGCTGCTGGTGTGCTGGCTGTTTACTCTGCGCCTGCCGGCGCAAGCAGGCGAGAGGGCCCAGGCAAGCGCCTGAGCCGCCTCGCGTTCACACCACTTTGGCTGTGATGCCGCCCAAGCCTTCGCAGTGGCCTTCCATCACATCACCCCGCTTGACGGCAGCAACGCCGGCTGGCGTGCCGGTCATGATGAGGTCGCCTGCCTTGAGTTCGAAGTTGGCAGACAGGTGCGCAATGATTTCCGGGACGTTCCAGATCAACTGAGACAAGTCGCTTTGCTGGCGAAGCTCACCATTGACCTTTAGCGTGATGGCGCCTTTGGCAAGGTGGCCGACGACCGATGCCGGCACGATATCGCCCATGGGCGCCGAATGCTCGAAGGCCTTGCCGATTTCCCAAGGGCGACCGGTTTTCTTGGCCTCGCCCTGCAAATCGCGGCGCGTCATGTCCAGGCCAATCGCATAGCCGTAGACATGATCCAGGGCGGTGGCCTCGGGAATATTCACGCCACCCTTGCCAATCGCCACCACCATTTCGATCTCATGGTGCACGTCCTTGCTCACGGACGGGTAGGGGAAATCGCCGTTGTTCAGAACCAGGTTGTCGGGATTCTTGTTGAAGAAAAACGGCAACTCACGATCGGGGTCGTGACCCATCTCGCGGGCGTGCTCGGCGTAATTGCGGCCGACGCAGTAGATGCGCCTTACCGGAAAACGCTTGGACTCGCCCTTGATCCCGACAGAGACAGTCTCTTGAGGCTCGAACAGGTAGTTGGACTGATTGGACATAGGTCTGCCTTGTTTTAAGAGCGATCAGGCTTTGGAAGCAGACTTCAAGATCGCATTGAGAGTGGCGCTTGGGCGCATGACCGCGTCGACCTTGCTTGCGTCGGGCATGTAGTAGCCGCCGATGTCCACGGGCTTGCCTTGAACCGCGTTGAGTTCATCCACAATTTTCTTCTCGTTGTCCGTCATCGCCTTGGCCAGTGGCTCGAAGTGTGCCTTGAGCGCTGCATCCTCGGTCTGCGCTGCGAGTTCCTGGGCCCAGTACAGCGCCAGGTAAAACTGGCTGCCGCGGTTGTCGAGCTGGCCGGTTTTGGGCGACGGGTTTTTGTTGTTGTCCAGCAGCTTGCCAGTGGCGGCGTCCAAAGTCTTGGCCAATACCTTGGCGTGCTGGTTGTTGTTTTTGAGACCCAGGTCTTCCAATGAAACAGCCAAGGCCAAAAACTCGCCGAGCGAGTCCCAGCGCAAGTGGTTTTCTTCAACCAATTGCTGCACGTGCTTGGGGGCCGAGCCGCCCGCGCCGGTTTCGTACATGCCGCCGCCGGCCATCAAAGGCACGATGGACAGCATCTTGGCCGAGGTGCCCAGTTCCATGATGG
>CAZNQE010000194.1:0-2894 GCA_964575005.1 uncultured Polaromonas sp. | reverse complement strand
CCAGCTTGGGCATGTACTTCACCAGGAAGCGGCGGTCCTGGCTGATGGTGTTGCCACACAGTGGTGACACGCCCTTGGGCAAATACTGCCCCAGAAAAGCGAGGATCTGTTTTTCCGCATCTTCTTCAGAAACGCTGCTGGCCTTGACCTTGTCAATCAAGCCGCTGCGGCCATGCGTGCCTTTGTTCCAGTTGTCCATCTGGTCCAGCAGGGCGTCGCTCTGGTGAATCACCAGCACCGGGCCTTCGATGCGCGGCACCAGCTGTGGGCCGGTCACGATCACGGCAATTTCGAGCAAGCGTTCTTTTTCAGGGTCCAGCCCTGTCATTTCGCAGTCGATCCAGACCAGGTTCTGGTCGGACTTCTTCAAGGTGAGTTCAGGTTCAAGCATCACCCGATTCTCGCTGATGGCCTAAACTTCTTGGCATGACCGACCCCTCCCTTGTGCTAACCCTTGTTTTTGCCGCGACGCTGGTGCTTGGCTTGGCCCTGCGCCTCTATTTGAGCGCTCGCCAGATTCGACACGTGGCCCGCCACCGCGATGCCGTGCCCGCGGCTTTTGCCAGCACCATTTCTTTGGAAGCCCACCAGAAAGCGGCCGACTACACCATCACCAAGGCGCGGTTTGGCCTGATCGAAATGGCGTTTGGCGCTGCGGTGTTGCTGGGCTGGACCTTGCTGGGCGGCCTGGATGCGCTCAACCAATTGATCATGCGAAGCGGCATGGCCGGCGACAGCAACTTACTGCCGCAATTGGCCTTGGTGGCCGCGTTCGCCCTGATCAGCGGCGCGCTGGACTTGCCCTTCACGCTGCACAGCACCTTTCGCATCGAAGAGCGCTTTGGCTTCAACAAAATGAGCCTGAAGTTGTGGCTGGCCGACCTCGTCAAATCCACGCTGGTAGGCGCACTCATCGGTCTGCCCATCCTGGCCTTGATCCTGTGGCTGATGGGCAGCGCAGGCCCCATGTGGTGGCTCTGGGCCTGGACGGCCTGGATGGGTTTTAACTTGCTGGTGCTGGTGCTCTACCCCACGGTGATTGCGCCTCTCTTCAACAAGTTCAAACCACTGGAAGACGAGAGCCTGAAAGCACGCGTGACGGCCCTGATGGACCGTTGCGGCTTTGCAGCCAAGGGCCTTTACGTGATGGATGGCAGCAAGCGCTCGGCCCATGCCAACGCTTACTTCACAGGCTTCGGTGCGGCCAAGCGCGTGGTGTTTTACGACACGCTGCTCAAGCAACTCAGCCCCGACGAAGTCGATGCTGTGCTGGCGCATGAGCTCGGCCATTTCAAGCACAAGCACATCATCCAGCGCATCGTGATGATGTTCGCCATCAGCCTGGGGGGCTTTGCGCTCTTGGGCTGGTTGTCCTCGCAAATCTGGTTCTACACGGGCTTGGGTGTTCGCCCCAACCTGGCTGCGCCCAATGACGCGCTCGCCTTGCTGATCTTCATGATGGTGGTGCCCGTGTTCAGCTTTTTCATCTCGCCAATGATGGCGCGCCTCTCGCGCAAACATGAGTTCCAGGCCGACGCCTACGCAGCCCATCAGACCAGTGGACAAGACTTGTCGAAGGCCCTGCTCAAGCTCTATCAAGACAACGCCAGCACGCTCACGCCAGACCCGGTGTTCGTGAAGTTCTACTACTCGCACCCACCTGCCAGCGAACGCTTGGCACGCATGGGCTACGCCGCATGAACCCCATCCACCAAGGCCGCCGCGCGCTCAGTGCCACTGAAGTCGTGAAGAGCCTTTCGAAACTCAATGGCGAGCAGGCACAAGGCTGGCGACTCATCGACGGCGCGCTGGAGAAATCTTTCAGCTTCCCCGACTTTCACAAAACCATGGGCTTTGCGAATGCAGTGGCTTTCATTGCCAACGCCGAAGACCATCACCCTGAACTGCAGCTGAGCTATGGCCGCTGCACCGTGCGTTTCAACACGCATGACGTGAACGGGATTTCCGTGAGTGACTTTTTCTGCGCGTCCAAGGTTGACGCCTTGCTCGTTTGAAAGGCAACGGACGCGCCGCTGCGCCGCGCTCAGACATGGCGGGCACCGAAGCCGGCTTGGTGGTCGCTGGCTTTGGCCGCCATGTACTGGTCGAAAAGCCAGATGGCCAACGCGTCATCTGCCATCCGCGTGGCAAAAAAGGCCAGGCCGTTGTGGGTGACCGCGTGCGCTGGCTTCCGTCTGAAGACGAAGGCACCATCGAAAAAGTCGAAGCACGCGACAACCTCTTTTATCGCTCAGACGAACTCCGCACCAAATCCTTTGCCGCCAACCTGGATCAGGTGCTGATCCTGATGGCCGCTGAGCCTGAGTTTTCTGAAAACCAGTTGACGCGCGCCTTGATTGCCGCAGAGGCGGCGCAGATCGAGCCCATCATTGCGCTGAATAAAAGCGACTTGACCGAGCCCTTTGGCCGCGCCTGGACCAAGCTGGCACCGTACCGGGCGATGGGCTACAAGATGCTGTCGCTGGCCATCAAGCCCAACGCCAGCGCAGCCCAGGGACAAACCCAGATTCAAGACCTCATGCCCTTGATGCAGGGCAAAAAGACCCTGGTGCTTGGCCCTTCTGGCGCCGGCAAAAGCAGCCTCACCAACCTCCTGGTGCCGGATGCCCGGGTGCTGACGGCCGAGATCTCACAAGCCCTGAATTCAGGCAAGCACACCACCACCAGCACCACCTTGTATTGGATGGACGCAACGCGCCAATCAGCCTTGATTGACTCGCCTGGTTTTCAGGAGTTCGGCGTTCACCACATCGAGCCCATGCAACTGGCCAGCTTGATGCCCGACCTGAAAAAGCACGCTCAAAACTGCAAGTTCTACAACTGCACGCATTTGCATGAGCCTGGCTGTGGCGTGATTGCTGAAGTTCAGCGCA
>CAZNQE010000193.1:0-2905 GCA_964575005.1 uncultured Polaromonas sp. | reverse complement strand
GCTGCGAGAAGATCGAAGCCATACCAGCGCGGTACATCTTCTTGTTGATCTTCTGGGTGAAGTTCTCGTCAGGCATGTTCGGGAAGATACGACCGCCGCCGCGCCACAGAGGCGAAGACGTCATACCGGCACGAGCGCGACCGGTACCCTTTTGTTTAAAAGGCTTCTTGGTCGAGTGGCGAACTTGCTCACGGTCTTTTTGGGCACGGGTGCCTTGGCGGGCGTTAGCCTGGAAGGCCACGACCACCTGGTGCACCAGGCTCTCGTTGTATTCGCGACCAAACACGGTGTCCGGCACGTCGACTTTGGACGCGGCGATACCTTGGTCGTTCAGGAGTTCAACTTGCATCAGTTCGCTCCTTGCGCGTTGGCAGACTTGGCCTTGATGGCGGCACGGACGGTCACGAAACCGCCCTTGGAACCAGGCACAGCACCGCGGATCATCAGCAATTGACGGGCTTCGTCAATGCGCACGATGTCGAGGTTTTGCGTGGTTTTGGTGACATCACCGAGGTGACCCGTCATGCGTTTACCGGGGAAAACGCGACCGGGATCCTGCGCCATACCGATAGAGCCGGGCACGTTGTGCGAACGGCTGTTACCGTGCGACGCGCGCTGCGAGCTCATCTTGTGACGCTTGATGGTGCCGGCGAAGCCTTTACCAATCGAGGTGCCTTGCACGTCGACCAGCTGGCCCACAGCAAACAGATCCGACGCAGGCACAACAGCGCCAGGCGCGTATTTGCCAGCGACGTCAGCCGTCACGCGGAATTCTTTAAGGATTTCAGCACCTTCAACACCTGCTTTAGCGAGGTGGCCAGCGGCTGGCTTGCTGATACGGGACGCCTTGCGGGCGCCAAATGCCACTTGCAGGGCATCGTAGCCATCATTGGCTTCGGTTTTAACCTGGGTCACGCGGTTGTTAGAAACATCCACCACTGTGACAGGAACTGTGTCCCCATCATCAGTGAACAGACGCATCATGCCCACCTTGCGGCCCAGCAACCCGAGGGAGTTGCTCAGACTCATTGTTTTCTCCGTAACTTCCACCGCTGCAACTTCAATTGGCTGCAGACGTTTTGATGTGAAAGACTGTTAATAAAACCGCTCTTCACGCGCCCAGGCAAGCCTGGACGTGTTTTGAACAGCCCGCGAGTATAGCCTGAAGCGCCGAAGTTGGCAAAACAGGCTGTCCCGCGGTGTTTCAGGGCCGGCTTGCGCCTTCCCTGGTGTTGCTTTCCTGCAGCTTTTCGCTAGTCGCGATTGGCAGCAGGAAGCGCCGCATTACTGCAGCTTGATCTCGACGTCCACGCCTGCAGGCAGGTCGAGCTTCATCAGTGCGTCCACGGTTTTGTCCGTGGGGTCGACGATGTCCATCAGACGCTGGTGCGTGCGAATTTCGAGCTGGTCGCGGCTGGTCTTGTTGACGTGCGGCGAGCGCAGGATGTCAAAACGCTTCATGCGGGTTGGCAAAGGCACTGGGCCCTTGACAATCGCGCCGGTGCGCTTGGCGGTGTCAACGATCTCGGCAGCGGACTGGTCGATCAGTTTGTAGTCAAACGCTTTGAGGCGGATGCGAATTTTTTGCTTGGTGGCCATCGTTAATTCCTTGATGTTTCTTGGAATTAAGCGAGGATCTTGGCGACAACGCCGGCGCCGACGGTACGACCGCCTTCACGAATGGCGAAACGCAGACCTTCTTCCATGGCGATCGGGTTGATCAGCTTGACGGTGATCGACACGTTATCGCCTGGCATAACCATTTCCTTGCCTTCTGGCAACTCGATCGCGCCGGTCACGTCCGTCGTGCGGAAGTAGAACTGAGGGCGGTAGTTGTTGAAGAAAGGTGTGTGGCGGCCGCCCTCATCTTTGGACAAGACATAGATCTCGCCCGTGAAGTGGGTGTGTGGCTTGATCGAACCTGGCTTGCACAGCACTTGGCCGCGCTGCACGTCTTCGCGCTTGGTGCCGCGCAGCAAGATGCCGACGTTGTCGCCAGCTTGGCCTTGGTCCAGCAGTTTGCGGAACATTTCCACGCCGGTGCAGATGGTTTTTTGGGTGTCAGCGATACCGACGATTTCGATCTCTTCGCCGACCTTGACAATACCGCGCTCGATACGGCCGGTCACCACGGTGCCGCGGCCGGAGATGGAGAACACGTCTTCCACAGGCATCAGGAAGGCGCCGTCAACAGCGCGCTCTGGCAGGGGAATGTAGGTGTCCAGGGCTTCAGCCAGCTTGAAGATGGCCTCTTCGCCCAGAGGACCCTTGTCGCCTTCCATGGCGAGCTTGGCAGAGCCGTGGATGATGGGGGTGGCGTCGCCTGGGAAGTCGTACTTGTCGAGCAACTCGCGCACTTCCATTTCGACCAGCTCGAGCAACTCGGCGTCGTCAACCATGTCGCACTTGTTCAGGAACACGATGATGTAAGGAACACCCACCTGGCGAGCCAGCAGGATGTGCTCGCGGGTCTGAGGCATGGGGCCGTCAGCAGCGGAGCAAACCAAAATCGCGCCGTCCATCTGAGCCGCGCCGGTGATCATGTTCTTCACATAGTCAGCGTGGCCTGGGCAGTCAACGTGTGCGTAGTGGCGGTTAGCCGTTTCGTACTCGACGTGGGCGGTGTTGATCGTGATGCCGCGGGCCTTTTCTTCAGGAGCTGCGTCAATTTGGTCGTAACCCTTGGCGGTGCCGCCGAACTTGGCTGCCAGCACGGTCGTGATGGCGGCTGTCAGGGTGGTTTTGCCATGGTCAACGTGACCGATGGTGCCCACGTTGACGTGGGGCTTTGTTCGTGTGAATTTCTCTTTTGCCATTTTTTACTCCAGATAAAGAACGCGCCACGTGTCGGGTTTAACGTCTGCACTGTGTTGCTGATTCCTCCGCCACGGGCAGCGGGGGGCAC
>CAZNQE010000192.1:0-2913 GCA_964575005.1 uncultured Polaromonas sp. | reverse complement strand
CATCCTGATGCCGCGGCTCGATGGCTACCAGACCTGCGCCATCATCAAGCGCAATGCCCGGTTCGCGAGCATCCCCGTGGTCATGCTCTCGTCCAAGGACGGCGTCTTCGACAAGGCGCGCGGTCGCATGGTGGGCTCGCAGGACTACCTCACCAAACCCTTCACCAAAGACCAACTGCTGCAAGCCGTGCAGCAGTTCGGCGCCAACCTAGCCGGAGCTGCATGATGGCCATCCACAAAATCCTCGTTGTCGACGACTCGAAAACCGAACTCATGGTGCTGTCCGATCTGCTGAGTAAAAACGGCTACAGCGTGAGGACCGCTGAGAATGCGGACGAGGCCTTCCGTCGCCTAGGAGAGGAAAAGCCGGATCTGATTCTGATGGACGTTGTGATGCCCGGTCAAAATGGATTTCAGTTGACGCGTGCCATCACCCGCGATCCTCAATACTCCAGCATTCCGATCGTGATGTGCACCAGCAAGAATCTGGAGACGGATCGGGTTTGGGGAATGCGGCAGGGTGCACGCGACTATGTGACCAAACCTGTCAATGGTGAAGAGTTGCTGTCCAAAATCCGGGCCTTGGCCTGACCCTAGCTTGAACTGAATTCCACCCAGCATGGCCAAACGACAATCACTGAAGGAGCTGCAGGAACGTTTGGCCCAGCGATTGAGTGTTGCCAAGACAGAGGCGGTCACGGCTGCCTGGCTGGCAGTGGAATCCCACAGCAACCGCTACCTGCTGCCACTGGTTCAATCCGGTGAAATCTTCCCCTGGTCCGCGGTGCAGCGGGTCCCGTACACCAAGCCGTGGTTCGTCGGTGTGGCCAGTCTGCGAGGCGGCCTCCACGGCGTGATCGATCTGGCCGCTCTGGTCGAATCCGCCTCTGCGACATCCTCTGGTCTCCTGGAAGGTGTGCAGAGCGACCGCATCACCTCGGAATCCCGTCTGGTCAGCCTGCACACCGCGCTCGGTGTGAATGCCGTGATCTGGATTGATCGCCTGCTGGGTCTGCGAAGTGCAGCCATGTTCAGCGGCTTCGGCGCCAAACCGGATGGCGCGCCGGCCTATTTCAATCGATCGTTGGTGGATGCCCAGGGCTTGCATTGGCAAGAGCTGGACTTGCAAGTGCTGGTGGGCGAACCCGAGTTCCTCGCGATTGCTGCCTGACCGTCCCTACGTTTGACCGTCACGGTCTTTTCTCCTTAGTTTTCTGTTGGAAGGTGTTTACATGGCCACGCTTGATCGATTCCAGGGACTGTTCAAGAAAAAAGCCGATGATGAACGCGACTTGCAAACCGTGACCGATCAGGAGGCTGCCGAGCTGGCCGCTGCGCGCCTGGCACCCGACCCTCAGGCGGATGACTTCTCCGGCAATCTGCTCATGTCCGAAGATGACGAAGGTGTCGAGCAATCCGGCCTGATCTCTGTCCCATTGCTGGGACGCAGGACTGCGGAGCAACATCAGCGGTCGCTGGCTGTTCTGCTGGCCTTCGGTCTGGTTGTTCTGGGTGCGGTCACTTTCTTTGTGCTCAGTCAGACCGAAAAGGTCAGTCAGCAACTGGCCGCCAGTGGCCAGGCGCTCATGCAGTCACAGCGTCTGGCGAAAAGCGTTTCCCAGGCATTGATCGGCAGCCCGTCGGCCTTTCCCGAGGTGCGTGACAGCTCGGACGTGTTGTCTCGCAGCGTGAGGGGCCTCAAGCAAGGCGATGCAGACTTGTCCATTGATGCGCTCGGGCCCGAATACACGACTCAGCTGGATCAATTGCTGCCCCGCATCGAGGCAGCCGAAGGAAACGCTTCCGCCGTGCTGGCCCAGGAGGCGATCCTGACCCAGGTGGGCAACGCACTGCGCACCATCAACCGCCAGTCTTCGGACCTGCTCGAGATTGCGGAAACCATCTCCTCGCTGAAGCTCCAGCAAAACGCGCCGGCTGCCGAAATTTCGGCCGCAGGTCAGCTTGTGATGTTGACCCAGCGCATCGGCAAATCGGCCAACGAATTCCTGACGCTGGAAGGTGTGAGCCCGGAGGCGGTGTTCTTGCTCGGTAAAGACTTGAACACCTTCAAGGAAATCTCGGAAGGTTTGCTGCGGGGCAGTGAAGAACTGCGGCTGGCCGCCGCCCGTGACGAACAGGTGCGTGAACGGCTTGGTGCCTTGCTCGCGCTGTACGAGCAAACCCGCGTGGAAGCGGGCGCCATCCTGGGCAACCTTCAGGGCCTGGTGTCGGCCCGAGAAGCGCAGTCCAGCATCATTGCGGACAGTGAACCCCTTCGCCTCGGACTGCAGAATCTGCAGTCGGAATTGACCTCACGTTCGGGCTTGAGCGGTGGCGAATTTGGCGCTCTGCTGTTCTCGGCGCTCTTCGCGCTGCTGTGTGCTGGCGGTCTGGCCTATGTGCAACTGCAGGAAAGCCGCCAGCGCCAGCTGGCCGCTGAATCGCAGCGTGTGGCCGCGGAGTCTCTGGAGCAGGATGCCAAGCGGGTGAACGATGCCAACCAGGCCGCCATTCTGCGTCTGATGAACGAACTCCAGACGGTTGCTGAAGGCGATCTGACCCAGGAAGCCACGGTGACCGAGGACATCACGGGCGCCATTGCCGACTCGGTGAACTACACGGTGGAAGAACTTCGATCGCTGGTGGGCAACGTGCAGGCCACGGCCACGCGCGTGGCGCAAACGACATCGGCGGTGGAAAGCACGTCCACCGAGCTGCTCGCCGCTTCCACAGAACAGCTGCGTGAGATCCGCGAAACCGGTCAGTCGGTGCTGGACATGGCGCAGCGAATCAACCAGGTGTCGGGTCAGGCGCAGGAGTCCGCCACGGTGGCGCGAGCTTCGCTTCAAGCTGCCGAGTCGGGTCTGCAGGCCGTGCAGAACGCCATCGGCGGCATGAACTCGATCCGCGATC
>CAZNQE010000191.1:0-2925 GCA_964575005.1 uncultured Polaromonas sp. | reverse complement strand
TGGGTGTGGGACGAGTGGAACAACCTGAACGTCAAGAACATCATCATCGCCATCTTCGTGATCGGCATCGTCGGCCTGGTGCTGGAGTACGCCCTCATCAAGCTAGCGACCGCTTTCACCTTTGAAGAAGTCAAGAACTGAAGGACATCGCCATGAACGCCTCATTGAGCACCAAGTACATCGAGATCCAGGACGTGGAGCAAACCTTCAAGACCAAGAAGGGGCCGTTTTGCGCGCTACGGGACATCAACCTCACCGTGGCCAAAGGCGAGTTCGTGGCGCTGATCGGCCACTCGGGCTGCGGCAAGTCCACGCTGCTCAATTTGATCGCCGGCCTGACCACCCCCACCGACGGCACGCTGCTGTGCGCCAACCGCGAAATCGCCGGCCCGGGCCCCGAACGCGCGGTGGTGTTCCAGAACCATTCGCTGCTCCCCTGGCTGACCTGCTTTGAAAACGTCTACCTGGCGGTGGAGCGCGTGTTTGCCAAGACCGAAGGCAAGGCCCAACTCAAAGCCCGCACCGACGCGGCGCTGGCCATGGTCGGCTTGACGGCCGCCGCGCAAAAACGCCCCGGCGAAATCTCAGGCGGCATGAAGCAGCGCGTGGGCATTGCCCGGGCCTTGTCGATGGAGCCCAAGGTCTTGCTGCTCGACGAGCCCTTCGGCGCCCTGGACGCATTGACCCGCGCCAAGCTGCAAGACGAGTTGCTGCAAATCGTCGCCAACACGCAGAGCACGGTGGTGATGGTCACGCACGATGTGGATGAAGCCGTCTTACTCAGCGACAAGATCGTGATGATGACCAACGGCCCGGCCGCCACCATTGGTGATGTGCTGCACGTCGAATTGGAGCGCCCGCGCAACCGCGTGGCCTTGGCCGAGAGCACGCAGTACTTGCAATACCGCAAAGCCGTCATCGACTTTTTGTACACGCGCCAGGCGCATGTCGAGAAAGCCGCCTGAAACCTTGCGGGACAGACCAGGCCCAAGGCCTGCTCTGTCCTCAACTGATTAGTGAAAGAGTCATCATGGACATGCCCGTCAAGAAACAAAAACTCGTCATGGTCGGCAACGGCATGGCGGGGGTTCGTACCCTGGAAGAGTTGCTCAAGGTGGCTCCAGACCTGTACGACATCACCGTCTTTGGCGCCGAACCGCACCCCAACTACAACCGCATCTTGCTGTCGCCCGTGTTGGCCGGTGAGCAGACGCTGGACGAGATCATTCTCAACAGCTGGGAGTGGTACACGGACAACCACATCACGCTGCACGCCGGCAAAAAAGTCACCGAGGTGGACCGCGTCAAACGCATCGTGCGTGCGGTGGACGCCGACGGCAAAGTGATTGAGGCCGAGTACGACCGCTTGCTGATGTGCACGGGTTCCAACCCCTTCATCCTGCCCGTGCCCGGCAAGGATTTGAAAGGCGTCATCGCCTACCGCGACATTGCCGACACCAACGAGATGATCGAAACCGCCAAGACCCACAAGAACGCGGTGGTGATTGGCGGCGGCCTGCTGGGCCTGGAAGCGGCCAACGGCTTGATGCTGCGCGGCATGAACGTCAGCGTGGTGCACGTCATGCCCACGCTGATGGAGCGCCAGCTCGACAACGTGGCGGGCAAGCTGCTGCAAAAGTCACTGGAAGAACGCGGCCTCAAGTTCCTCATGGGCGCGCAAACGCAGGAGCTGACGAGCAATGCCGAAGGCCGCGTCAAATCCATCAAGTTCAAAGACGGCACGGAGCTGGACACCGACTTGGTGGTGATGGCCGTGGGCATTCGCCCCAACACGGCGCTGGCCGAATCCATGCGCCTGCACTGCAACAAGGGCATCGTCGTCACCGACACCATGCAGACCGTGACCGACGCCCGCATTTACTCGGTGGGTGAGTGCGCGGCGCACCGCGGCATTGCTTACGGCCTGGTGGCGCCGCTGTTTGAGCAAGCCAAAGTGGCGGCCAACCATTTGGCGATGTTCGGCATTGGCCGCTACACCGGCTCGCTGACTTCCACCAAGCTCAAGGTCACGGGCATTGACCTCTTTAGCGCTGGCGAGTTCATGGGCGGCGAAGGCACCGAAGAGATCGTCATGAGCGACCCCTTTGGCGGCGTGTACAAAAAGCTGGTCATCAAGGACGACAAGCTGGTCGGCGCCTGCCTGTATGGCGACACGGTGGACGGCAGCTACTACTTCAAGCTGCTGCGCGACGGCCGCAGCGTGGCCGACATTCGCGACAAGCTGATGTTTGGCGAATCCAACATCGGCGATGTGGGCCACGAAGGCCACAGCAAGGCCGCCACCATGCCTGACGAAGCCGAGGTGTGCGGCTGCAACGGCGTGAACAAAGGCACGATCTGCAAAGCCATCAAGGACAAAGGCCTGTTCACGCTGGACGAGGTGCGCAAGCACACCAAGGCCAGCGCGTCCTGCGGTTCCTGCACCGGCCTGGTCGAGCAGATTTTGATGTTCACTGCGGGCGGTGACTACTCGGCCACGCCCAAGCTCAAAGCCATGTGCGGCTGCACGGACCACGGCCACCAGGCCGTGCGCGAAGCCATCCGCACCCACAAGCTCTTGACGATTTCCGCCGTGTACAAATTCATGGAATGGCGCACGCCCAACGGCTGCCCGAGCTGCCGCCCAGCGGTGAACTACTACGTCACCAGCAGCTGGCCCAAAGAGGCCAAGGACGACCCGCAAAGCCGCTTCATCAACGAGCGCAGCCACGCCAACATCCAAAAGGACGGCACCTACAGCGTCATCCCGCGCATGTGGGGCGGCGAGACCACAGCCAGCGAACTGCGCCGCATTGCCGACGCCGTGGACAAGTACAAGATACCGACCGTCAAGGTCACGGGCGGCCAGCGCATTGACTTGCTGGGCGTGAAAAAAGAAGACCTGCAAGCGGTGTGGAAAGACAT
>CAZNQE010000190.1:0-2928 GCA_964575005.1 uncultured Polaromonas sp. | reverse complement strand
GGCGTGCGCTTCTACACCAAGCAAAAATCCATCATGCAGCGCTGGCCCGAGAGCATTGGCAAAGGCGCTGAGTTTGTGATGCCTACGGCGAAGTAAATAAGAAAGAACCCCGGACTTGATCCGGGGTTTTGCATTCTGGGCGCTTAGCCGATCAAGGTCATGCCGGCATGCTTGGCGGCGCCAGCGTCAAACGTCACAGTCTCAGTGCAGCCCGCAGCGGCCGCCGTGCGTTCGATCAGGCAGTCCGCAAAGTCAGCTTTGCCGCCCTCAAACACGCGCAGCGCCCGCAGCACTTGATCAGCCCGGTCCACCTTAATCTGCCGGGCGCGAAGCAGCGTCTCCAAGGCCTGCTTGACCTGTTGGCCGCTCAGGTCATAGCAAGACGTCAGCACCCAATAGAGCTCGATCACCGAGATCAGCGTGATGAAGCCCGGCATGTCGGCGTCCAGCGATTCAATCAGCCGCGTTGCTTTGGGTGACTGCTTGGCGTCGTCTTGCATGATGTAGCGCACCAGCACATTGGTATCGAGGCCGATCATCGCGCTGCAGCGCCGCGCTTGGCAATCGCCTGGTTCATGTCGTCAATGGATACGGCCTTGGCTGGTTTGCCAAACATGCCCTTGAGTTCAGTCACGCTCTGCGTCGCGGCCACAAACTCGTAACGCCCAGGCGCTATTTGGATGAACTCGACGCGATCCCCCGCGTCCACCTTGAGGTCATGGCGGACCTCTGCGGGAATGGTGATCTGTCCTTTGCTCGTCAGGGTGGCGGTTGTCATGCGGGGCTCCTTTTGCCTTACCTTAAAGTAAGGCGGGCGGCCTGTCAAACGCAGCGGGTGGAGCCGCCGTGATCGCCGTGATTAAGGCCGTCTTGGCTTTACTTCGCAGCAGCTACTACAGGCGCTGGCGCGGCCAGCGAAGCCAACAAAGTCTTCAACGGCCGCGTTTCGGGCAGCACGTAAATCACACCAGCTTGCTGGCCGAGTGAGGGCTGCACCACGGCGTCAAAGAACGCGGGGCTCAAGACCACGCAGCCGAGCGATACGCGCTGAGCGCTCGCGTTCTGCAGTGCCAAACGCTGCGTGCGCGCTGCTTCAGCCGCACCCGGCCGCACGCGGTGAATCGCCAAGCCGGCGGCGTAGTCGAACCACACAATCGCATCGCCCTGCAGGCCGCGACCCGGCTCCGTGGCAAAGCGGCCTGCGGGTGTGATGCGCTCTGCCGGTTTGATCTGCGACACGGGCTTGAGGCCGTTGCCCGGCGCGTCCACGTCGCCGGTGGCCATGCCCAAGAGCGCTGGCGCTGTGCCCAGCAACTGGCCGCGCGCATTGAACACGCTGACTTGGGCCGCTCGCTTGTCCACCACCATGAAGGGCTTGCCGCTGTTGTCGCGCGAGGCGAGCACCCAGGCCAGCGTTTCGCGGGTTTCGGCGGAAAGGGCGGCGGACGCATGGCTCGCCAGCAGCTCAAGCGAATCCGCGGCATTTGCTTGAGCTGCTGGCGAGTTAGCCAAAGGCTGCGCCATCGCACCTGTGCCTATGGCTGCGCTGGCCAGCAGCACCGCCTGCACCACAGCCATCCACCCGCTGATTTTTCGTTCTGTCTGTCGCATTCCATCCGTCCGTAAAACCGTCCTTCACAGGCCAAGCCGAGAGCTCAGCAAAAAGCTGGACGGATGTTACGAACGAACGGCTGAGCGACCTAATCCGGGCAAGCTCATGCAAAAGGCCGGACGCTCCTTTTATCGGAGTGACCGGCCTTTACTTTTTGCGGCCTTCAAGGCCGGCTTAAGACGAATGCCGCAGGGCTCAAGCATCGCGCAGCGTTACACACTGCTTCATGTCTGACGGCGCAGAAGCGCCTTGTCCTACGGATTTTTTTACGATCAAGCCGTGCCAGCCTTGACCTTCAAACGCCAAGCGTGCAGCAACGGCTCGGTGTAGCCACTCGGCTGCTCCAGGCCTTTGAACACCAAGTCGCAAGCCGCCTTGTACGCAGCGCTCTTGGCAAAGTTGCCCGCCATCGGCTGGTAGAGCTTGTCGCCGGCGTTTTGCTTGTCCACCACGGCGGCCATGCGCTCGAAGGTTTCTTTGACTTGTGCTTGCGTGACCACGCCGTGCAGCAGCCAGTTGGCGATGTGCTGGCTGGAAATGCGCAACGTGGCGCGGTCTTCCATCAGGCCGACGTTATGGATGTCAGGCACTTTGGAGCAGCCCACGCCTTGGTCGATCCAGCGCACCACGTAGCCCAAGATGCCTTGCGCGTTGTTGTCCAGCTCTTGCTGCTTTTCAGCGTCGCTCCAGTTGGGCGTGGTCGTCACGGGCACGGTCAGCAAGCCGTTCAACAACGCGGCGCGCTCCTTGTTGACGTTGATCTTTTCCATGTCCTTCTGAATCGCGCTGACCAGCACCTGGTGGTAGTGCATGGCGTGCAGCGTGGCGCCCGTGGGGCTGGGCACCCAGGCGGTGTTGGCGCCGGCCATGGGGTGTGCAATTTTTTGCTGCAGCATGGCCTTCATCAGGTCAGGCATGGCCCACATGCCCTTGCCGATTTGCGCCTTGCCGCGCAGGCCGCAGCTCAAACCCACCAGCACGTTGTTGCGCTCGTAAGACTGAATCCACGCGCTGGACTTCATGTCGCCTTTGCGGATCATCGGGCCGGCGTGCATGGCGGTGTGCATCTCGTCGCCGGTGCGGTCCAAGAAGCCAGTGTTGATGAAAGCCACGCGGCTTTCCGCGGCGGCAATGCAGGCCTTCAGGTTGACGCTGGTGCGGCGCTCTTCGTCCATGATGCCGAGCTTGACGGTGCTGGCGGGCAGGCCAAGCATCTTTTCAACGCGCGTGAAAAGTTCTGCCGCAAAGCCGACTTCGGCCGGGCCGTGCATCTTGGGCTTGACGATGTAAACCGAGCCCTTGCGCGAGTTGCGGAT
>CAZNQE010000189.1:0-3026 GCA_964575005.1 uncultured Polaromonas sp. | reverse complement strand
TGGGCCAACACAGCAGCGACACCGCGCAGATCAACTTCGACAACTGCCGCATCCCGGCCGAAAACCTGATTGGTCTTGAGGGCGAGGGCTACCGCATTGCGCTGTCGGCGCTCGAAGGCGGGCGCATCGGCATTGCGGCGCAAAGCATTGGCATGGCACGCAGCGCACTCGACTTGGCCATTGCCTACGCCAAGGATCGCCAGAGCTTTGGCCAGAGCATCTTCAGCCACCAGGCGGTGGGCTTCAGGCTGGCCGATTGCGCCACGCAGCTTGAAGCCGCACGCCAACTCACTTGGCACGCTGCAGCCTTGCGGGACGCTGGACGCCCTTGCTTGAAAGAAGCCGCCATGGCCAAGCTCTTTGCCAGTGAAGCAGCCGAAAAAATTTGCAGCGCCGCCATCCAGACCTTGGGTGGCTACGGCTATGTGAATGACTTTCCGCTGGAGCGCATTTACCGCGATGTGCGCGTCTGCCAGATTTACGAGGGCACCAGCGACATCCAGAAAATCATCATTCAACGGGCGCTGGCTTGACGGTTGATTCAGAGTCGGCAGCCTGCCCTTGCGGCAAGCGTTCCACATTCAAAGCCAAGGACGCACTGCCTTACATGCAATGCTGCGGCCGATTCATCGAACACTCGGAAGTGCCGGCACCCGACGCTGAGCATTTGATGCGCTCGCGTTACAGCGCTTTCGTGCTGGAGCGCGCCGACTATCTGCTGGCGACCTGGCATGCCAGCACACGACCTGCTGCGCTCGACTTTGAGCCCGGCGCACGCTGGCTGGGGCTGGAGGTCTTGTCTCATGCAGTGGGGTCGACGCTTGATGCCGCAACAGTGCGCTTTGTGGCCCGGTACCGTGTGGCGGGCAAGGGCGTGCGCATGGCCGAGACCAGCCGCTTTGTGCGGGAGACGGAGCAGCGCATGCACCGCTGGTTTTATGTGGACGGCGAGCAGGCTTGAGCCAGCTCTCCAGACCCAGCAGGGAAGTTCCGTCCTCGCGCCTTATCATCCATACATGACCTTTGAAGCTGTACTTTTTGACTGCGATGGCGTGCTGGTGGACAGCGAGCCTTTGACCAATGGCGTCCTGCGCGACATGCTGGAAGAAGCCGGCTGGACCATGAGCCAGGCCGATTGCATGGCGTTTTTCGTGGGCAAGGCCGTCAAGGACGAGCGAGCCGCCATCGAGGCGCGCACCGGCAAGCCGTTGACGGCCGAATGGCTGGAGAGCTTTCGCTTGCGTCGCAATGAAGCGCTGCATGCGTCGCTCACCATCATGGCAGGCGCGCACGAAGGCGTGAGTGCGGCCTTCGCCCATGCGCAGGGCCGCATTGCCTGCGCGTCAGGTGCTGACCGCGAAAAGGTGGTGTTCCAGTTGCACAAGGTGGGCCTGCTGCCGCACTTTGGCGAGCGCATCTTCAGCGGGCATGACATGCCGCGCAGCAAGCCGCACCCCGATGTGTATTTGGCCGCTGCCGCGCACCTGCAAGCTGACCCCAAGCGCTGCTTGGTGATTGAAGACACATCGACCGGCGCTGAAGCGGGGCTGGCAGCGGGCGCCACGGTGTGGGGCTATTGCCCGCACGGCGATGGCCGCGCCTTCAAAGGCTTGCCCGTGGCCAAGGTGTTCAAGCACATGGCTGACCTGGCGCCGTTGCTGGCTGCTCGCGCAGCGGCCTAAACGCCCCTGGGCGTATTCCTGAAGGCCGAAGGCGTTTGCCCGGTCCAGGTCTTGAAGGCGCGGGCAAAACTTTTCTCGTTCAAAAAACCTGCCGCCTCAGCCACTTGCTTGATGGGCTTGCGCGTGCGTTGCAACAGGGCTGTTGCGGCTTCCAGGCGCACTTCGTCTTTCAGGGCTTGCAAGGTCGTGCCTTCTTCTTGCAGTTGGCGGTGCAGGCTGCGCGCTGACAAGTTCAGCTTGGCCGCCAGTGCCACGGCACTGTGCGTGCCCTGCGGGTCCAGGCGCAAGGCTTGCCTTGCTTGCTGCACCAAGAGGCGGTCGCGCCGGTATTGGTGCACCGTCAGCGGAAGGGCGCGCTGCAGCATTTGCTGCAAGGCTTTTTCATCGCGGGCAAGTGGCAAGTCGAGGTAAGAGGCGTCGAAATGCACGACCGCTTCTTCCTGCATGCCGTCAAAACTGATGGTGCCAGGAAACAGCAGCGGATACACCTCGGCATGCGCCGGCGCGGCAAAACCGAACGCCACTTTCTTGAGCGCAATGCGTGAGTCGATCAGCCAGCAGGCGACGCCATGCAGGTTGCGCAGCAGCGACACCATGCAGAACTCCTGCAAGTCGCCCAGCGGCCGCGTCAAGCGCAGCGTGATGCAAGCGCCCTCCGGCCCACGGCTGACTTGCAGCGTCAGGTCATCGCAAATCAGGCCGTGATGCCGGCACCAGCGCTTGAGCGCCACACCCAGCGTGGGCGCGCTCAGTGAAGCGCGCACCAGCATGCCGTAGCTGCCCCAGGGCAGCGGCCGGCGGCTCCAGCCCAGCGCCTCGTCATTGAGCTCATGCATGGCATGACCGGAGATGCGCTCCATCTGCCAGGCGCTGATTCGGTTCTGCGGGTTTTCCAGAAGAGCTGGCTCGATTTGTGCCGCTGCCAAGGCCGCTGCCGGGGCTTTTTTGTAGCGTGCGTACGCGGCCAGGATCGCGTTTACAAAAGCCACCGGCGTGACTGCGAGGGCAGATGCAATGGGCAGGGCAGAAGGCGGAGACGACGCAGGCATGGTCGCCAGTGTGCATCAGCCAAGCCCATCCCGTCAAAAATGCAGAAAGACTGGCACGATTTGCAACCATCCCGGTGGCTTGACCCTGCGCTTCTTGACGCCGCTCGCGCCTATGCTCGGGGTTGCCATTTCCCGTCCCCAGCCTTTGAAAGCGTAATTGCGCCATGCACGTCTTGCAGACCCAACTCAACTCCCGCTCGGCCAGCTTCCTGGCCAACGCCGCCGTGCTGCAAGCCGCCGTGGACGACTTGAATGCGCAGGTCGCGGCCATTGCCGTGGGCGGTGGCGAAGCCGC
>CAZNQE010000188.1:0-3056 GCA_964575005.1 uncultured Polaromonas sp. | reverse complement strand
CACCGCTTCCAGCGGCTTGGCCAGTTCGCTCTGGTTCACATCGTGCTGGTACTGGCCCACACCAATCGATTTGGGGTCGATCTTGACCAGCTCGGCCAACGGGTCTTGCAGCCGGCGGGCAATGCTGGCAGCACCGCGCAGGCTCACGTCCACGTCCGGCATTTCCTGCGAGGCAAACTCGCTGGCGGAATACACCGAGGCGCCGGCTTCACTCACCACCACTTTCTCAATCAAGCGGTCAGAAGACTTGGCCATCAGCTTGATCAGGTCGGCCGCCAACTTGTCGGTTTCACGGCTGGCGGTGCCGTTGCCAATGGCAATCAGGTTGACACCGTGCTTCTCGCACAGCTTGCCCAGGGTGTGCAGCGAGCCTTCCCAGTCCTTGCGCGGTTCGTGGGGAAACACGGTGGCGGTCTCGACCAGCTTGCCGGTGGTGTCGACCACCGCCACTTTCACGCCCGTGCGAATGCCCGGGTCCAGCCCCAGCACCACGCGCGGGCCAGCGGGCGCCGCCAGCAGCAGGTCACGCAGGTTGTCGGCAAACACCTTGATGGCGACCTTTTCAGCCTCTTCGCGCAGGCGGGTGAACAGGTCACGCTCGGTGGACAAACTCAATTTGACGCGCCAGGTCCAGGCGACACACTTGCGAATCAAATCGTCCGCCGCACGGCCTTTGTGGCTCCAGCCCAGTTTGAGCGCCATGCGCCCTTCGGCCAGCGACACCACGGGCGCAGCTCTTGTTTTGGCAGCACCTGACGTAGAGACAGCGGTAGCCAGAGGCGCATTTGATGCTGATTCAGGCTCCGGCAGCACCAGTTTGGCGTCCAAAATCTCCAGGCCACGACCCCGAAACACGGCGAGCGCCCGGTGCGATGGCACCCGGCCAATCGGTTCGTCGTAGTCAAAGTAATCCCGAAACTTGGCGACATCGGCGTTGTTTTCGTCCTTGCCGTCCATCAGCTTGGACTGGAACAAGCCCTCGGTCCACAGCCACTCGCGCAGGTCTTGCACCAGCGCCGGGGTTTCGGCCCAGCGCTCGCTGAGCAAGTCGCGCACGCCGTCCAGCACCGCTTGCACTGTCGAAAAGTCGGGCTGCTTGTCTTCACCTTCGACCACCGGACGCATCGGAATCACGTAGGCCACGGCTTCGTCTGCAGGCACCAACTCGGGGTTGGCCAGCAGCGCATCTGCCAGTGGCTCCAACCCGGCTTCACGGGCCAGTTGCCCTTTGGTGCGGCGCTTCAGCTTGAACGGCAGGTACAGGTCTTCCAGCTCTTGTTTGGTGGCCGCGCTGACCAGAGAGGCCAACAAAGCGGGCGTCATCTTGCCCTGCTCTTCAATCGCCTTGATCACGGTTTGCAGGCGATCGGCCAGTTCACGCAGGTAGCCCAGACGCGCTTCCAGCTCGCGCAGCTGGATGTCGTCCAGTCCGTCGGTCACCTCCTTGCGGTAGCGGGCGATAAAAGGCACGGTGGCGCCGCCATCCAGCAATTCCACGGCGGCTTGCACCTGCCGGGTGTGAACCCGAAGTTCCTGCGCAATCTGCGCGATGATTTTCTGCATGACGATCCACAAGGCCAGCGCAGGCTGGCTCAAAGCTAAAAAGAAGAGTTTGCCACAGGCCGTTGGCCCGGCCGGTCGCGGCCAACCGTCGATCACCAGACGTGTCAATGCCGATGACTCAGTAGCACCCCATCACCGAAGTGTCACAAAAGTAACAGGTCTGTCGACGTGAGCCGCCTAGCGCGCCGCTTCCACTTTCATAGCTGCAAGCGCCAGCGCATCGGGGCGTGCCAGAGTGACGCCAGTCCCACCAAGACCCCAAAGCCGTGCCCGGCAATGGCTTTGAATTGAGTAAGCTTGGTGTTATATTAATTTGCGTTAAGTTATCAATTGCAATACTGGTAACAAAAATCTTGCCAAGGCGTTATTGAAATTGAGCAACACATGGACTTCAACAGCACATTGAAAACCGCGACTGCCCCTCTGGTTTGGGCCCTGAGCGCCTGACCCATCAGGTGTCAGACGACCCGCCGCCATGCCGCAAACTGACCAGGACATTCGCAATCGCTTGCTGGTAGCGCGGCTGCCGGCCATGCCGCAAATTCTGCTCAAGCTGATTGAATTGTGCCAAACCGACGACGCCGGCATGGCCGAGTTGGCCAAACTGATCGCCAATGACGCTGGCATGACGGCCAAGGTGCTTACCGTGGCCAACAGCGCGGCCTACCACAGGGGCGGTCGCAAGGTCGGATTGCTCCAGGCGCTCACCACGCTGGGCTCCGACATGATCAAAACGCTGGTCATCAGCGAGTCCGTGTTTCAGACCTTCAGTGGCTTCCCCCATGCCGGCAGCACCGACCTGCGCGCATTCTGGAAGCACGCCCTGACCACAGCCGTGCTGGCCCGGGAAATCGCCAAGAAAATGGCCTACGCCGGCACCGAAGAAGCTTATCTGGCGGGCTTGATGCATGACGTCGGGCGACTGGCGCTGCTGGCGGCGGCCCCCAATGAATACAGCCTGAATTTCCGGGCGCTGGACGATGAAAAACTGTGTGAGGTAGAGCAGCTCACGCTGCAAATCTCGCATGCCGAGGCCGGTGCCTGGCTGGTGGAGCGCTGGAACCTGGACTCTTTCATGGCCGACAGCATCCTGTACCACCATGAGGTGGGTATGCGCCTGGGTTCGGCCCACCCGCTCATTCGCATCATTCACCTGGCGGAAGCGCTGGGTAAATACACCGCCGACACCCCACTACCGGCGGACATGGGCGCGTTGTGCGCGATTGGCAACGACGAGTTGCTGGCCATCGTGGGCGGGGCTGCGGCGCAGGTCAAAAAAGCGGCGGACTATTTGGGCATCGATGTGTCAGGCGCCACCGAAGCAACGGCACCCGCCCTCTACACGCCACCAGCCCCTGCGGTGGACCCCAGCCAGCAACGGCTCACCGATGAGATGCGCAACATGGCGTTGAGCGCTGAGTTGACGCAGTCATTTGCACGCCAAAAAAATGACGCGCAACTGCTGGAGGTCATCCGGCAAAACGCGCGCATCA
>CAZNQE010000187.1:0-3092 GCA_964575005.1 uncultured Polaromonas sp. | reverse complement strand
TTGCTGGACGTGCCCAGACCGCACGCCACTGCAGAGCGGGACTACATGTTTGAACGCGCTTTGAAAGAAGCGCATGCCGACGGCCAAGAATCCGACCGGTACGTGGACTGCTACAAACGCGGCCACTTCATCCTCGAAGCCAAAAAAGTCAACACTGGCAGCCACACCAAAAGCTACAGCAAAACACTGTTTGGCGCTCACGCCCAAGCACAAAACTACGCCCGCGCCCTGCCCGCCGCAGAAGGTCGCCCACCCATCATCATGGTGGTCGATGTGGGCCAGGTCATCCAGCTGTTTGCCGAGTTCAGCCGCACGGGCGGCAACTACATTCCCTACCCCGATCCACGCAACCACCAGATCAAGCTGCAAGACCTGCGCGACGAGAAAATCCGCCAGCGTCTGCGCCTCATCTGGACAGACCCCATGGCGCTGGACCCCAGCCGTGCCAACGCCAAAGTCACCCGCGAAGTGGCCAGCGTGCTGGCCACTGTGGCAAAAAGCCTGGAGGCCGATGGTCACCCACCGCATCAAGTGGGCGCTTTTCTCACGCGCTGCTTGTTCAGCATGTTTGCCGAAGATGTGGGCCTGCTGCCCGCCAGCGACAAGGGTGAAGGTAAGAGCGAAGGCAAAGGGGCCTTTACTGAACTGCTGCAAACCCACCGCCAGCAGCCGCCCACCTTGCAGCGCATGCTGCAAGCCCTGTGGGCCGATATGGACCGGGGCGGCTTCAGCGCCGCACTGGCCCGCGAAGTGCGCAAGTTCAATGGCAAATTGTTCAAAGCCTCGCAGTCCGAGGGCTACGCCCTTTTGCTGAGCACCAGCCAAATCGACGGCCTGCTGACGGCCGCCAAAGCCAACTGGACCGAGGTGGAGCCTGCCATCTTTGGCACCTTGCTCGAACGCGCCCTGGACCCCGACGAACGCCACGCGCTGGGTGCACACTTCACGCCCCGCGCCTATGTGGACCGGCTGGTCATCCCCACCGTCATCGAGCCGCTACGGGCCGAATGGAGCGACACCCAGGCCGCCACCATGGTCTTGATGGGCGAGCATGACGCCCTGAACGCAGAAGCCGACCAACTGACCGACGCGCTGGGTCAGAAACAAAAAGCTCAACGCGAGGCCAATAACAAAGTCAGAGAGGAACTGAAAGAAATCGACAACCTGCGCGCCGACGCCCGCGCCAAAAAACGCGAAGCCATCCAGACCGTCAAAGCCTTTCACCACCGCCTCTGCACCGTGCGCGTGCTGGACCCAGCCTGCGGCAGTGGCAATTTTTTGTACGTGACGCTGGAACACCTCAAACGCTTAGAAGGTGAAGTGCTCAACCTGCTCGAGTCGCTGGACGCAGGTCAAAACAGCCTGAACCTCGAAGGTGAAACCGTCAGCCTGCAGCAACTGCAGGGCATTGAAATCAACAGCCGCGCCGCCGCCCTGGCCGAGCTGGTGCTGTGGATCGGCTACCTGCAGTGGCAGGCCCGCACCGTGGGCGTGGGCAACATCGCCGAGCCTGTGGTGCATGACTACGGCAACATCCAAAACCGCGATGCCGTGCTGGCCTACGACAGCACCGAGCCCCTGAAAGATGAAGCAGGCCGCATCGTCACACGCTGGGACGGCAAGACCTTCAAGCCTCACCCTGTCACCGGACTGGACGTGCCCGACGAATCCGCGCAAGTGGTGCAAATGCGTTACATCAACCCGCGCAAAGCACAGTGGCCGCAGGTGCATTTCATTGTGGGCAACCCGCCCTTCATTGGGGCCAGCACCATGCGCGCCGCCTTGGGTGACGGCTATGTGGACGCGTTGCGCAGCAGCTGGCCCGAAGTGCCCGAAAGCGCTGACTTGGTCATGTACTGGTGGCACCAGGCCGCGCTGACCGTGCGCGCCGAACAGGCCCAGCGCTTTGGCTTCATCACCACCAACAGCATCAAACAAACCTTCAACCGCCGCGTGATGCAGGCGGCGCTCGACGGGACGATGGTCGTCACGGACAAAGCCGCCGTTGCTGACAAGGCTGGGGAGCGCCAGGCCGGGGGGCTCATGCTGCCAAACGCGCAGAAATCGCCCCCCGGCCTGGCACTCCCCAGCCTGAAACCTTTGTCGTTGGTGTTTGCCGTGGCCGACCACCCCTGGGTGGACGGTGCCAACGGCGCGGCCGTGCGCATCGCCATGACCGCCGCGCAAGCGGGCGAGCACACCGGGCGCTTGCTCACGGTGCAAAGCGAAACCCCGCAAGACGACGGCGAAGTGGCCGTGACCCTGAGCGAAACCCAAGGCCTGCTGCACGCAGACTTGCGCATTGGGGCCAATGTGGCGGCGGCCAAAGCCTTGAAATCTACTTTTGTAATTTCCAATCGCGGGTTTGAGTTGGGTGGTGCTGGCTTTATCGTGACGCGTTCAGAGGCGTCCCAACTTGGTCTCGGCGCTGTCGCTGGAGTTGAAAAGCATATTCGCGAATACCGCAATGGTCGCGACCTCACAGGAACTCCCCGGGATGCGATGGTCATTGACCTTTTTGGTCTGAGCGCCGATCAAGTTCGAGAAAAATTCCCCTCTATCTATCAATGGGTCTTGGAACGCGTCAAACCTGAAAGAGATGTCAACCGCAATGAACTCTTGAGAACTAGATGGTGGCTACACCGCCGTTTGCGGGAAGATCTGCGAATGGCACTTGACGGTTTACCGCGCTACATAGTCACTGTGGAAACTTCCAAACACAGGCTCTTCCAATTTCTTGACGCAACAGTTTTACCAGACAACAAACTGATCGCAATTGCGTTGGACGATGCATTCAACATGGGCGTTCTGAGTAGCGAAATTCATAGCACCTGGTCATTCGCAGCAGGTAGCACGCTGGAAGATCGTCCGGTTTACGTCAAAACCACCTGCTTCGAAACCTTCCCCTTCCCCGCCGAAGACACCGGCCTCACGCCCGCGCTGACCGAGCGCATCCGCCTGTTGGCCGAGCAACTCGACGCGCACCGCAAAACCCAACAAGCCGCACACCCGGACCTCACGCTCACCGGCATGTACAACGTGCTGGAAAAACTGCGCAGCGGCGAAGCCCTGAGCGCCAAAGACAAAACCAT
>CAZNQE010000186.1:0-3110 GCA_964575005.1 uncultured Polaromonas sp. | reverse complement strand
CGTAGTGGTCGGCTATTCTTTCAACAACGCCGACGAGCACTTCAATGACATCTTGCGTTGTCACCACGATAGACGCATCGACATCGTCGTGCCAGAGGCCACCTCTCCACAGTTCGTCGCCAGGATGGAGAAGGTCTTTGGCACCGCTGCGAATCAGTACAACACAGTCAAGGTCAACGGCTTCAACGCACTGAAAGCGAAAAAGGTCCGCCTGATCGCCGCCAAAGCTGGTGAGGTGGACTTGGCCGCGCTGTTTGCAAGCTGAACCTTACACCGGCTGCCTTGACAGCTCATTCTGAGTCTCTTGAATGGGGCTTTCTCTGCATACCGAGTAATCAGGCAATGAGTTAACACAATGTCAACACTCTGGCGTTAGCTCCCCACAGCAGTCTCGTGATACGCCGCGCTCATTTCCTGAAACCCAACTAAATCAACGACTTACGCGCAGCCCAATCCTGCGCCCAGCCTTGGCACGCCCATTGCAATGAACCTGTCAGGCCATCCCGCCTGCCGACCTTCACGAGAGGACATTTCATGAGCACTGACGCCACCCTGATCGCCCCTGCCGAACTCGCTGCCTTGCAAGCTGCTGAGCCTGTGGTTTTGATTGACACCCGCGATGCGGACACGTTTGCAGCGGGCCACATTCCTGGCGCGGTGAACTTGCGCGAGGTGTTCACGTTTTTGGCCACGTCCACCACCGAAGGCTTGCAAGAGTTGAAGTCCACCTTTGCTGCGGCCTTGGGTGCGGCGGGTTTGTCGGGTGCTGAGACGGCGGTGTTTTATGAAGATGCGATGAACAGCGGCTACGGCCAGTCGTGCCGCGGCTATTACCTGCTCACGTGGTTGGGCTACCCCAAGATCAAGGTGCTTAACGGAGGCTTCACCGCATGGAAGGCGGCGGGCTTGCCTGTGTCGACCGAGGCCGCCACGCCCACGCCGGCCACCTTCCCGTCGCTGCCCATGGCCGACGTGATGTTGACGCAAGCCGACGTGCAGGCCGCGCTGGGCACCGGCACCGTGCTGCTCGACGTGCGCGATGTGGACGAGTGGATTGGCGACAGCTCCAGCCCGTATGGCAAAGACTTTGCGCCGCGCAAAGGCCGCTTGCCGGGCGCCACCTGGATCGAGTGGTACCGCTTCATGAAGCCTTCAGCGCAAGGCCCGATGTTCAAAACGCCTGACGAAGTCAAAGCCGAATGCGCCACCGCCGGCATTGCGCCCAGCGACACGGTGTACCTGTATTGCTTCAAAGGCGCCCGCGCGTCGAACACCTTCCTGGCGCTCAAGCAAGCCGGCTTTACCGACGTGCGCATGTACTTCGGCTCGTGGAACGAATGGTCGCGCGACGAGAGCTTGCCCATCGAAACCGGCCTGCCATTTGCCAAGGCGAGCAACAAGCCCGTGCTGGCCATGGCAGCCTGATCACCTTCACTTTTTTACCCAACGGAATCTTCATGTCTGCAACCGCTTTGCTCGAACCCACCGCCCCCGTCACCACCGTCAAGACTTACTTGCGCCCCATCGACAGCGCGGGCCTGGCCGCCTTTGCCGCCAAGGGCCAGGCCAACCCCACCAGCCGGGGCACCAACAAAGTCCACACCGTCATGGAAGGGCAGTACCGCTCGCTCAGCCAGGTCGGCAACCACGCGCCCGTGGTGGTGGACGAGCCGCTGCATTTGTTCGGTCAAGACACAGCGCCCGCGCCGGGTGAAATCGTGTTGTCTGGCTTGGGCGGCTGCCTGGCCGTGGGCATCACGGCTGTGGCCACCTGGAAGCAAGTCAAGCTCAGCAAGCTGGAAATCTTCATGGAAGGCGACATTGGCAATTCAGCCGCCTGGGGCGCGGGCGGTGCGCTGGACAAACAGCCGCTGCAAATGGGTTTTCAGGCCATCCGCGTGAAGGTGGTGGTGGAGGGCGACGCCACGCGCGAGGTGCTCGACGAGATCGTGAAGCACGCCAACTTTTACTCGCCCGTTGCCAACTCCATGCGCAACCCGATCCCGTTTGAGATCAGCCTGGCGGACACATGAACGCTGCTGACCTGCCCATGGGCGCGCTCGAAGCCGCGAGCCTGCCGCCTGCGCACCCGTCGGACGCGACCGACGCATCCATCTTGGCCGCCGTGCGCGCCATTGCGCAAGGCCCTTTGAAGGCGCAAGCCGATGCGATTGACAAGGGCGAGTACCCCGAGGCGGTGCTCAAGGCGCTGGCCGCAGCTGGCGGCATGAGCGCGCACCTGAACGCGCCGTACGGCCGGGCGGACTACGGCTTGACCATTCGCGCCATGGCTGAGGTCGCACGTGTGTGCGGCGCCACCGGCTTTATGTTTTGGTGCCAGGCGGTGTGCGGCCTGTACATGGCCGAGTCGGGCAATCCGGCCTTGATGGGCGAGGCTTTGGACGCGCACACCAAGGGCATGCGCCTGGGCGGCACGGCGTTGTCTAACCCCATGAAGAGCTACGCCAAGATTGAGAGCCTCTTGCTCAAGGCGACGCCCGTACAAGGCGGCTACCGCATCAGCGGCAGCCTGCCTTGGGTCAGCAACCTGGGCCCGCAACACTATTGCGGCGCCATTGCGGCCGTGGTTGACGAAGCCGGCAACTCCACGCGTGAAGTGATGTTCATGCTGCGCTGCGACGCACCGGGTGTGGAGCTGCGCGAATGCCCCAGCTTTTCAGCCATGGAGGGCACGGGAACGTATGCGCTGCGCCTCACAGATGTGTTTGTGGGGGCTGACGACGTGATTGCCGATGTGGCCAAGCAGTTGATCGGCCGCATTCGCAGCGGCTTCATCATGTTGCAGTGCGGCTGGGCTCTGGGCGTGGCGCAAGGCGCGATTGATTCCATCTGGGCTGTCGAGGCGCAGCTGGGCCACGTCAACCAGTTTTTGGACGACCGGCCTGACGCGCTGCAAGCCGAACTCGACGCGCTGACCGCGCGCATCATGGAGATTGCAGCGACGCCCTTTGCCGCCGGGTCTGAATTTCTGATCGACGTGCTGGACTCCCGCGCCCATGCCGCCGAACTGTGCCTGCGCGCCGCGCAATCTGCTTTGATGCATCAGGGTGCGCGGGGCTACCTGCTCAGCTCTGACGTGCAGCGGCGCG
>CAZNQE010000185.1:0-3139 GCA_964575005.1 uncultured Polaromonas sp. | reverse complement strand
GCGCTGGACTTGTCCCTGCAATTTGCCCCCTTTGACGGCCTGGCCGAACACCGAGCCGCCCTGCCCCGCGCCAGCGTCAAGCGCTGGATGACGCACGCCCTGCTGCGCGACGCCGAGCTGACGGTGCGCGTGGTGGGTGAAGAAGAAGCGCAGGCGCTGAACCACAGCTACCGGCAAAAGAACTACGCCACCAACGTGCTGACCTTCGACTACACCCAGCAGCCCGTGGTGACCGCTGACCTGGTGCTGTGCGGCCCGGTGGTGGCGCGGGAAGCCGCCGAACAAGGCAAGGCGCTAGCCGCACACTACGCCCACCTGCTGGTGCACGCCACGCTGCACGCGCAAGGCTACGACCACGAGACGAATGAAGCCGATGCGCTGGAGATGGAGGCGCTGGAGGTTTTACTGCTGGGGGCGCTGGGGTTTGATAACCCGTATTGAGGGGCCCCTTGACAGCGTGACAGCGCCGGCAATCAGCGGATGTGCTGCGATGCAATCACGCCGAATTCAGCCACAAAGTCTTGGCTGGCCGGCTCGACGTTCAGCTGCTGCGAACAGTAGCTGAGATGCTGGCGCTGGTCTTGCAGAAGCTGGGGCGCGCTCATACAGCTTTAGCGTTCAAAACAAGAGACTTGTTCTTGGCGATTCGTGCGAACGCACTGGGAAGTTGCGGTGAGGTGGTCACGATGTCGACTGGGAGCTGAAGTTGCGCCTCGAGCTGGTTTTTAATTCGAGCCCGGTCCAGAAGCCCTGGTTCGGGTTGCGCCTCAATGAGCAAATCCACATCGCCGCCTTGGCGACTGTCGTCCAAACGGGAGCCAAACAAAGACACGATGGCACCTTCGCCAAGCACGGTTTTCACCGTGCCTTGAATGGCGTGAATTTGATCGGAGGTCAGGCGCATGACTTGATGATAGCGGCGTGCGTCAAAACTGCGGCGCGACTTCAAGCGCCATCGTCACCGGCCCATCGTTGACCAAGTGAATCTGCATGTCGGCCGCAAACTGGCCCGTGGCGACCTTGGGGTGCAGCGCCCGTGCCTGCTGCACAAAGTAGTCGTAAAGCCGGCGCCCATCTTCCGGGCCCGCTGCGGCTTTGAAGCTGGGGCGGTTGCCGCCTGACATGTCCGCGGCCAGGGTGAATTGGCTCACCACCAGCAGGCCGCCGCTGCCGCCCTGCCCGTCCAGGTCTTGCAGGCTGCGGTTCATCTTGCCGGCGTCGTCGGCAAATATCCGCAGCTTCAAAAGCTTGGCCAGCAACTGGTCGGCCTCGCGCTCACTGTCGCCTTGCATGGCACACAGCAGCAACAAAAAACCCGGGCCAATCTCACCAATGGTCTGCCCCGCCACCTCGACACGCGCCTGCCGCACGCGCTGAATTACGCTTTTCAAATCAAGTCCTTTTCGTCGTCAAAGTGCGCTTCCACGTCGGAAGGCAAAAGCTGAATGCTGGCGCGCAGGCCGGGCACGGCGCTCATCAAAGCTTGTTCGACGCTGGTGCGCAAAGCAGCGGCGCGCCCCAGCGACCAACTGGCGGGCATGTGCATGTGCATGTCCACAAAGGAGCGCTGACCTGAGCGCCGCGTGCTGAGGTGGTCGAAGCGGATAGTCGGATGCGCAAAGCCTTCCAACGTTTTTTTAATCAGCGCCAGTTGATCGGGCGGCATGGCCTCGTCCATCAGACCTTGCGACGAGCGCCACACCAAATGCCCGCCTTCACGGGCAATGTTCAGTGCGACACCAATGCCAATGACGGCGTCCAACCAAATCCAGCCGGTGGCCGCCACCGCAGCCAGCCCGATCACAACGCCAACCGAAGTCCACACGTCGGTCATGAGGTGTCGGCCATCAGCTTCCAGCGCAATGGAGCGGTGCACCTTGGCCGAACGAAACATGAACCAGGCCAGCAAGCCGTTGAGCCCCGAGCTGACCACTGACAGACCCAAGCCCCAGCCCAGTTGCTGCAAGGGCACAGGATTGAAGAGGCGCCCCACGGACGCCCAGATGATGGCCAGCGCCGCACCCAGGATCAAGATGCCTTCAAAGCCGGACGAAAAATACTCGGCCTTGTGGTGACCGTAAGGATGATCGTCGTCGGCCGGGCGGGCTGCCACGGTGACCATGGTCAGGCCGAACAAGGCGCTGGCCAGGTTGACGAAAGACTCCATCGCGTCAGACAGCAGGCCCACGGAATCCGTGACGTACCAGGCGCCGGTTTTGAGCACGATGGTGAGCACGGCCACGCACACCGAGACCTTTAAAAGGCGCTGCGGACTGGGCGAGCCGAGTCTGGACATGAACGTGGTGAGCCAAGGTGTCATGGACGCCCACTATACGACCATCGCGCAGGCTCATTAGTACTTTCCCTAGAGCCAAAAGCGCTTTTGATTGGCAGAATCAGATCAACAAAAGCGCTTTTGCTTTCATTTTTCAGTACATTCGTGTCACTTCAGGTTCTCTCCAAATCCCTCGGCCTGTCCATCTCGACGGTCTCCCGTGCCCTCAACGGCTACACCGACGTGAGCGAAGTCACGCGCCAGCGCGTGACCTTGGCCGCCAAGGCCATGAACTACCAGCCCAACCCGGCGGCGCACCGCCTGGCCACCGGCCGCACCGGCGCCGTGGCGCTGGTCACCGCCGTGCAACCCGGGCGTGCACTGGACGCCACTTTTGCCAGCTTGCAGGCCGGCGCCGCCGCGGTGCTGCGCGAGCAGGGTTACTTCGTGCTGTCTGTCACCTTGCCTGCCGGCGAAGCCGAAATGCCTGAGCTTGAGCGGCTGCTGGCGGCCAGGCTGGTGGACGGCGTGATGCTGACCCGAACCCGAACGCTGGACCCCCGCGTGGAACTGCTGCAAGCGCATGGCGTGCCTTTTGTGACGCACGGGCGCACCCAGAACCCCACGGGCCACGCCTGGGTGGACACCGACAACGAAGCCGCCTTTTACATGGTGACGCGCCGGCTGATCGAGCTGGGCCACAGACGCATCGGCTTCATCAATGGCCCGCTGAGCATGACCTATGCCGTGCTGCGCGAGGCCGGCTTTGACCGTGCCTGCCAGGACGCCGAAGACGTGGCCACCACCACAGGCCATGTGCAAGACGTAACAGCCCGCAATGGCGAAGAAATGATGCGCGACTGG
>CAZNQE010000184.1:0-3202 GCA_964575005.1 uncultured Polaromonas sp. | reverse complement strand
GACAACACGCCCGGCTGCACCACCGAAGCCATGCAGTTCCGCGACAAGTACAAGGATTTCGTCAAAGCTGGTGCCACGGTTTTTGGCGTCTCGCGCGACAACATGAAGTCTCACGATGAGTTCAAGGCCAAGCTTGAGTTGCCTTTTGAACTGATCGCTGACACCGAAGAAAAGATGTGCCACATGTTCGGCGTGGTCAAAAACAAGATCATGTACGGCAAGAAGGTCAAGGGCATTGAGCGCAGCACCTTTCTGGTGGGCGCGGATGGCCTGCTGAAAGAAGAGTGGCGCGGACTGAAAGTGCCAGGCCATGTGGACGACGTACTCAAGGCCGTCAAAGCCCTGAAAGTGGCTGTCTGAGAGCTAACACAGCAGCCTCACAAGGCTGCAGATGTTTTAGCAATGCATTTGCTAAAGCGTCATGCATAATGAATTCATGCTGTTGATCCGCAACTGCGCCGAAATCGAAAGCCGCCCTGGCCTCCAGGCGGCTTTTTCGCTTTTGGAAACGTCTTTTTCACTTCCCTGCGAGTCACAAGCCCATGCCCTTGCCCCCCGCCCCGACCAAGCGTGCCGCCCTGCTGTCCAAAGACGCCCTGCATAGCCCTGAGCGCTCCGGTGCCCGGCCAGCCCGCAAGCCTGGCGCGCAGGAAGCGCAAAGCCGGTTGCGTCCGGTGGTTGTTGAATCGGTTCATGCCGTCGAGGTCGCTGAAAAGCTGGAGCCGGTCAGCGCACCACGGCAGGCCGAGCCGGTAACGAGCTTCTTGGGCAAGGCCAAGCCCAGCCCGGTACGCAGTCTGTCCAAAGCCGTCAAGGAGTCCGCACCAGCCAAGACAGGCAAAACAAAAGCCGCAGGCCTGAGCAAGCTCTTTGTGCTGGACACCAACGTGTTGATGCACGATCCGATGTGCCTGTTCCGATTTGAAGAACATGACATCTTCTTGCCAATGATCGTGCTGGAAGAGCTGGACGGCCATAAGAAAGGCATGACCGAAGTGGCGCGCAATGCCCGCCAGACCAGCCGCACGCTTGACGCCCTGGCCGGTGCGCAAGGCGCTGACATTGCCAAGGGCCTGCGCCTGGACACCACCGGCCATAGCGAGGCCAAGGGCAACCTTTTGTTCCAGACCAAGCCGCTGGACTACAGCCTGCCCATGAGTCTGCCGCAAGGCAAGGCCGACAACCAGATCCTGGGCGTGGTGGAGGCACTTCGCAAGGAGCATGCGCCGCGTGAAGTGGTGCTGGTGTCCAAGGACATCAACATGCGCGTCAAGGCTCGCGCCCTGGGCCTCTTGACCGACGACTACCAAAACGACAAGACGCTGGAAGATGGCGACCTGCTGTACTCAGGCGCCCTGCCCTTGCCCGCCGACTTCTGGACGCGCCAAAGCAAGACCATTGAGAGCTGGCAACAAGGCAGTCACACGTTTTACCGCATCACCGGGCCTATCGTGCCGAGCTTGCTGATCAATCAGTTCGTCTTCTTTGAGGCACCCGGCGAGCCGCCACTTTACGCACGCGTCACGGAGATTCGGGCCAAGACGGCCGTTCTGAAAACACTCAAGGATTTCACGCATCTTAAAAATGCTGTCTGGGGCGTGACCACGCGCAACCGCGAGCAGAACTTTGCCATGAACTTGCTGATGGACCCGGAAGTCGACTTCGTCACGCTGGCGGGTACGGCTGGGACGGGCAAGACACTGATGGCCTTGGCCAGCGGTCTGACGCAAGTGCTGGACGACCGACGCTACACCGAGATCATCATGACCCGCGCCACAGTGTCGGTCGGTGAAGACATCGGCTTTTTGCCTGGCACGGAGGAAGAAAAAATGGGCCCGTGGATGGGCGCGCTGGACGACAACCTGGAAGTCCTGGGCAAGACCGACAGCGGCTCCGGCGAGTGGGGTCGCGCTGCCACCAACGAGTTGATCCGCTCACGCATCAAGGTCAAAAGCATGAACTTCATGCGTGGCCGCACCTTCTTGAACAAGTACGTGATCATTGACGAGGCGCAAAACCTGACGCCCAAGCAAATGAAGACCTTGATCACGCGGGCCGGGCCGGGCACCAAGATCATCTGCATGGGCAATCTGGCGCAGATCGACACGCCTTACCTGACCGAAGGCTCGTCCGGCCTGACCTACGCCGTGGACCGCTTCAAAGGCTGGCCGCACGGTGGCCACATCACCCTGGCGCGCGGCGAACGTTCGCGCCTGGCGGACTTTGCCAGCGAAGTCCTTTAACCTCGAAGCGCCCCTATAAAAAATCCCCGGCGGCACAGCGTGCCCCGGGGATATTTCTTTGGGCTTAGCGGCTCAGCGCTTCAAGCCAAAGGCAGAAAGTATCTGTTCACTCTGTTTTTGCATTTGCTCTTGCATTTGCGTGAAAACGGTCTTGGACTGCTCGACATAAGTGCCCATCAGGCCCTGCATCATGGGCGACTGCGAGTTCATGAACTGCGCCCACTTTTCAGGTGACAGACCCTTGGACTGCTCACTCATCTTGACCTGCAAATCCATGAAGGACTCGACGTTCTTCTCAAGGTAGGCGCCCATGAAGCTTTGCATGGCGTTGCCATAAAAACGAATGATGTTGGCGAGTACCGCCTCGGTGAACATCGGCTCACCGCCCGTTTCTTCTTCCAGAATGATTTGCAGCAGGATGCTGCGCGTCAGGTCTTCGCCGGTCTTGGCGTCACGCACGACAAATGCCGTGCGGTCCATCACCAGTTGCCGCACGTCGGTCAGTGTGATGTAGGCAGAACTGTTGGTGTCGTACAGGCGGCGATTGGGGTACTTCTTGATGATCCGCAGTTTGACAGCCTGCGGTATCGCAGCCCTCGCAGCGCTTTCAGTGGCAGATTCAGATGCCCCATCGCCAGATGGCAGACTGCTTCGGTTTTTTGCCACGTGGGCTCCTTGATGACAACAGCGGTGGCTCGCAAAAATCGCTGCATACCGACAGCCCATTTTAGAAAGCCGGCAAGCCGCGAAAGCCCTTGGTTTACCCTTGAGCTTTTAACGATTTCAGAGTTTAGACCTGGGGCCTCCGTCCAGCATCAATGAACCATGCACGCAGAGGGTAAAGCCGTGACCTGAAAGCAGAAAACAAAAAACCCTTGCAGATCAAAGATCTGCAAGGGTGATATTTGGTAGGCGCGATTGGACTCGAACCAACGACCCCCACCATGTCAAGGTGGTGC
>CAZNQE010000183.1:0-3275 GCA_964575005.1 uncultured Polaromonas sp. | reverse complement strand
GTGTTGATGATCGACCTGGACCCGCAGGGCAATGCCACCATGGGTTCGGGCGTGGACAAGCGCGACCTGACGCTTTCCGTTTACGACGTGCTGCTCGAATCCGCTTCGATTGAAGAGGCGCGGGTGAGCAGCCAAAAATTGATCGACGCCGGCTGCGGCTACGACGTGCTGGGCGCCAACCGCGAACTGGCCGGTGCCGAGGTCGAGCTGGTGGATGTCGAGCGCCGCGAAAAGCGCTTGCGTCAGGCCATTGATGAGGTCGCCAACCAGTACGACTTCGTGCTCATCGACTGCCCGCCGTCGCTGTCCATGCTCACGCTCAACGGCCTGTGCTGCGCGCACGGCGTCATCGTGCCGATGCAGTGCGAATACTTCGCGCTGGAGGGCCTGACGGATTTGATCAACACCATCAAGCAGGTGCATGCCAACCTCAACAAAGAGCTGGTGGTGATCGGTCTTTTGCGCGTGATGTTTGACCCGCGCATCACGCTGCAAATGCAGGTCAGCGAGCAGCTGCAGCAGCACTTTGCCGACAAAGTCTTCAAGACCGTGATTCCGCGCAATGTGCGTCTGGCCGAAGCGCCTAGCTTCGGCGTGCCTGGCGTGGTGTTTGACGCCGGCTCCAAAGGCGCGCAAGCCTATGTGGCTTTTGCGGGCGAAATGGTCGAGCGCATCAAGGCCATGTGATGCCGCTTGCTATACAAACAGTAGCGAGCGAGCCAGTCCAGCCAAGGCCTGCACAGGTTTTGGTCTTGCCCGGCTGGCAGGGCAGCGGCCCTGGCCATTGGCAAAGCCGCTGGGAGCAGCAGTATGGCTACACGCGGGTCGAACAGCACGACTGGGACCGCCCGCTGCGCGGCGACTGGACGGCGCGCCTGGAAGAGGTGCTGCTGGATTTGCCGGTCGCCCAGTCAGACGCGCCGGCCGCCCAGGCTGCCCCCATCTTTTTGGTGGCGCACAGCCTGGGCTGTCTGCTGGTCGCCGCCTGGGCCGCGCATTCGCGCCACACGCATCGCGTTGCCGGTGCCTTGCTGGTGGCGCCGCCTGACGTCTCTACGCCCGCCTTGCAGCCGGTGCTGGCCAGCTGGGCAACATTGCCTTTGCAGCGCCTTCCTTTTCCCTGCGTCGTCGTGGCCAGCCAGGACGATCCTTTTTGCAGCCTGGCACGCTCGCGCGACTTTGCCGAGGCCTGGGGTGCGCAATGGGTGGACGCAGGCTGCGCCGGCCACCTGAATGGCGACAGCGGCCTGGGTGACTGGCCGCAAGGCCATGCGCACCTGAGCCGGCTCATGGCCCTGGACGCAGCGACTTCTATTTCAAACGTCCGCGCCTGATCGCGGCACGTCATCACTTCAAAGAACCGAAAGACATTTCTCATGGTCACCAAGAAACCCAAAGGCCTGGGCCGCGGACTGCAAGCCCTGCTCGGCCCCACGGCGGTTGAATCCGCCAACGCGCTGGACAACGCCAACGCCGCCAGCCCGGGCGTGCCCGCGTCCTTGCTGCTCACCGACATGGTGGCCGGCCAGTACCAGCCGCGCACCCGCATGGACGAAGGCGCGCTCTATGAGCTGGCTGAATCCATCAAAGCCCAGGGCATCATGCAGCCCATTTTGGTTAGGCGCCTGACGTCCGGCCCCAACGACGGCAAGTACGAAATCATTGCCGGCGAGCGACGCTTCAGAGCCTCCAAACTCGCCGGTCTGGACAGCGTGCCGGTGCTGGTGCGCGACGTGCCGGATGAATCAGCGGCCGCTATGGCGCTGATTGAAAACATCCAGCGCGAAGACCTGAACCCGCTGGAAGAAGCGCAAGGCCTCCAACGCTTGGTCAAAGAATTCGGCCTCACGCACGAACTCGCAGCCCAAGCCGTGGGCCGCTCGCGCAGCGCCGCCAGCAACTTGCTGCGCCTTTTGAACCTGGCCGACCCGGTGCAAACCATGCTGATGGCCGGCGACATTGACATGGGCCACGCCCGTGCGCTGCTGTCCCTGGACCGCGCCACGCAAATTACCGCGGCCAACCAGATCAACGCGCGCAAGCTGTCGGTGCGCGAGGCTGAGAGCCTGGTCAAAAAACTTAGCGCCGAGTTCTCGCTCACGCCGCAAAAAGTGGGCAAAGAAAAGTCACGCGACACCCGCCGCGTTGAAGAAGAACTGGCTGATTTGCTGATGGCCGAAGTTGAAGTGCGCATCAAAAAGCAGGTCAAGCGCAACGGCCGCCGCGAAGACATCGGCGAAGTCGCGATCCAGTTTTCGTCCATGGACGAGCTCAATGGCTTGATAGAGAAATTGCGCGGCGCACGCGGCGGCTGACGCGCAATAGCTCGTCACAGCGCAAGGACAAGGTGTGCGCTGACCCGGCGCGACAGTGGAGAGGTCTACATTCGACTTTTGTCCGAATGCTCACCGAGTCCTCTGCCGCCAACCCATGCCCCATGACGTCAACCTGATCGCCATCCTTGCCGCCGGCTTTGGCCTGGCGCTGGTGCTTGGCGTGGGGGCGAGCATGTTGCGCATGCCGCCTTTGGTGGGCTATTTGCTGGCGGGCGTGCTGATCGGCCCGGCCACGCCCGGCTTTGTGGGCGACATGAGCCTGGCCGCGCAGCTCTCCGAAATCGGCGTGATGCTGCTCATGTTCGGCGTCGGCCTGCACTTTTCAATCGACGACCTGATGGCGGTGCGGCGCATCGCCGTGCCTGGCGCGCTGGTGCAGATCGGCGTGGCCACGGTCATGGGTTTGGTGGTGGCCAGCTTGTGGGACTACGACCTGGGCGCCGGCCTGGTGTTTGGTCTGAGCTTGTCTGTGGCCAGCACGGTGGTGCTGTTGCGCGCACTCGAGGCGCGCGGCGCACTGCAGTCGCTGAACGGGCGCATCGCAGTGGGTTGGCTGGTGGTCGAAGACCTGGTGATGGTCTTGGTGCTGGTGCTGTTGCCGCCCCTGGCCAGCTTTTGGCAAGCCAATGGCGAAGGCGATACCAACGCGCTGTGGCAAACCCTGGGCTGGACGCTGCTCAAGGTCGCGGCCTTCATTGCGGCCATGCTCATCGTCGGTCGCTGGGCCTTTCCCAAGGCGCTGTGGGCTATCACGCGCACCGGCTCGCGTGAGCTCTTTACGCTGGGCGTGGTGGCGGCCGCGGTAGGCGTGGCCTTTGGGGCGGCCAAGCTGTTCGACGTCTCGTTTGCGCTGGGCGCATTTTTTGCCGGCATGATGATGCGCGAGTCCGAGTTCAGCCACCGCGCCGCCGACGAATCGCTGCCGCTGCGCGACGCCTT
>CAZNQE010000182.1:0-3279 GCA_964575005.1 uncultured Polaromonas sp. | reverse complement strand
CGGCGTCAGGTCTTTGATCTCGTAGCGCAGCACTTTGACGCCCCAGTTCAGCGCGGCTTCGTCAATGGCGGCCACCACCTGCGCGTTGATGATGTCGCGCTCTTCAAAGGTCTTGTCCAGCTCGAGCTTGCCGATGACGCTGCGCAGCGAGGTTTGCGCCAACTGGGTCACGGCGACGATGTAGTTCGACGAGCCGTAGCTGGCGCGCATCGGGTCGGTGACCTGAAAGTACAAGATGCCGTCAACCTGCAACTGGGTGTTGTCACGGGTGATGCAGACCTGGCTAGGCACGTCCAGCGGAATTTCCTTGAGGCTGTGCTTGTAGGCCACACGGTCCACGAAGGGCACCACAAAGCTCAGGCCAGGCGTCAGCGAGCCGTGGTACTTGCCCAGGCGCTCAATCACCCAGGCGTTTTGCTGGGGCACCACCTTGACGGATCGCGTCACAAAAATGACCGCGATGATGAGGATGAGGACGGCAATTTCCATGACTGCTTTCTTGAAGGGGACCGGTTTGAATGCGGGAGGGGGTGAAATCAGGGCAGGGGCTCGATCACGAGGCGGTTGCCCGCGACTTCGGCTACGCGATGCGGCCCGGCGACAGGAACCTCGCCCGGGCGGTGCAGCGCTGTCCAGTCAGCACCGCGGTACTTGATGCGGGTCGTCCCGTCAGGTCCCCAGCGCTCGACCATCACGGTCTCGCCTAAGTCCAAGTGGTCAGCGGCATTGTCAGATGCCTCGCCTTTGTCCCGCTGCTTGACGAAGTACCAGGCCACCACGGCACCGCCGCCGACGACAGCCGCCGTCAGAATTTGGACTTCGAGGCTCAGGCCTGCATGGGCGCTCAGGGCGGCTGCGGCCAAACCCAGGCTCAGCATCAAGAGGTAAAACGTGCCCGTCAGCAGTTCGGCAACGATGACGCCACCGGCCAGTAGCCACCAAAGTGTTGCTTGTGTCATCTCCGGTGATCTTTCGAAGTATTGGCAGTTATGGCTCATTTTGAGTCAAATGCACAGCCCTTCGGTAGCGTCACATTAATTCCGTACACTTCGCAGTCTTAAATCGCAACGGCCCCTCCTGGGGCCGAGTCTTTTTTTTGCCTCAGCTTTCCGACCCTGCACATCATGAAATTTCGCTTCCCCATTGTCATCATTGACGAAGACTTCCGCTCCGAAAACACGTCGGGTCTGGGAATTCGTGCCTTGGCGCAAGCCATCGAGGTTGAAGGTTTTGAGGTGCTGGGCGTCACCAGCTACGGCGACCTGACGCAGTTTGCCCAGCAGCAAAGCCGTGCCAGCGCTTTCATTTTGTCGATTGACGACGAAGAGTTCACCCCCGGCCCGGACCTGGACCCGGCCGTGCTGAACCTGCGCCACTTCATTGCCGAGGTGCGCCGCAAGAACCTGGACGTGCCGATTTATGTGTACGGCGAGACCAAAACCTCGCGCCATATTCCCAACGACATCTTGCGTGAGCTGCACGGTTTCATTCACATGTTCGAGGACACGCCCGAGTTCGTGGCGCGCCACATCATTCGTGAAGCCAAGAGTTATTTAGAAGGCGTGCAGCCGCCGTTCTTCAAGGCCTTGCTGGACTACGCGGAAGACGGCTCCTATTCGTGGCATTGCCCCGGCCACTCTGGCGGTGTGGCATTTTTGAAGAGCCCGGTGGGCCAGATGTTCCACCAGTTTTTTGGCGAGAACATGCTGCGCGCCGACGTGTGCAATGCGGTGGAAGAGCTGGGCCAGCTGCTGGACCACGACGGCGCGATTGGCGCGAGCGAGCGCAACGCCGCGCGAATCTTCAATGCCGACCACTGCTTTTTCGTGACCAACGGCACCTCGACCAGCAACAAGATGGTCTGGCACCACACCGTGGCGCCGGGCGACGTGGTGGTGGTGGACCGCAATTGCCACAAGTCGATCCTGCACGCCATCATCATGACCGGCTCGATTCCGGTGTTTTTGAAACCCACGCGCAACCACTTCGGCATCATTGGCCCGATCCCGCAAAGCGAGTTCGAGCCCGAAGCCATTCGCGCCAAGATCGCTGCCAACCCCTTGCTCAAGGGCGTGAATGCGGACAAGGTCAAGCCGCGCGTGTTGACGCTGACGCAGTCCACCTATGACGGCGTGCTCTACAACACCGAGACCATCAAGGGCATGCTCGACGGTTACATCGACAACCTGCACTTTGACGAAGCCTGGTTGCCGCACGCGGCTTTTCACCCGTTTTATGGCACCTACCACGCCATGGGCAAGAACCGTATTCGGCCCAAGGAAGCGGTGGTGTATTCCACGCAGTCCATTCACAAGCTGCTGGCCGGCATCAGCCAGGCCAGCCATGTGCTGGTGCAGGACTCACAAAACATCAAGCTGGACAGGCACCTCTTCAACGAGGCCTATTTGATGCACACCTCGACTTCGCCGCAGTACAGCATCATTGCCAGCTGCGACGTGGCCGCGGCCATGATGGAGCCACCCGGTGGCACCGCGTTGGTAGAAGAAAGCATTGCCGAGGCGCTGGACTTTCGCCGCGCCATGCGCAAGATCGACCAAGAGTACGGCGACGACTGGTGGTTCAAGGTCTGGGGACCGGACAAGCTGGTGGACGAAGGTATTGGCGAGCCGAAGGACTGGATCATCAAGGGCGAGTCGCGCAGCGCCAAGACCGCCAAGAACGGCGCCAACAACTGGCACGGCTTTGGCCAGATGGCCACTGGCTTCAACATGCTGGACCCGATCAAGTCCACCATTGTCACGCCCGGCATGGACCTGAACGGCAAGTTTGCCAAGACCGGCATCCCGGCCAGCATCGTCACCAAGTTTTTGGCCGAGCACGGTGTGATCGTGGAGAAGACGGGCCTGTACAGCTTCTTCATCATGTTCACCATCGGCATCACCAAGGGCCGCTGGAACACGCTGCTGACTGCTTTGCAGCAGTTCAAGGACGACTACGACAAGAACCAGCCGATGTGGCGCATCCTGCCCGAGTTCTGCCAAAAGTACCCCAAGTACGAGCGCATGGGCCTGGCTGACTTGTGCCAGTACATCCACGCGCTGTACGCCAAGTACGACATTGCTCGCCTGACGACCGAGGTCTACCTGAGCGACCTGGCCCCGGCCATGAAGCCCAGCGACGCCTACGCCCATATCGCCCACCGCACCACTGAGCGGGTGGAGATTGACCACTTGGAAGGGCGCATCACCGTGGGCTTGGTGACACCTTACCCACCGGGCATTCCACTGCTCATTCCCGGCGAAGTGTTCAACAAAAAGA
>CAZNQE010000181.1:0-3309 GCA_964575005.1 uncultured Polaromonas sp. | reverse complement strand
CGTACCGCGAAGGCTTTGTGAAGAACCGCTATGTCGGCCGCACCTTCATCATGCCGGGGCAGGGCGTGCGTAAAAAGTCCGTGCGTCAAAAGCTCAATGTGATTGCCAGTGAGTTCAAGGGTCGCAACGTACTGCTGGTGGACGACTCCATCGTGCGCGGCACCACCTCCAGAGAAATCGTGCAGATGGCGCGTGACGCGGGTGCGCGCAAGGTGTACCTGGCCAGCGCTGCGCCACCCGTGCGTTTCCCCAATGTCTACGGCATCGACATGCCCACGCCCGACGAGTTGGTGGCGCACAACCGCAGCATTGAAGAAATTCGCGTGGCCATCGGCTGCGACGCGCTGATCTATCAGGACGTCGAAGGTATGAAGCGCGCCATCGGTGCGCTCAATCCCAAGCTCGATGGTTTTGATGCGTCTTGCTTTGACGGCATTTACATCACCGGTGATGTGACGGCCGAGACGATTGCGCGCATGAACGAAGCGCGCGTGGACAGCAGCGAAGAAGGCGGCGTGGACGTGTCTCGCCTGGCCTTGCCCAATCCGCAGGAAGCTTAAGGCTCAGTGACTCCATGAAAAAACTCCCCGCCAATTTGCACCGCGACACGCTGGCCGTGCGCACGGCTGAAGATAAGAGCCAGTTCGGTGAAAACTCTGAAGCGCTGTACCTGACCAGCAGCTTTGTTCAGCCAGACGCCGAGACGGCACGCCGCCGATTTGCCGGCGAAGAAGACGGCTACATGTATTCGCGCTTCACCAACCCGACCGTCACCAGCATGGAGCAGCGTCTGGCTGCACTCGAGGGCACCGAGGCTTGCATCGGCACCTCCAGCGGCATGGCCGCCATCATGCTCATGTGCATGGGTCTTTTGAAGGCGGGCGACCACGTGATCTGCTCGCAGTCGGTGTTTGGTTCAACCATCAAGCTCATCGGTGGCGAGTTCGCCAAATTCGGCGTGGAGTCCAGCTTTGTCTCGCAGACCGACGTGGCCGAGTGGCAAGCGGCAGTCAAGCCCAACACCAAACTGCTCTTTGCGGAAACTCCGACCAACCCGCTGACCGAGGTCTGCGACGTTCGGGCTTTGGCCGACATCGCGCACAAGGCTGGCGCGCTGCTGGCGGTGGACAACTGCTTTTGCTCACCCGCGCTGTCTCAGCCCGTGACCATGGGCGCTGACCTCATCATTCACTCAGGCACCAAATACCTGGACGGCCAAGGCCGCGTGATTGCCGGCGCGATTTGCGGCCCCAAAAAACTCATTGACGAAAAGTTCGTGCCGGTGATGCGCAGTGCGGGCATGACGCTGTCTGCCTTCAACGCCTGGGTCGTGCTCAAGGGCATGGAAACGCTGTCGATTCGCATGCAGGCGCAAAGCGCCAGCGCGTTGGCGCTGGCCACTTGGCTTGAAGCGCAGCCCCAAGTGGCGCGGGTTTATTACCCCGGCCTCAAGTCCCATCCGCAGCATGCACTGGCCATGGCGCAGCAGTCCGGCTCAGGTGGCGCGGTCTTGTCTTTTGACGTCAAGTCGAATGGCGCCGATGAAGCTCGCCGCAAAGCTTTTCACGTGATCGACAGCACTGCGGTGTGTAGCATCACCGCCAATCTGGGCGACACCAAGACCACCATCACGCACCCGGCCACCACCTCGCACGGCAGGCTGAGCGAAGTGCAACGCCAGGCCGCTGGCATTTCGCAAGCGCTGATTCGTGTGGCCGTCGGCCTGGAACACATCGACGACCTCAAGGCCGATTTGGCGCGTGGCCTCGACAGCCTGACCTCATGACAAAAACAAGAACCCGCTTTGCCCCGTCGCCCACGGGCTTCATTCACCTGGGCAACATCCGCTCGGCGCTGTATCCCTGGGCCTTTGCCCGCGCGACCGGTGGCGACTTTATTTTGCGCATTGAAGATACGGATGTGGAGCGATCCAACCAAGCCTCGGTGGACGTCATCATTGAAGGCATGCGCTGGCTGGGGCTGGACTATGACGAAGGCCCGTTCTATCAAATGCAGCGCATGGACCGCTACAAGGCGGTGCTTGAAGAGCTGAAGGCGGCTGGCCATGTCTACCCTTGCTACATGAGCATCGCCGAGCTCGACGCATTGCGTGAGCAGCAAATGGCCGCCAAACAAAAGCCGCGCTACGACGGCACTTGGCGCCCGGAGCTAGGCAAGACTCTGCCCACCGTGCCAGAAGGCGTGCAGCCCGTGCTGCGCTTTAAAAATCCGCAGGGCGGCGCGGTGGTGTGGGACGACAAGGTCAAGGGCCGGATCGAGATCAGCAACGACGAACTCGACGACCTGGTGATTGCCCGGCCTGACGGCACGCCGACGTACAACTTTTGCGTGGTGGTGGACGACATGGACATGGCGATTACGCACGTGATTCGCGGCGATGACCATGTGAACAACACGCCTCGGCAAATCAACATCTTCCGCGCTCTGGGCCAGGCTGTGCCGGTGTATGCGCACCTGCCTACCGTGCTCAATGAGCAGGGCGAAAAAATGAGCAAGCGCAGCGGCGCCAAGGCTGTGACGCAATACGCCGCCGAAGGCTATTTGCCCGACGCCATGGTGAACTACCTGGCCCGCCTGGGCTGGAGCCACGGCGACGATGAAATTTTCAGCCGCCAGCAATTCGTTGAGTGGTTCAACCTGGACCATCTGGGCAAGAGCGCGGCGCAGTTCGACGAAGCCAAGTTGCGTTGGGTCAATGCGCAGCACCTCAAGGCCATGGCCGACGAAGCGCTGGTCGCCTTGGTGCAGCCCTTCCTGGCGCAGCAAGGCAGCAGCATGGACGCGGCCCGATGCGCGCAGGCCTGCGCGCTGTTCAAGGATCGCTGCAGCACATTGGTCGAACTCGCCGGTTGGCTGGCCTTGATCGAAAAAGCCGTGACACCCCCCGCCGCCGAATTGGCCGCCCACCTGACCGAGGCCGTGCGGCCGGCCGTGGTGGCATTGGCCACCGCACTGGAAGCTTGCGAATGGAGCAAGCCCGCCGTCGCTGCAGTCATCAAACAAGTCCTGGCCGATGCGGGCCTGAAGATGCCGCAACTGGCCATGCCCGTGCGCGTGCTGCTTTTGGGCACACCGCAAACGCCGTCTTTGGACGCGGTGATCGCGCTCATGTCGCGTGAGGAAGTGATCGCACGTGTGAAAAACGGATTGGCAATTTGAAAAGCCCGTTTTTTCCGGCTATAATTTGAGGCTCGACAGCTTTGAGCGAATCGCAAGATGGCAGCAAAGCAAAGGGGGGTATAGCTCAGCTGGGAGAGCGCTTGCATGGCATGCAAGAGGTCAGCGGTT
>CAZNQE010000180.1:0-3325 GCA_964575005.1 uncultured Polaromonas sp. | reverse complement strand
CAGCAGCGTTTCAGAAGATGACGCGGAAAAGCAGATTCTCACTTTTCTGGCGCAGTACCTGCCCAAGGGCGTGTCACCCCTGTGCGGCAACACCATCAGCCAGGACAGGCGCTTTCTGGTCAAGTACATGCCCAAGCTCGAAGCGTTCTTGCACTACCGCAACATTGACGTGAGCACTTTCAAGGAACTTGCCAAACGCTGGAAACCGGAGGTATACAGCGCCTTCAAGAAGCAGCAAAAGCACACAGCACTGGCCGACGTTCACGAGTCCATCGACGAGTTGGAGCATTACCGCACGCACTTTCTGAAGTGAGCGCGGTAGAAGTTATCGTCGGCCTCCGGCCTCGGGTGTCGCTGTTACACAGTTCAGCCCATCTTCTTGGTGGAAACCCTGAAAGCGTGGCATAATTAAAGGCTTGCAGCGACACAGGTGTGCGCTGCATTTGTACATCTGCCTCACACTTTTGGACCCCTTCTTCAGGGTCACGTTTCAAGCTAACCGAGTCGTTTAAAAGACTTGGGCCTCGCCTGAATCGCATATTCGTTTGATGGTTGATGTTTTATTAACCATGAACGAAGCCTCCTGCATCGCGGGGGGTCGAGTTTCCTGTTCCTTTGCCAAAAGCAATGCGGACAGGTGATTAGTGAGAAAAAACATGACTGACTCTTTTGAGGCTCGTGGCGACTTTTTGCCCGAAACTTCCGACATCGCCGCTGACCTGGCACCTGCATTCGAGGCGTCCGCGCCCGATTTTTCTGATGCACCGACTGAGATGGCCGACACATCGCTTGAAGCCGTGGCACCTGTGCCCAACGGATTCGTGAAACTGGGCCTGGCGCCCGAGTTGCTGCAAGCCGTGGCCGACATGGGTTTCACCCAGCCCACTTCGGTTCAATTGGCAACCATCCCCAAGGCCATGCAAGGCCTGGAAGCTGACGCTGACGCTAAAGCCAAATTCACCGACTTGCTGGTTTCCAGCCAGACCGGTTCGGGTAAGACGGCTGCTTTCTTGCTGCCCGTGCTGCACACCTTGCTCAAGCAGCAAGAAGAAGCCGAGCGTTTTGAGCGCTCCGAGTTCGAGCGCCTGAGCGCCGAAGCTGTGGCCCGTGGTGAGCCGGCTCTGAAAAAGCCCAAGCGCAAAGACCCGACCAACATGCGCAACTTCAAGCCCGCCACCCCTGGCGCGCTGATTTTGTGCCCGACCCGTGAATTGGCGCAGCAAGTTTGCGCTGACGCGATTGACCTGGTGCGTCATTGCCGCGGTCTGCGCGTGGCCAACGTAGTGGGTGGTATTCCTTACCAGTTGCAAATCGCCAAGCTGCAAAACGCCAACCTCGTGGTTGCCACGCCAGGCCGCCTGCTGGACTTGCAGCGCAGCCTGCAAATCAAGCTGGACCAAGTTCAGTTCTTGGTGGTTGACGAAGCTGACCGCATGCTGGACCTCGGCTTTGCCGACGACCTGACCGAAGTCAACCAACTGACTTTGCAGCGCCGCCAGACCATGATGTTCAGCGCCACGTTTGCGCCGCGCATCATGCAATTGGCCACCCGCGTCATGCGCGAGCCACAGCGCGTGCAGATCGATTCGCCGCAAGACAAACACACGTCCATCACGCAGTCCCTGCTGTGGGCCGACAACATGACGCACAAGCGCAAGTTGCTCGACCACTGGTTGCGTGACACGACCATCAACCAAGCTGTGGTGTTTGCTTGCACCCAAGTTGAGTGCGATGGCTTGGCCAACGACCTGGTGCAAGAAGGCTTCAGCGCAGTTGCTCTGCACGGCGCCCTGAGCCAAGGCCTGCGTAACCGCCGCCTCATGGCTTTCCGTGACGGCCGCGTGCAGATTTTGGTAGCCACCGACGTGGCTGCCCGCGGCCTGGACGTACCGACGATCACCCACGTGATCAACTACGGCCTGCCCATGAAAGCTGAAGACTATGTGCACCGCATTGGCCGTACCGGCCGTGCTGGCCGCAGCGGCCAGGCGATCACGATCGCTGAATTCCGCGACCGTCGCAAGATTGGTGACATCGAGCACTACACACAGCAAAACCTCAAGCCCAGCGTGATTCCTGGTCTGGAGCCACAGCAGCGCATGCCCGTGACCTCCGAGCGTCCACGTGGCAACTTCGGTGGTGACCGTGATCGCAACGACCGCGGCCCACGCAGCTTCGGCGGCGGTGGTGGTGGTGGTGGCTTTGGTGCCCGCAAGCCAGCGGGTGGCTTTGGCGGCGGCGGTGGTTTTGGTGGCGGCGGCTTTGCCGGCAACCGTGGTGGTGATCGCGGTGACCGTGGTGGTGATCGTGGTGGTTTTGGCGGTGGTGAGCGTGCTCCCTTCCAGCCGCAAGGTCAGGGCTTTGGTGGTGACCGCTTTGCGGATCGCGCACCACGCCGTGATGACCGTGGTGGCTTCGGTGGTGGCAATGCCGGCGGCAACTTCGGTGGCGGCCAGGGCGGCAATTTCCCCCCGCGTGAAGAGCGCAGCTTCGCTCCTCGCGAAGATCGCAACTTCGGCGCCCGCAACGAAGGCTTCGCCCCTCGCCCTGACTTCGCGCGCAAGCCAGCGTTTGCGAAGCCTGGTTTTGCCAAGCCAGCCGGCAAGGTTTTTGTGCCGCGTGATGCAGCCAAGAAGGCCGGTAAATTCTCCAAGCCTGCGCGTGACTGATCCTTGGGTGATGCGGTCTTAACAAGACCGTACTTCCAAGCCTAAGCCCAAGCCTAAGACCGCTGCCGCCCCGACCGGGCCGCAGCGGTTTTTTCTTTTGTGCCGCCGTCGCAGGCGATGAGCTTGGCTTTGTGTCACGATTCAGGCTGTCTTCATCGTCAAGGACCCAAGGATGACCCAGACCGCCCCCGCTTTTGATCCAGCTTGGCTGGACCGCATGTACAACAACCGCGCGCTCGTGCCCGACCACGCCGATTACTTTGCCCGCTGGGCGGATGAGTCGCGCTTGGCGCGGCAGACCTTGGACTGCCGGCTGGACCTGCCGTATGGCACCAGTGCCGGTGAAAAACTGGACGTGTTTTTGCCCGCCAGCAAGGCCCTGGCTGGCAAGCGCGGCGCGCCGGTGCTGGTCTTTATCCACGGCGGTTACTGGCGCTCGCTGGACAAAGCCGACCATTCTTTCGTCGCACCAGCCCTGGCGGCAGCGGGCGCTTGCGTCGTCGTGCCCAATTACGACCTGTGCCCCGCCGTGACCATTCCGGACATAGCGTTGCAAATGGTCAAGGCCCTGGTCTGGACCTACCGCCAAGTGGCCGCTTATGGTGGCGATCCATCGCGCATCACGATGGTGGGCCATTCGGCGGGCGGGCATCTGG
>CAZNQE010000179.1:0-3356 GCA_964575005.1 uncultured Polaromonas sp. | reverse complement strand
GGTTGGTGTCGTCAAAGCGCAGGTGGCACACGCCGCCGTAGTCGCGCGCCAGGCCGAAGTTGATGCAAATGCTTTTGGCGTGACCGACGTGCAAGTAGCCGTTCGGCTCAGGCGGAAAGCGCAGGCGAACCTTGGCTGCGTCGGGCTGGCCAGCGGCATGGTGCGCCGCGTCCCCAGGTGAGCCGCCCCAGCGGCGGCCTGCATAAGTGCCTTTTTCCAGATCGTTTTCGATGATCTGCCGCAGAAAATTGCTGGGCTTGACCTCGGCCGTGCCTGTGCTTTGAGCCGCGTTAACGGACGATGTGTTTTTATCGGTGGAAGAAGCCATAGCGCTGGATTTTAGAGGGCGAGCGCTACGGCTCGACGCGAACTCTGCGGCTCGGCGTCGAGCTGACTTAAGCTTGGGTCAGCGTGGCACGGGTTGCTCTTTACCGTAATTCGGCGAGCGGGGTCCGTGCAGCAAACCTTGGAAGCGTCCAGCGGTGAGCAAGCGCTGGCTGGTGACGCCCGCCATCGGGTGCCCTTGATCCGTGACCGTGCCAACGATCTGCTTGACGATGGCAGTCACTAGAAGCACGGCCAGCCCCCCTTGTTGCTGGCTCTGTTGTTCAGCAGTGCTGGCAGAGGCGCGACCAGTCCAGAGGGTTTTGTCGGTTTTAAGATCCACCAGGCGCGCTTCGGCGGAAACGGTTGTGTTGCTATCGAGTACTTGGTAGGTCGTGCCGTACCTTGTCATCTTGATGTAAAGAGCCGCATCCGCTCCAAATATCTCGCGCAATTTGGCGGTCGGTAATTGGTGCGCATCTTCAGCCTGGGTGACGCCGTTTTCCTTAAGCGTTTCATCAACCAATGAGACAGGAAAAACGTAATAGCCGGATTCCGCCAATGGAAAAGTGACCTGGGCCAGCATGCTGTGGGAGGCCCTGACTTCAGGCGTCCCGTTCACCGGAGGCAATACCAGAATGGATTTTGGATTACTTAGTTTGAACTCGGTGTAGTCGTAGGGCACGGGAGGCTTGGATGCGCATCCGCTCAGCACCGTCACGGCCAAGGCTGAGACCACAAGTTTGAGGTAATTTTTCATGGGTAGATGTGGCCTTACTTGGACTTGAATTTGCGCAGCAAGAATTCAACGAACGTCTCTGATTCAGGAAACTGCTTTTTCTCAGCTTCAAGGTGCTGCTGAAAGCGCACCAAGTCGCCTTGTTTGCCGTAAAGCAAGCCCATGTGGGCTTGGTAGCCAGGTGGTGTCGCCTGACCAGCGGCCCGCATTTTTTGCAGATCGTCTTCCATTAGTTTGGCCTGCGTATCTAAGCTCGCCCGATCGTTGCGGAAGTAGGTGTCGAGATTTTTCTCGTAGGCGTTCCAGCCGTACAAGGGTGGGGGAGCTTTGTTGGCACAGCCACTGAGCGCAAGTGCCAGGGTCAGCAGGCTCAGGCCTTTAACGCTGCGTGAGAAGCGGGTATGGGTGTGTGCAGCCATGGTGAGCCTCACTGTGCAGGGCGCCAAGCGCCATTTTCAATGCCGCTGACCAGGTTGTTGACGGCGTCGCGGATGGCAAGTTCCAGCACTTTGCCGTTCAGTGTTGCGTCGTAGCCTGCAGTGCTGCCAAATCCAATCACCTCACGCTCTGAGAGGCTGAATTCGCCGGCGCCTTGAGAAGAGTACGCGACCTCGGAGGTGAGCGTATTCACGATATTGAGATTCACTTTTGCGTAAGCAACCTGCGTTTTACCTCTGCCCAGGATGCCAAAAAGTTGGCGGTCCCCGACGTCCTTGCGGCCGAACTCGGTTACATCGCCGGTCACTACATAGTCAGCGCCTTTGATGGTCTGAGCTTGATTTTTAAAGGCAGCTTCTTGTTTGGCCTCCGACATCACGCTGCGGTCGAGTACGTTAAAGCGCAAAGATTGCTGGAGGTGGGTGACCAAGATGGTTTGCGCTTGGCTACCGATCCGGTCTTCGTTGTTGGAAAAAACCCCTCGCATAAAGGATGAGCGGTTATCAAATTTGCCGACAGAGACGGGGATGCGTGGTCCGGTCGTCGGTCGAGCTGAAGCCTCCACCTTTTGAATAGGCAGGGTTCGTGAGCCTTCTTGAACGCAAGCGGTCAAGGTGAGCGCGGCCATGGAGATGAGCAAGATTTTTTTCACAGTTAATTCCTTTGTATTAATTCTAAGGATGAGCAAACTGGAAAACTTGTCAATTTAAAAATAAAAGCCGCTTTTCCCCGGTTACCTCTTGCTACCTTCTTCACCATCGCCCGTGTACGCCGCGCAGCCACAGCCGCGTTAAATGATGACCGGGCAATCCCTGCCTTTTGAAGGAGCTTTCATGCGCACTGCAACTTTTCCTTTGTCTCGTCTGGCCTTGATAGCTGCCGCTGGCTTTTTCAGCATTGGTTTTGCAGGTTTGGCCCAAGCCAACGATATTCATTGGTCGGTGGGGGTGGCCTCGCCGGGTGTCAGCATCGGGGTGAGTAACAGCCGCCCTGTGGTGGTGGTGCCAGCACCTGTGTATGTACAGACGGTGCCGGTGTATCGACGGCCAGTGCCTGTGTTTGTGCAGCCGCAAGTGGTTTATGTTCAGCCTCAAGGGCCAGGCCGTGGTTGGTACAGAGAGCGTGACAACAAGCACCATGGCAAGGGCCATGACAAGCACGGCCGACGCGACGATCGTGGCTGGGAGCATCAAGGCTATGCCGCGTCGCCGGTTTACGCACCTGGCTACGGACCGCAATTTGGCGCAATCTATACCCAGCCGGGCTACGCGCCAGGCTGGCGCTGAGCCCGGCTGGTCTGGGGCCTCGCGCATAATTGGCGCTACTTTTCTTGGGAGCGCCGGTTTTGGAATTTGAACTTTTGGTTAAGGCCGCCGTCATGGGCGTGGTGGAGGGACTGACCGAGTTCTTGCCAATTTCATCGACCGGTCATTTGATTTTGGCTGGGACACTTTTGGACATGACGGAGGCCAAATACAAGGTCTTCGACATCGCCATCCAGACCGGTGCGATCTTTGCGGTCATCCTCATTTACTGGCAAAAGATCCGCGCCACGGTGCTGGCCCTGCCTTCCCAAAAAGACGCGCAGCGCCTGGCGCTCAATGTGCTGATCGCTTTCATCCCGGCCGTGGTCATTGGCTTACTCGCCGGCAGTTGGATCAAGGCGCATTTGTTCAATGCGCAGGTCGTGGCCATCACGTTGGTGCTGGGCGGCTTTGTCATCATTTGGGCTGAAGCGCGGCAAGCGCGGCAGCCGAGCCTGGCGCGCATTCCGGACGCAGACGACATGCACTTTGCCGATGCGCTGAAGGTGGGGCTGGTGCAGTGCGTGGCCATGATTCCGGGCACCAGCCGC
>CAZNQE010000178.1:0-3512 GCA_964575005.1 uncultured Polaromonas sp. | reverse complement strand
AGCTTGGGCTGGCCGTTGACCAGCGCCACCATGTTGATGCCGAAGTTGTCCTGCAGCTGCGTTTGCTTGTACAGGTTGTTCAGCACCACCTCAGGCACTTCACCGCGCTTGAGTTCAATGACTAAACGCATGCCGGACTTGTCGCTTTCGTCCTGAATGTGGCTGATGCCTTCGATCTTCTTTTCATGCACCAACTCGGCCATGCGTTCTTGCAAGGTCTTTTTGTTCACCTGATAGGGCAGCTCGTCCACGATGATGGACTGGCGCTGGCCTTTGTCGATGTCTTCAAAGTGGCACTTGGCGCGCATGACCACGCGGCCGCGGCCGGTGCGGTAACCGTCGCGCACGCCGTTGATGCCGTAAATGATGCCGCCTGTCGGGAAGTCGGGGCCAGGGATGATCTCCATCAGATCGTCCACGCTGGCGTCCGGGTGCTTGAGCATGTGCAAGCAGGCGTCCACCACTTCATTCAAGTTGTGCGGCGGGATGTTGGTGGCCATGCCCACAGCAATGCCACCAGAACCGTTGATCAACAAGTTAGGAATACGCGAGGGCAGGACCAGCGGTTCTTTTTCGCTGCCGTCGTAGTTAGGCCCGAAATCGACCGTTTCCTTGTCAATGTCGGCCAGCATTTCCTGGGCGATTTTGGACAGGCGAATTTCGGTGTATCGCATGGCTGCGGCGTTGTCGCCGTCCACGGAACCGAAGTTACCTTGACCGTCTACCAGCAAGTGACGCAGAGAAAAGTCCTGAGCCATACGAACGATGGCGTCATACACAGACTGGTCACCGTGCGGGTGGTACTTACCAATGACGTCACCGACGATACGAGCCGATTTCTTGTAAGGCCGATTCCAGTCATTGTTCAACTCGTGCATGGCAAACAGCACGCGGCGATGCACGGGCTTGAGGCCGTCCCGGGCATCAGGCAGCGCGCGCCCGACGATCACGCTCATGGCGTAGTCCAGGTAGCTGCGGCGCATCTCCTCTTCCAGGCTGATGGGAAGGGTTTCTTTGGCAAACTGAGTCATGGGGGGCCTGAATGAATGAAAAGCACGCGCCGCGGGGCTTGCCGGCGCAACCGCGCATTTTAAGGCCAGCAATCTAGCGGGGCTTTGTGGCAGCCCTGCAACAATTAAGGCCTTTTTCGGTGCATCGACTGTCGGACGAAGACTCGACCTTGATTTTCGTGCCGAAGAGGTATGGCACAATAGTTGTAACGCTTTGGGTGACGGTCATTCGAAGCGTGCAACTCAAATTCGCAGCCCGTCTGCAGCTTTTCTCTAGAGGACAACCATGACAAAACTTAACAAAGTGGCAATGTTGTTTGCTTCCGCGGCGCTGGTGACAGCCGCTGGCGCTCAAACTGTCGACAACTGGAGGAACAGCACGGGTGATCTCGTCTGGAAAAACAGCGCCAACGAACTCTGCTGGCGCGATGCCAGCTGGACGCCAGCAACCGCCGCCAAAGGCTGCGACGGCGCCATTGTTCCTGCACCAGCTCCTGCACCGGCCCCTGCACCAGCTCCTGCTGCAGCCGCTCCTGCACCAGCCCCCGCAGCGCCAGCACCTGCAGCCGTTGCTGCTACCAAGGTGACCTACGCAGCCGACGCATTCTTTGATTTCAACAAGTCTGCATTGAAGCCAGAAGGCCGCGCCAAGCTCGACGATCTGGTCGGCAAGGTCAAAGCCATCAGCCTCGAAGTCATCATTGCTGTGGGTCACACTGACTCCGTCGGCTCTGACGCTTACAACCAGAAGCTGTCTGTTGCTCGCTCGGAAGCCGTCAAGGCCTACTTGGTGTCCAAAGGCATCGAGAAAAACCGCGTCTACACCGAAGGCAAAGGCGAGAAGCAGCCAGTGGCTGACAACAAGACTTCCGACGGCCGCGCCAAGAACCGCCGCGTCGAAATCGAAGTGGTCGGTACACGCCCTAACAAGTAATTCCTTTCGGAATTGCTAAAAAACCGCGCCTCGGCGCGGTTTTTTTATGCCTCGTCGATAATCAGCTCATGCAACCAAACGTCAACGCCGACCCCGCCGAACTCGCCAAATTTTCAGACCTGGCCCACCGCTGGTGGGATACCGAAAGTGAGTTCCGGCCGCTCCACCAAATCAACCCTTTGCGCTTGGCCTGGATTGACGACATCGTTCCCGTGCAGGGCAAGCGAATCGTTGATATCGGCTGCGGCGGCGGCATTCTGGCTGATGCCATGGCGCGCAAAGGTGCTGATGTTCTGGGCATCGACCTGGCGACCAAGGCCCTGAAGGTAGCCCAGTTGCATGCGCTGGAGGCGCAAACAGCCGGTGTCAGCTACCGGGAAATCAGCGCCGAAGCCTTGGCTGCGGAGCAGCCTGGCAGCTTCGATGTGGTGACCTGCATGGAGATGCTGGAGCATGTGCCTGACCCTTCTTCAGTGGTCCGGGCTTGCGCGCAACTCGTCAAGCCGGGCGGGCATGTCTTCTTCTCAACCATCAACCGCAACGCCAAGGCCTTCGTGTTTGCCATCGTTGGGGCCGAATACATTTTGAATTTACTGCCGCGTGGCACGCACGAGTACGCCAAATTTATTAAGCCAAGCGAACTTGCTTCTTATGCGCGTGACGCTGGTTTGGACCTTCGACACACCCGCGGCATGGAATACAACCCCTTGACCCGGCATTACTGGCTTAGCCAGGACACGAGCGTTAACTATCTTTTGGGCATGCAAAAAGCATGAAGTCACCGTCCGCTGACTCAATTTTGAAGGGTGCAGCCCCATTTCAGGGCGTTCACGCAGTCCTCTTTGACTTGGACGGCACTTTGATCGACAGTGCGCCCGACTTGGGCGCGGCTGCAGATAAGCTGCGCACTGACCGTGGTATGGCGTCTTTGCCCTTCGAGATGTACCGCCCGATGGCGGGTGCAGGCGCGCGCGGCCTGATTGGTGTGGCATTCGGTTTAACACCTGCCGACGCTGAATTTGCTGCGCTCAAGGAAGAGTTCTTTGTGAACTACGAGCAATGCATGACCCAGCGCACCTATGCCTTTGATGGCGTCACCGAGTTGCTGGCCGCAATCGTGGCGGCGGGTTTGAAGTGGGGCGTTGTCACCAACAAGGCTGAGCGATTTGCCTTGCCCCTCACGCGCCAGATGCCGCTCTTCAAGACCGCTTCTACCGTGATCTGTGGTGACACCACAGCCCACGCCAAACCGCACCCCGCTCCACTGCTCGAGGCCGCCCGCAGGATGGCGATTGCCCCAGAGTGTTGCGTCTATGTGGGCGACGACGAGCGCGATATCGTCGCTGGCCACGCTGCAGGCATGCCCACCGTGGCAGCGGCCTACGGTTACTTAGGCGCGGGCGAGGGCACCGCGCACTGGAATGCGCACGCCACCATTCACGCCGCACATGAGCTTTCTCGCTGGCTCGCACCCTTGCAATCTGCACGCATGCCTTAAGATAGGCGTCTGGGGCTGCATTGGTTTCGACGTGGGTTCGGACGCGGTGTGGTGCATGTCGAGCTGAATG
>CAZNQE010000177.1:0-3526 GCA_964575005.1 uncultured Polaromonas sp. | reverse complement strand
CGGTCGGGGTCGCAGACGATCTGCACATAGCCTTCGCGGTCGCGCAGGTCAATGAAGATCACGCCGCCGTGGTCGCGCCGGCGGTTCACCCAGCCGCACAGGCTGACGGACTGGCCCAGCAAGGCATCGGTCACCAGGCCGCAATAGTGGGATCGCATTTGCGAGGCAATGGGAAGGGCTGGGGCGCTGGTGGTGGACATAAGAGCAAATTCGAAAGGTTAGCGGGCGCCCCCCCCAAAAAAGGGCGGCAAAGCGGGATGGGTGACTCGGGAAATCCGATTTAACTGGGTTTGAAATTGGCCGGGCCACCGGGCACCACAACGCCCATGGAAATGACATAGGTCAGCGCTTCATCCACGCTCATCTTCAACTCGATGCAGTCGGATTTCTTAAGCATGACGAAATAGCCACCGGTCGGGTTGGGCGTGGTGGGCACATAGACGCTCAGGTACTCGCCATCCAGATAATTGAGTACGTCGCCGCCGGGTGTTCCGGTTTGAAAGGCGATGGTCCACACGCCTTCACGCGGCCACTGGACCAAAAGCGCTTGGCGAAAGGCATTGCCATTTTCAGCAAACAGCGTGTCCGAGACCTGCTTGACGCTGGAATAAATCGAGCGAACGATAGGGATGCGGCCCAACAGAGCGTCCCACCAGCCGACTAACTTTCGGCCCAGGAAATTGCTCGCTACAGCGCCGATGATCAGCACGATGGCCAGCGCGAGCAAGACACCAAAACCGGGCACGTGACGGCCCAGCAATTGGTCAGGATGCCAGCTGAAAGGCAGGATTTGCAGGGTCTGGTCCAGCGTGCCGACGATCCAGTTCAGCACCCAGAAGGTGATGGCCAGGGGCACCAGGACCAAAAGGCCGGCCAGCAGCCAGCGGCGTATGGCGGCCATCAAGAGCCCTTGGCCGACGCGGCGGGTGCAGCGGCGGGCGCAGAAGTGGTGCTGGCAGCCGGAGCAGATGCGGCAGCGGCAGGCGTGGCACTGACGGCGCCGCCTTCAGAAGCAGACGTGGTCGACGCAGCGGGTGCAGCCGATGCCGAGGTGTCAGACGAGGCGGTCGCTGGCGGAACGGCGGCGGTGTTGCCACCCCGGAAATCCGTGACGTACCAGCCAGAGCCTTTGAGTTGGAAACCCGCAGCAGTGACCTGCTTCTTGAATGTGGACGCGCCGCACTGAGGGCAATCGCTCAGAAGCGGATCCGACATTTTTTGCAAAACGTCCTTGGCATGCCCGCAGGATTCGCATTTATAGGCGTAGATTGGCATAGTTCCAGAGGTTTAAGCAAGATGCAAACCCTCAATTATAAAGGCGCACCATGAAGGTCAGAGCCCCGGAACCACGGCCCTCGCAGGGCGCAGAGACCCCGGTCAAAAGCATTAAAGAGGCGGGGCGATGCTCAGAAACTGCATGACCACGATGCCCAAGGCAAAGCCCAAGGCGCCATAAACCAGGCCTTGCAGCAGCTTGTTGGTGCGCTTTTGCTCGGCCAGCAGCTCCTTGAGTTCGCGATGCTGCACGGAAGGACCCGCAGATTGCGCCTTGAGGAACTGTTGCAGCAGGCGCGGCAGGCCAGGCAGCAGCTTGGCGTAGGCGGGGGCCTCCGCCTTGAGTTCGGCCCAGAGCTTTTCAGGGCCGACCTGTCCCATCATCCATTTTTCGAGGAAGGGCTTGGCCGTGCTCCACAGATCCAGGTTCGGGTCCAGCTCACGACCCAAACCTTCGATATTGAGCAGGGTTTTTTGCAGCAGCACCAGCTGCGGCTGGATCTCGACGTCAAAGCGGCGCGAGGTCTGGAACAGGCGCATCAACACCAAGCCGAGCGAAATTTCCTTGAGCGGGCGATCAAAGTAAGGCTCGCAGCAAGCGCGAATAGCCGACTCAAGTTCATCGACCCGAGTCTTGGCCGGGACCCAGCCCGACTCCAGATGCAACTCGGCGACACGCTTGTAGTCGCGCCGGAAAAAGGCGCTGAAGTTCTGCGCCAGGTATTCCTTGTCCACCTCGGTCAAGGTGCCGACGATGCCGAAATCCAGCGAGATGTAGCGGCCAAACGTAGCCGGCTCGATGCTGACCTGGATGTTGCCCGGATGCATGTCAGCATGAAAAAAGCCGTCACGAAACACCTGGGTGAAAAAGATGGTGACGCCGTCGCGCGCGAGCTTCGGGATGTCCACGCCAGCGTCCCTGAGGCGCTGCACCTGGCTGATCGGCACGCCCTTCATGCGCTGCATCACCATCACGTCAGGCATGCAGAAGTCCCAAACCATCTCCGGGATCATCACCAAGTCCAGCCCCTGCATGTTGCGGCGCAGTTGCGCGGCATTGGCCGCTTCACGCAGCAGGTCCAGCTCGTCGTGCAGGTACTTGTCAAATTCGCCGACCACCTCGCGCGGCTTGAGGCGTTTGCCGTCGGCCGAGAGGCTTTCAACCCAGCCGGCCATCATGTGCATGAGCGCCAGGTCTTTTTCAATGGCCGGCAACATGTTGGGCCGCAGCACTTTGACTGCGACTTCACGGCCATCGGGCAGCACTGCAAAGTGCACTTGCGCAATCGACGCACTGGCAATGGGCGTGCGGTCAAAGCTGGCAAAAATGTCGCTGATAGGCCGGCCAAACGCACGCTCGATGATGGCGACAGCCACTGCCGATGGAAACGGCGGCACGCGGTCTTGCAGGTGCGCCAATTCGTCCGCGATGTCGGGTGGCAACAGGTCGCGCCGGGTGGACATGACCTGGCCGAACTTGACGAAGATCGGGCCGAGTTGCTCAAGCGCCTGCCTCAAGCGGGCACCGCGGGGCGCCTTTAAATTTCGGCCAACTGAAACGACCCGTTTCAGCAGGCGAATCCAGGGCTTTTCAAAACTGGAGAGCACCAATTCGTCCAGGCCAAAACGCAGGACGGTCCAGACAATGAAAAAGCCGCGAAAAATGCGGCTCATGGGGCGCTGCCAGCAGCGCGGTCGGCCGTGCCTGCCGGGGCGAACGGTTTCGGCATCTTGGTCAGAAACTCCCGCAGCGCTGTCAGCACGCGCTGACCAGCATCCGCAATCGCATGGGCCGGCACGTCGCCCAGAATGCGCGAAAGGTCTTCTTCAATGTCCCAGCGCAAGTTGTCCGCGAGCCAGCCCACTTCAGCGGCCAGTTGCACATCGCCTTCGATCTTGACCGGAGGCGCTTTGCCGTCCAGCAGAGACTGCGCCAGTTCCCAAGGCGCTTGCAGGGCTACGGTCAAGGTCAGGTCGGGCGTACGGCCAGCGGGCGCCCGGTCCGTGAGGCCGGCGGGCGTGATCAGCAAGTCCAGCGCAAAAGCGCCCCAGCGCCAATGAATGACGCTGCCCTTCTTGCGGGCCAGCCGGCTCATCGCCTCTTGTTCTTGCATCAGCACGTGATTGAGCAAGAGCACCAGACGCTGCTGGCCTTCCTGAACCAACCACGCGGGTGGCTGAAGCTGGCGAACAAGGGATTCCAGAAACGAAAAAGGGGACGTGTTATTCATACGTCCCCGATTTTGACGGA
>CAZNQE010000176.1:0-3528 GCA_964575005.1 uncultured Polaromonas sp. | reverse complement strand
TGCTGGCCGCCTCGCAAACACGTGACAAAGAAGCGCTCTCCAAAGACGGCGTCGAGAAGGTCTTGAAAGACCTCTCCGCCATGGACTTTGAATACATCATTTGCGACTCGCCAGCCGGCATCGAGACCGGTGCGCTCATGGCCATGCACTTCGCAGACGAAGCGCTGATCGTGACCAACCCGGAAGTCTCTTCCGTGCGCGACTCGGACCGCATCTTGGGCATGCTCTCGAGCAAGACCAAACGCGGTATCGAAGGCAGCGAGCCGATCAAAGAGCACCTCTTGATCACGCGCTACAACCCGAACCGCGTGGACCAGGGCCAGATGCTGTCGCTCGAAGACATCACCGACATCCTGCGCGTCAAACTCATTGGCGTGATCCCTGAGTCCGATTCGGTGCTGCAAGCATCGAACCAGGGCGTGCCTGCTGTGCACATGGAAGGCACGGACGTGTCTGAAGCCTACAAGGATGTGATTGACCGCTTCTTGGGCGCCGAAAAGCCGCTGCGCTTTATCGACGCGCAAAAGCCCAGCTTTCTCAAACGCTTGTTCGGAGGAAAGTAAAGCCCATGGCCTCCTTCCTGTCCTTTTTGCTAGGCGAGAAAAAAACCACCGCCAACGTCGCCAAGGAGCGACTGCAGATCATCCTGGCGCACGAGCGCACCGCAGGCAGCCACAAGCCGGACTACCTGCCCTCGCTACAGCGTGACCTGATCGCCGTCATCTCCAAGTACATCAACATCCATCCGGACGACATCAAAGTCAACCTCGAACGCCAGGACAACCTGGATGTGCTCGAGGTCAAGATCGAGTTGCCGGACAAGAAGTAAGCCGCAGTCTTCGGCAGCTCAAGGCGGTTAAGGGCCTAGCCCTTGCGGCTGCGCGACTGGTTCTGGTTGTCGCTGCCCAGCTTGTCGTCGCGGTCGCTCCGGCTGGCAGGCGTGCGCTTGCCTTCGTTCTTGGGGGTGGGGCTTTGTGTGCCCATCTTGTTGGTGTCGTTAGACATCTTGCCGCCGCTGCCGCCTGAGCCCTGCTTGGGCTTGTCAGATCCTGCTTTTTGCTTGCTGCGCATGGCTGCCTCCAATTGCTGCATTGAAGCGGCGGGCTAACACCAAAATCGATGCCGCCCCGCTCACGCAGGGGGTCATTTTGAAAGCCGAGCTCGCGCCGTTTGTAGGACGCGCCCGGCAAGCCTTGTCGGCCGCTCGCTTAGAGCTTCAGGCTGCTGGGCAAGTACTTGGCCATCAAGTCCTCGTAATAAGGCTTGAGGTCTGCCAGCACGGGCGGATTCGCGTTTTTCGAATACAGATCGTAGGGATTGAACTTGCGCACCCACTCCAGGTTGGCGCGGTCCTTGGCGTCAGTCAGGTGGCCGTACTGCTCTTCGCGGTGCCAGCTGTAAAACGAGTGGTAACGGATCATGTACAGCGCCGGGTCGGGCAAGTAGTCTTTGACGAGCTGGTACAGGTACTCGTCATGCCCCCACGACATATGAACTTTGTCCAGGCCGCAGCCGGGCTCGTAGACACCGTTGACGCTGTTGTAGCGCGCATCCTGGCTGTCAGGGTTCAGGGCAAAGAACTCCGGAAACACGATCTTGTCTGAGAACTTGCAGCCCACCGGAAAGGTGTCACCCACCACAGCCCACTGCGGCTCACCGAACAGGCACAGCACCTTGCCCAGGTCGTGAATGAAACCCGTGAGTACAAACCAGTCGGGGTAGCCATCGGCCTTGATGGCTTCGGCTGTCTGCAGCAAATGCGCAATCTGCGGCAGGTTGATGTCCGGGTCTGACTCATCGACCAGCGTGTTCAAAAAGTCCAAGCCTTCCCACGGCGTCATCTCGCGGGTGTTGAACTGCAGCCACTTGGCCTTTTTGGCCTGCACAAAATCAAAGGTCTGGTGCGTGTGGTTGTTGCGGTAGAAGGTCCGGACGCGGTCTATGCCCTCTTGCTCGTAGTCGCGGTAAGCCGCTCGTTCTGCCTTGGCAGCCAGCAATTGATTATCCGAGTCGGATGCAAAAGGTGGCAGTACGGCACTCATGGCAACAGTCTCCTCAAAAATTGATGGCTACTCGGCAGGTGGATGGCTGTTAAACGTCGATATTTGCCGCCCGCAGCGCATTGGTCTCAATGAACTCCCGGCGTGGCTCCACTTCGTCGCCCATCAGCATCGTGAAGACGTGATCGGCTTCAATGGCGTCGTCGATCTGCACACGCAGCAGGCGGCGCACGGTCGGGTCCATGGTGGTTTCCCACAACTGAGCTGGGTTCATCTCACCTAAGCCTTTGTAGCGCTGGCGGGCCGTGGCGTTTTCAGCCTGCACGATGAGCCAGCGCATGGCCTGGCGGAAGTCGCCCACTTTTTCTTCTTTTTGACGCTCGCCCTCGCCGCGCATGACGCGGGCGCCGTCGCTGAGCAAGGTCTTGAAGGTTTTGGCGGCTTCGGCCAGGGCGGCGTAGTCCGCGCCGTGCACAAAGTCTTGCGTGATGACGCTGCTTTTCACGTTGCCGTGGTGGCGGCGGCTGATGCGCAAAATCGGCTTGTCGGTGCGCACGTCGAACTCGCCAGCCACTTCGGCGTCAGGCAAACGGGCTTGCAAGGCCGCGGCTGAGGCTTCAGCGCTCGCCACGGTGTCCAGATCGAGCGACACGCCGTCCGCGAGAGACCGCAAGGCCTCGGCGTCCATAAAGCCGCCCAAGCGCGCTATGACCGCCTCAGCGACTTGGTGTTTGCGGGCCAGCTCACCCAAAGTCTCGCCATCGAGCGTCGTGCCGTTTGGCCCGCCGGTGAAGATGCTGGCGTCTTTGAGCGCGATTCGGAGCAAGAAACCGTCCAAAGCGGCGGCATCTTTGAGGTACAGCTCTTCTTTGCCCGCCTTAACCTTGTACAGGGGTGGCTGCGCAATGTAGATGTGACCACGCTCGACCAACTCCGGCATCTGGCGGTAGAAAAACGTCAGCAGCAGGGTACGGATGTGCGCGCCATCCACGTCGGCGTCGGTCATGATGATGATGCGGTGATAACGCAGCTTGGCGACGTTGAAGTCGTCGTTACCGGTGGTACCGCCCGCCTTGCCAATGCCCGTGCCCAGCGCGGTGATCAGCGTCAAGATTTCGTTGCTGGTCAAGAGCTTTTCGTAACGCGCTTTTTCGACGTTCAAGATCTTGCCGCGCAGGGGCAAGATGGCCTGGAACTTACGGTCGCGGCCTTGCTTGGCGGAGCCGCCGGCGGAGTCGCCCTCGACGATGTAGATTTCGCACATCGCCGGGTCTTTTTCCTGGCAGTCGGCCAGCTTGCCGGGCAAGCCCATGCCGTCGAGCACGCCTTTGCGGCGCGTCATGTCGCGGGCTTTGCGGGCAGCTTCACGGGCGCGGGCGGCTTCGATGATCTTGCCGACGATGATCTTGGCGTCGTTGGGGCGCTCTTGCAGGTAGTCAAACAGCAGCCGGCTCACAATGTCTTCCACCGGGCCGCGCACTTCAGAGCTGACGAGCTTGTCTTTGGTCTGGCTGCTGAACTTGGGCTC
>CAZNQE010000175.1:0-3572 GCA_964575005.1 uncultured Polaromonas sp. | reverse complement strand
CGCCAGCCACAATGCCTTTCCCGACAACGGCATCAAGTTTTTCAGCGCGCAGGGCACCAAACTGCCCGACGCCTGGGAAATCGCGGTCGAGGCTTCGCTGCAAGAACCGCCGATCTGGGTGGACTCCAGCAGCCTGGGTAAGACGCGGCGGCTGGACGACGCCGCCGGTCGTTACATTGAGTTCTGCAAAAGTACCTTTGCCAATGACCTGACGCTCAAGGGTTTGAAGATCGTGGTGGACGCTGCGAACGGCGCCGCCTACCAGGTCGCCCCCAAGGTGTTCCATGAGTTGGGGGCCGACGTCATCTGCATCGGTTGCGCGCCCAACGGCGTGAACATCAATGAAGGCGTGGGCGCGACCCATCCGCAAGCGCTGATTGCCGCCGTCAAGGCCAATGGTGCGCATTTCGGCGTGGCCCTTGACGGTGACGCGGACCGACTGCAATTGGTGGACGCAGAGGGCCGCTTGTTCAATGGCGATGAGGTGCTGTTCCTGATGGTCAACGAGCGCCTGGCGCGCGGCGAAGCGGTGCCTGGCGCGGTCGGCACGCTCATGACCAACCTGGCGGTTGAAGTGGCATTGAAGTCGCGTGGCGTGCAGTTTGTGCGCGCCAAGGTCGGCGACCGTTATGTGCTCGAAGAGCTGGAGAAAAATGGCTGGCTGCTGGGCGGTGAAGGCTCGGGCCATTTGCTGGCGCTGGACAAACACACCACCGGCGATGGCCTCATCAGCGCGTTGCAAGTGCTGCAGGCCTGCGTGCGCAGCGGCAAGTCCTTGGCCAGCTTGCTGGCGGAGGTGACGCTGTTCCCGCAAACTCTGATCAATGTGCGTCTGCGTCCCGAGCAGGACTGGCGTGGTAACGCCGCGCTGAAAGCAGAAAGCAAAGTGGTCGAGGCCGAACTCGGGGAAACCGGGCGCATCCTGATTCGTGCCAGTGGTACCGAGCCTTTGCTGCGCATCATGGTCGAGGCGCAAGACGCAGCGCAAGCCAAGGACTGCGCCGAGCGCCTGGTGTTGGCGGTGCAGGCGCAATGAGCGAGGTCCTGGTTCGCCAAGCCAATTACAGCGATGCAGCCGACGCGTCTGCACTGGTCTATTTGCTTGACAGCTATGCCCGGGACCCCATGGGCGGCGGACACGCGCTCAGCGATTTCGCGAAGGAAAATTTGGCGCAAGCGCTGGCCGCAAGGCCGCAAGCTTTCAGCGTCATCGCCTTTGACGGCGCGGCGCCGGTCGGACTGATCAATTGCATCGAAGGTTTTTCAACCTTTGCCTGCCAACCCTTGGTGAATGTGCACGACGTGGTGGTGCTGGCCAGCCACCGCGGTCAGCGCATTGGCGAGCGCATGCTGGCGCTGGTGGCTGAGTTGGCCCAGAAAAAGGGTGCCTGCAAGCTCACGCTGGAGGTGCTGGAGGGCAATGCCAGCGCCGTACGCCTGTATGAGCGAAGCGGCTTCGCGCCTTACCAGCTGGACCCGGCTATGGGCGAGGCCCGGTTTTTCCAAAAACCGCTTCGTTAACGTCAGGTGGCCGCTTCCAGGCCATTCATGAAGTGTTCGCGCATGCGCTGCACGGCGGCGTCCGGGTCGCGGGCGAGCAGGGCGGCCATCACTGCCGCATGTTCCGCCAAAGACTCCTGAATACGCCCCGTCTTGAGCAGGGAGTTGTGGCGGTTGAGTTTCATGACCTTGCGCAGGTCGGCCACCATCTGATCGCGCCAGCGGTTGTCGGCAATGGCCAGCACGCGCATGTGAAAAGCCTCGTTGAGCTCGAAAAAGCGCTCGCGGTTCTTCACGGATTTCTCAAGCTCGCGGTGCAGGCCTTGCAGTTCGGCCAATTCTTCGTTGCTGGCTTTGTGCGCCACCACCCCGGCGGCATCGCTTTCAAGCAAGGCCAGCAGGTGGTAAACGTCAGCCAGGTCGCGCTCTGAGACTTCAGTGACATAAGCGCCGCGGCGCACTTTCATCGTGACCAGCCCTTCGGTGGCCAGCACTTTCAGCGCCTCACGCAAGGGGGTGCGGCTGATCCCGTACTCGTCGGCCAGCTTGAGCTCGTCGATCCAGCTGCCGGGGGTCAGTTCACGATTGAAGATGCGTTCGCGCAGGAGTTCGGCCACTTCTTCATAAAGTGCGCGGGGTGTGAGCGAGGCTGCAGCCATGAATGGGTTCCGCGAAGTGCGTTGGATGGGTGAGTGCTTGGCGCTTGGAATAGGGTTCGGTTGACTGGGCTGTCGAAGGGCTTTTGTCAGCCCCTGTTCAGTTCGGCCAAGCCTAATTCTGCATAAATAATTATAAATGATGTAGACTATTTTGTGTTCGACAAGGTCGTTCACCCTTCGTCCTCAAGCCTTTCCAAGCCGTCCCAAGCCGTCGTCCTTAAGCCCTCAAAACGCGCCTCAAAGCCGCTCACGCCATGAGTCAAAAGCCTTCTCACGCCCCTGAATTTGATGCCGTCAACCTTTCTGAGTGGGCCAAGGCGGCCGCCAAGTCGGCACCGGGCGGCAACGTCGATGCGCTGAACTGGCTCACGCCCGACGGCATCAGCGTCAAGCCGCTGTACACCGCGGCCGACACGGCAAACCTGGCCTACACCGACACGCTGCCCGGCTTTGAGCCCTTCATCCGCGGCCCGCAGGCGACCATGTACGCCGTGCGGCCCTGGACGATTCGCCAGTACGCGGGCTTTTCCACCGCTGAAGAATCCAACGCTTTTTATCGCAAGGCGCTCGCCGCCGGCGGGCAGGGCGTGTCTGTGGCCTTTGACCTGGCCACGCACCGGGGCTACGACTCTGACCACCCGCGCGTGACTGGCGACGTGGGCAAGGCCGGCGTGGCGATTGACTCGGTCGAGGACATGAAGATCCTTTTTAACGAGATCCCGCTGGACAAGGTCAGCGTGTCCATGACCATGAACGGCGCCGTGCTGCCCGTGCTGGCCGGCTACGTGGTGGCGGCGGAAGAGCAGGGCGTGGCGCAAGACCAGCTCAGCGGCACCATCCAGAACGACATCCTCAAAGAGTTCATGGTGCGCAACACCTACATCTACCCGCCCGAGCCCTCGATGCGCATCATTGGCGACATCATCGAGTACACGCAGGCCAAGATGCCCAAGTTCAACTCGATCAGCATTTCGGGTTACCACATGCAGGAAGCCGGCGCCAACCAGGCGCTCGAACTCGCCTTCACGCTGGCCGACGGCAAGGAGTACGTGAAGACCGCGCTGGCCAAGGGCTTGGACGTGGACGGCTTTGCCGGTCGCCTCTCGTTCTTCTGGGCCATTGGCATGAACTTCTATCTGGAAGTGGCCAAGATGCGCGCCGCCCGATTGTTGTGGTGCCGCATCATGAAAGGCTTTGACGCCAAGAACCCCAAGAGTCTGATGCTGCGCACCCACTGCCAGACCAGCGGCTGGAGTCTGACCGAGCAAGACCCGTACAACAACGTGGTGCGCACCACCATCGAGGCCATGGCCGCGGTGTTTGGCGGCACGCAAAGCCTGCACACCAACAGCTTTGACGAAGCCATTGCGCTGCCCACCGAGTTCAGCGCCCGCATCGCGCGCAACACGCAGC
>CAZNQE010000174.1:0-3605 GCA_964575005.1 uncultured Polaromonas sp. | reverse complement strand
CGGGCGTTCAATACAGCGTGCGCCAGTTCATTGAATGGACGGCGGCCGAGCTGGGTATGCAACTGCGCTGGGAAGGCGCGGGCGTTAACGAGGCTGCGTACTGGACCAACGCTGGCTCGTCTGGTGAGCGCTGCGTGGTCCGCATTGACCCTCGCTACTTCCGCCCCACCGAAGTTGAAACCTTGCTGGGCGATCCAAGCAAAGCCAAGCAAAAACTGGGCTGGGTGCCGGAAATCACCGCGCAGGACATGTGCAAGGAAATGGTCGCCAACGATTTGGCTAAGGCCAAGCAGCACGCACTGCTTAAAGCCAGTGGTTACAGCGTCGCCGTGAGCGCGGAGTAATTCGATTGCGCGCCGTCAAGTTGTCAAACGGTCGGGAGTTTCAGGCAAGTCCTGGAACATCGCTGATTGAGGCCGCTTTGGCGAGCGGGATCGTCTTGCCTTACAGCTGCAAAACCGGTCGCTGCAGCACCTGCAAGAGCAAGGTGCTGGAAGGGCAAACCACCCTGCTCCAAAGCGAAACGGGGCTGAGCGCGGACGAAAAAGCCGAAGGCTGGATATTGAACTGCGTCCGTTCGGCCCAGACGGATCTCATTTTGGAAGTTGAAGACTTGGGCGGTGTTGCTTTGCCGCCCAGCAAAACGCTCCCTTGCCGCATCAGCAGCATCGATCGACTGGCCGGCGATGTGGTCCGCGTCATGCTGCGCTTTCCACCTAGCGCGGAGTTCAACTTTATTCCGGGTCAATATATTGAAGTGATTGGCCCCGGCGGTATTCGCCGAAGTTATTCCTTGGCCAATGCGCTCTCAACTGAAAAAATCCTGGAGCTGCATATTCGGGCAGTGGATGGCGGTGCCATGAGCGATTACTGGTTTAGCCAGGCTAAATCCGATGACTTGCTGCGAATCAATGGTCCCCTGGGTACCTTCTTTCTGCGTCATACAGAAAATCTGGATTTGATTTTTCTCGCCACTGGAACAGGTATTGCCCCTGTCAAGGCGATGTTGGAATCCATCGCCCGCAGGCTGTGCGAACAGCAGCCAAAGTCCATCACGGTCGTGTGGGGCGGCCGAATTGAGGAGGACCTGTACTTTGATGTTCAAAGTGTTCTCGCTGGACAAATTTTCGTCCCAGTCCTTTCTCGTCCTGCTTCAAATTGGCTGGGTAAAAAGGGTTATGTGCAAGACGTACTGTTGTCCATGAATCCAGATCTAAGTAATTCGGTGGTTTATGCCTGCGGGTCAGACACCATGATTCGCAGCGCCAAAGCTGCCTTGCTGCAGGCTGGTTTGCCATCTGCACGTTTCCAATCTGACGCATTTGTGTGCTCAGCTGAAAAACAAGAAGGTTGATTTTTATATGAAGGCAGTCATTCTGGCCGGAGGCCTCGGCACACGACTAAGTGAAGAAACGGCAACGCGCCCAAAACCCATGGTCGAGATTGGGGGGAAGCCCATTCTTTGGCACATCATGAAAATGTATTCGCACCATGGAATAAGCGATTTCATCATTTGCTGTGGTTACAAGGGTTATGTCATTAAAGAGTATTTCGAGAATTACTTTTTGCACATGTCTGATGTGACTTTTGATATGCAAGCCAATTCCATGCATGTGCATGAGCGGCGGGCCGAATCATGGAAGGTCACCCTGGTTGACACGGGCGATGACTCCATGACCGGCGGTCGATTAGGGCGTGTGGCAGACCACGTTAAAGACGAGGAGTCTTTTTGCTTTACCTACGGCGATGGCGTAGGTGATATTGATATTTCCGCCGCCATCGATTTTCATCAAATGCACGGCAAGGCGGCTACCTTGACCGCGACATACCCACCGGGCCGCTTTGGTGCCCTGGATATTCAGAACCGCCAAGTGATGAACTTCAAGGAAAAGCCCAAAGGGGATGGCGCCATGATCAATGGCGGATTCTTTGTGCTCAAGCCGGAAGTCTTGAAACACATCAAGGGGGACGGCACCGTCTGGGAGCAAGAGCCTTTGATGGGATTGGCTGACGCCGGTCAACTCATGGCCTATGAACATCAGGGCTTTTGGCAGCCCATGGACACCCTGCGCGACAAGCATCTGCTTGAAGAATTGTGGGCCAGCGGTAAAGCGCCCTGGAAGAAATGGGCATGAACCACGCCATGCAAATCCGCCCGGAATTTTGGCGCGGTCGCAAGGTGCTCATGACTGGGCACACCGGTTTTAAAGGCAGTTGGCTCAGCTTGTGGCTGCAAGCCATGGGCGCGGACTTGCGGGGTATCTCGTTGGCGCCACCCACAGCGCCCGCCTTGTTTGAGGTGGCCAAAGTGGCCCAAGGCATGGACAGCCAAATAGCTGACATACGTGACGCTGGCGTTATTGCCCGCTTGGTCAAAGACTTTCAGCCAGAGGTCGTCATTCACATGGCCGCTCAACCGCTGGTGCGTCTTTCATACCAGCAGCCCATCGAGACTTATGCCACCAACGTCATGGGCACGGTGCATGTGCTTGAAGCTGCCCGTCATGCAGGCTCCGTCCGCGCGATCGTCAACGTCACAACCGACAAGTGCTACGACAACCGCGAGTGGGCCTGGGGCTACCGCGAAGACGAGGCAATGGGCGGCCACGACCCTTATTCCAGCAGTAAAGGCTGTGCTGAACTCGTCAGCAGCGCGTACCGCAAATCATTCCTGAAAGAAGCTGGCATCGGCATGGCCACGGCCCGTGCGGGCAACGTCATTGGCGGTGGAGATTGGGCGCTTGACCGTCTGGTGCCTGACACCTTGCTGGCTTTGGAAAAAGGCCAGCCCGTGCAAATCCGCAATCCACACGCGATTCGCCCGTGGCAGCACGTACTGGAGCCCCTTTCCGGCTACTTGCTCTTGGCCGAAAAGCTTCACGAGCACGGTCAAGCCTTTGCCGAGGGCTGGAACTTCGGCCCACAAGACGAAGACGCACGCCCAGTGCAATGGATCGTTGAGCAACTCTGCCAAACCTGGGGGCAGGGTGCCAGTTGGAAGTTGCAGCCCGGTCAGCACCCGCATGAAGCCAGCTATCTCAAGCTCGACATCTCCAAAGCCAAGCAGCGCTTGAGGTGGACGCCGCGCTGGTCGCTGAACACGGCATTGACCCACATCACAGATTGGCATCAAGCCTGGCTACGTGGGCAAGACATGCGCTCGCTTTGCCTGAGCCAAATCAGCCAGTACCAAAACCAAAACCAAAACCAAAAGCAAATTCAAGAATGACCACAACAACCGTTTCGTTCACGCCCAAGCTCGACAAGTTACGCAGCCAAATCAGCGAGTTGGTGCAGCAATACGCTGACATAGCCCACGCCCCGGTGCCTTTTGTGCCTGGGCAGTCTGCCGTGCCCGTGTCGGGCAAAGTCATTGGCGCCAAAGAGCTGCAGTTGATGGTGGAGGCGTCTTTAGACGGCTGGTTGACCACCGGCCGCTTCAACGCCATGTTCGAGGAACGCATGGGCAAGTTCCTGGGCGTGAAACATGTGCTGACCGTCAACTCAGGCTCCTCAGCCAATTTGGTGGCCTTCTCGACCTTGACCAGCGCCAAGCTGGGAGACCGCGCTATCAAGCCCGGCGACGAGGTGATTGGCGTGGCCGC
>CAZNQE010000173.1:0-3647 GCA_964575005.1 uncultured Polaromonas sp. | reverse complement strand
AAGAGACCCACATCACCAACGTGATCGACCCCTGGGCCGGCAGCTACATGATGGAAAAGCTGACCCAGGACATGGTCGACGCCGCCTGGAAAATCATCGAAGAAGTCGAGGCCATGGGCGGCATGACCAAAGCTGTGGACAGCGGCTGGGCCAAGCTCAAAATCGAAGCGGCCGCCGCTGAAAAGCAAGCGCGCATCGACTCGGGCAAAGACGTCATCGTTGGCGTCAACAAATACAAGCTCAAGACCGAAGACGCCATCGAGTCTCGCGACATCGACAACGTGGCTGTGCGCGACGGACAGATCGCCCGCCTGAAAACCATCAAGGCCAGCCGCGACAACGCCGCCGTGCTGCAAGCCTTGGATGCCCTGACCGCCGCCGCCGAAAGCAACACCGGCAACCTGCTGGACCTGACCATCCAGGCCATGCGCCTGCGCGCCACCGTGGGCGAGGTCAGCGACGCGCTGGAAAAAGTTTACGGGCGCCACCGCGCCGATACGCAAAAGGTGACCGGTGTGTACGCAGCCGCCTATGACTCGGCCGAAGGCTGGGAAACCCTCAAGACCGAAATCAACGCTTTTGCCGAAGCCCAAGGCCGCCGCCCCCGCGTGATGATTTCCAAGCTAGGCCAGGACGGCCACGACCGCGGCGCCAAAGTGGTGGCCACGGCCTTTGCCGACCTGGGCTTTGACGTGGACATGGGGCCGCTGTTTCAGACGCCCGAGGAATGCGCCCGCCAGGCGATTGAGAACGACGTGCACGCTGTGGGTGTGTCGACCCTGGCGGCAGGTCACAAAACGCTGGTGCCCGCCATCATTGCCGAGCTGAAAAAACAGGGCGCCGACGACATCATCGTGTTCGTGGGCGGGGTGATTCCCCGGCAGGACTACGACATGTTGTACGAAGCCGGCGTCAAGGGCATTTACGGACCTGGGACACCGATCCCGGCCAGTGCCAAGGATGTGCTGGAGCAGATCAAGAAGGCGCTGGGTTGAATTCAGGCAGCTGATCCACTGAGCTTTCTGCCATGAAGCCCTTTTACGTCTACATGCTCCGATGCGCCGACGGCTCTTATTACACGGGGCAGACAGACGATCTGAGCGCGCGTCTTCTCCAGCATGAGGGCGGCCACATCGGCTACACCTCAACGCGAAAGCCGGTCGAGCTGGTCTGGCAAGGCGAGTTCGAAACGCGTGAAGGCGCGATTGCGTTTGAGCAGCAGATCAAGGGCTGGTCCAGGGCGAAGAAGGAAGCGTTGATGGCCGGGGATTGGGAGCGGGTTCAAGCGCTGGCGCGGTCCAGGCAGGTTCATCCCGAACAAGAAACCCCGCGTTCCACCCAAACCGTTCGCCCTGAGCCTGTCGAAGGGTCTGAGCAGGGGCTTCGACAGGCTCAGCCCGAACGGAATGGGGAGCTTCGACAGGCTCAGCCTGAACGGAATGGGGAGCTTCGACAAGCTCAGCCCGAACGGGCTGGGGAGGAAGGTCCATCCCCCTTCGTTCGAGTCGAAGGAGCAGACTGCATCCCCTCCGTTCGCCCTGAGCTTGTCGAAGGGGTTCCCAGCGCTCAAGCCAACGGGAGCGGGGAGCTTCGACAGGCTCAGCCCGAACGGGTTGGAGAACTGCTTCATGGCTCTCCCCCCATCCAGCGCCGCGCCATCGCCAAAGCCATCACGCTCCTCGAATCCACCCGCACCGACCACCGAGCCCAAGGTGACGAGCTGCTGACCGCCTTGCTGCCCTACACCGGCAAGAGCTTTCGCTTAGGCATCAGCGGCGTGCCCGGCGTGGGCAAGTCCACCTTCATTGAAGCGCTGGGCCTGTACCTCATCGGCCAAGGCCACCGCGTGGCGGTGCTGACCATCGACCCGTCGTCCACCGTTTCGGGCGGCTCCATCCTGGGCGACAAGACGCGCATGGAACACCTGTCCGTGCATGAAAAGGCCTACATCCGCCCCAGCCCGTCCAGCGGCACCTTGGGCGGCGTTGCCGAAAAAACCCGTGAAGCCATGCTGGTCTGTGAAGCCGCCGGCTACGACGTGGTGATTGTCGAAACCGTGGGTGTGGGCCAGAGCGAAACCGCCGTGTCCAACATGACCGATATGTTTGTGCTGATGCAGTTGCCCAATGCCGGCGACGACTTGCAGGCCATCAAAAAAGGCGTGATGGAATTGGCCGACCTGGTGGTCATCAACAAGGCCGACATCGACGCTAACGCCGCCATGCGCGCCGAAGCGCAAATCACCTCGGCCTTGCGCTTGTTTGGCCTGGTCAACAACGCCATGGGCAAAGCCCAGGCAGAGGTGTATGACCAGCACTGGCACCCGCAAGTGGTGCAACTCAGCGCCTTGCACAACAAAGGCGTGGACGCTTTTTGGCAAGCCGTCACTCAGTTCAAAACCCTGCAGACTGCCAACGGCCAGTTCGACGCACGGCGCCAGCAGCAGTCCCTGGCGTGGATGTGGGAACGCATTGACGCCAACCTCAAGCAAGCCTTTCGGCAAGACCCGGCCGTGGCGGCGCTCTTGCCCAGTTATTTAGCGCAAGTCGCCAGCGGCCAGTTGCCGGCGTCCACCGCCGCCCGGCAGCTGCTGGCCGCGCATGTCCGTTAAATTTTTAACCTTCCCCCCCTCATTCGCTCTCTCAAAGAAAGAAGAAAACCATGCAGGAAATTCTTGAACAACTTGAACAAAAGCGAGCGGCAGCCCGCCTGGGTGGTGGCCAAAAGCGCATTGACGCGCAGCACAGCAAAGGCAAGCTGACGGCGCGTGAGCGGCTGGAGTTGCTGCTGGATGAAGGCACGTTTGAAGAGTGGGACATGTTTGTTGAACACCGCTGCGCGGACTTCGGCATGCCCGACACCAAAATTCCCGGCGACGGCGTGGTCACGGGCTACGGCATGATCAATGGCCGTTTGGTGTTCGTGTTCAGCCAGGACTTCACGGTGTTTGGCGGCGCCTTGTCTGAAGCGCATGCCGAAAAAATCTGCAAGGTGATGGACCAGGCCATGAAGGTCGGCGCGCCGGTCATTGGCTTGAATGACTCAGGCGGCGCCCGCATTCAAGAGGGCGTCGCATCACTGGGCGGTTATGCCGACGTGTTCCAGCGCAACGTCATGGCCAGCGGCGTGATCCCGCAGATCAGCATGATCATGGGCCCCTCGGCCGGCGGCGCGGTGTATTCGCCCGCCATGACCGACTTCATCTTCATGGTCAAGGATTCGAGCTACATGTTTGTGACTGGCCCCGAAGTCGTCAAGACCGTCACGCATGAAGAAGTCACGGCCGAGGAATTAGGCGGCGCCATCACGCACACCACCAAGAGCGGCGTGGCTGATCTGGCTTTTGACAATGACGTGGAAGCGCTCTTGATGTTGCGCCGCCTGTACAACTACCTGCCGCTGAACAACCGCGAAAAAGCCCCTGTGCGCCCCAGCGCCGACCCGGCCGGCCGCATGGACCTGAGCCTGGACACGCTGGTGCCTGAAAACGCCAACAAGCCCTACGACATGAAGGAGCTGATCACCAAGACGGTGGACGATGGCGACTTCTTTGAGATCCAGCCCGAGTACGCCAAAAACATCATCATTGGCTTTGCGCGCATGGAAGGCCAGTCGGTCGGTATCGTCGCCAACCAGCCGCTGGTGCT
>CAZNQE010000172.1:2598-3730 GCA_964575005.1 uncultured Polaromonas sp. | reverse complement strand
GACAACAAATTTAGCAACAGAAGCTACCACTGCGCGTGCGGCAGAATTAGCTAATTCAAATGCAATTACTGCAGAAGCAACTACAGCACGAGCTGCAGAGGCTACTTTGACGACCAATGTTACAGCAAACGCCACCGCTATTGCCGCTGAAACAACAAGAGCTACGGCTGCCGAAACAACATTGACAACAAATTTAGCAACAGAAGCTACCACTGCGCGTGCGGCAGAATTAGCTAATGCAACAGCGATCACAACAGAAGCAACTACAGCACGAGCAGCAGAGGCTACTTTAACGACCAATGTGACAGCAAACGCCACCGCTATTGCCGCTGAAACTACAAGAGCTACCGCAGCTGAAACAACATTGACAACTAACTTAGCAGCTGAAGTAACTAGAGCTACCGCAGCCGAGGCTACTTTAACGACTAATGTTACAGCAAATGCCACTGCTATTGCAGCAGAAACAACAAGAGCTACGGCTGCTGAAACTACATTGGCAACTAACTTAGCAGCTGAAGTAACCAGAGCTACTGCCGCCGAAGCATTGAAAGCTCCTTTAGCCTCTCCAACATTTACCGGAACGGTTTCAGGAATTACACAAACTATGGTTGGTTTATCTAATGTTGATAATACATCAGATGCTAACAAACCAGTTTCCACCGCAACACAAACGGCTTTGGACTTGAAAGAAAATTTGGCTAATAAAAGTACTGATATAACAGTTGATGCTTTATCAACTGATAAATATCCATCTGTAAAACTAATTAAAGATTACGTTGACTCAAGCGTTAGCTCTGGAGCGCCAGATGCTACAAACTCTCTAAAAGGGAAAATACAATTAGCAGGAGATTTAACAGGCAACGCAGATGAGCCTAGGATTGCATCAGGCTCAGTAACTTCAGCTAAAATACTAGATGGCACTATTGCTACAATTGATATTGCTGATGCTCCCATAACCTATGCTAAAATTCAAAATGTTGCTGCAGGTAAAGTATTGGGTAATTTTACTGGAAGTGGAAGCGCTGGAGTTGTTGAAGAAATTGCAACCACAGGAACGGGTGATGTAGTGAGAGCTATTTCACCAACATTTACTGGGACTGTTTCAGGAATTACAAAAGCGATGGTTGGTTTA
>CAZNQE010000172.1:0-2498 GCA_964575005.1 uncultured Polaromonas sp. | reverse complement strand
TCGGATGCTGACAAACCAGTTTCCACCGCGACACAAACAGCTTTGGATTTGAAAGCACCATTAGCTTCACCAACATTTACTGGGACTGTTTCAGGAATTACAAAAGCGATGGTTGGTTTAGATGAAGTAGATAACACATCGGATGCTGACAAACCAGTTTCCACCGCGACACAAACAGCTTTGGATTTGAAAGAGGACGCTGCTAATAAAACAATAAGCGTTACAACAGATGGAGCATCCGATGTAAAATTCCCTTCCGCGAAAGCAGTAAAAACATATGTAGATACTTCAGTAGCAGCTGCCACAATTGCCGATGCTGATAGTACGACTAAAGGTAAAATACAACTAGCAGGTGATCTTTCAGGAACGGCAGATTCTCCAGAAATTTCTGCCAATGCAATTACTTCGGCTAAAATAAAAGACGGCGAGATTGCAGCAACCGATTTGGCAGCCAATGCTGTCGAAACAGCTAAAATTAAAAATGCGAATGTAACTAATGAAAAACTAGCTACTGGAATAGATGCCACCAAGTTGGCTGATGGTTCAGTTACTAATACAGAGTTACAATATATTGGTACATTAACATCTGATGCACAAACACAAATCGATGCATTAAGCACCGCTAATTCTACAAATACTACCGCTATTACAGCTATCAATACTTTAGATGATGGAAAAATCTACTTAGGAAATGCCTCTAACGTGGCAACAGAAGTAACACCATCTGGAGATGTAACCATTACTAATGCAGGAGTGACAGCTATAGGAACAAGTAAAGTAGTTACTGCTATGTTAGCTACTAATGCTGTGACTACTGATAAAATTACTAATGCTAATGTTACAACAGATAAATTAGCTGCTGATGCAGTTACCTCTTCTAAAATAAAGGATGGTGAAATTGCTTCACTTGACATTGCTAATGCTGCAATAACTTATGCTAAAATTCAAAATGTAGCGGCAGGCAAAGTTTTAGGGAATTTTACTGGAAGTGCTGGAGATGTAGAAGAAATTGCAACGACAGGAACCGGCGATGTTGTGAGAGCGACTTCACCTACTTTAGTAACACCAGTACTTGGAGCGGCTACAGGAACAAGTTTAAGTGTTACAGGACAATTGACTTCAACAGTAGCAATAGGAACAGCACCATTAGTAGTAACTTCAACTACTCCTGTGGCCAATTTGAATATCGGAGGTAATGCGTCTACAGCAACCAAATTAGCAACAGCAAGAAAAATCAATACTGTTGATTTTGATGGTAGCGCCGATATTACAGTTGCTGCTGCGGCAGGAACCTTAACAGGTACTACTTTGGCTACGAATGTAGTTAGTTCAAGTTTAACTAGTGTTGGAACTATAGCTACTGGAACTTGGAATGGCACCACGATTGCTATTGCAAATGGTGGTACAGGATCAACAACTCAAAACTTTGTCGATTTAACAACGGCACAAACCGTTGCTGGAGCTAAGACATTTAGCGGGAATACAGCCGTAAGCGGATCTAGTACATTCACAGTAGGTACAGGAGCTACAGCTTTAGGAGGGACTTTAGGCGTAACTGGTAACACCACATTGAGCGGTACGCTAGGAGTAACTGGAGCAACTTCATTATCTAGTACTTTAGCTGTTACTGGAAACACAACAGTTGGCGGTACTTTAGGCGTAACGGGCAATACTACTATAGGAGGTACAACCACATTAAATGGAAATACTTCTGTAAGCGGAACAAATACATTTACAGTTGGTACAGGTGCTACTGCCCTAGGAGGAACATTAGCGGCAACGGGAGCAACAACCTTATCTAGTACTTTAGCTGTAACTGGCAACACAACACTTGGCGGCACATTAGGAGTAACTGGTAATACTACCATAGGTGGTACAACTACATTAAATGGTAATACCTCTGTTAGTGGATCGAATACTTTAACGGTTGGAACAGGTGCTACTGCCCTAGGAGGAACATTAACCGTTACAGGAGCTTCCACGTTATCTAGTACTTTAGGTGTTACTGGTGATGTTACAGTTGATACGGATAAATTTAAAATCACAGCATCGTCTGGAAATACTGAGATTGCAGGAACATTAAAAATAGCTGGTGGCTCACCAGGAGCTGGTAAAGTATTAGTTTCAGATGCTAATGGATTAGCTAGTTGGTCCTATTCGTCTGGTTCGGTTGTAGTACAAAATACAACTCCATATACTATACGACTGCAAGATTCATTTGTTTTTTACACAGGGGGTTCTAATGGAGCATTTACATTACCAACAGGCGTAACAGGTAAAGAAATTACGATTAAGAATAAAACAGCCAATACAATAACTATTTCAGGGACTTCTATTTATGTGGATAAAGATAACACTGCTGCAACTTCAGTTGCTGTTGGAAATGAAGCATCAAACAACTGGATTAGACTTGTATTTGATGGAACACAATGGGTTGTATTTAGAGCCTTATTCTAATCCAAGACATCATGAGACAGGGAATAGTATTAATAGTTTTT
>CAZNQE010000171.1:0-3756 GCA_964575005.1 uncultured Polaromonas sp. | reverse complement strand
CCTGGGCAACGGCATGTCCAAGGAAGAATGGAAAGGCATGGCCGAGACGAACAAGATCCTGGGCCAGGGCGAAGGTTTCGGCTCCCAAGCCGTGCCGGTCGATGGCTTTTGCGTGCGCATCGGAGCCATGCGTTGCCACAGTCAGGCCTTGACATTCAAGCTCAAAAAGAACGTACCCGTGGCCGACATCGAGGCCATGATTGCCGCCGACAACGAGTGGGTCAAAGTGGTACCCAACACGCGTGAAGCCACTGTCAAAGACCTCACGCCTGTGGCCGTGACCGGCACCATGACCATTCCGGTCGGCCGCATCCGCAAGCTGGCGATGGGTGACGATTACGTGGGCGCCTTCACCGTGGGCGACCAGTTGCTGTGGGGTGCCGCCGAGCCGCTGCGCCGCATGCTGCGCATCTTGCTTGACGCTTGAAACCTGTCTTTTCAGCGTCGGTCACTCAGCCTTGTCAGCCCTGTTTCTTGGTGTTACCGTGCCCGCTTGTTCAGCTAGCGGGAACCTGAAGTGCACAAAGATTTGACAAGCCCGATGGGCTCAGGGCGGGCTGCGCAAAGGCAGCCAGCCCTGAATGGCCGCTGGCTCCAGAGCTCATTCTTGGCTGCTGTGCTGGCGGCGAGCATGACTGGCGCGCCTGCCCAGGCATTCGACTTAGGCAGATTGACGACCCTTTCCAACCTGGGTGAGCCGCTCAAGCTTGAATATGAAGTTCTTGAGCTCGATGCGGCCGACGTCGATAGCTTGAAGATTGCGCTGGGCTCTGCCCAAAGTTACGCATCCCGCGGCCTGGTCTTTGACCCAGTCCTTGAGGGCCTGCGTCTCGGCTTGGTTAAAAGCGCGAATGACAGATGGGTGATTCGTATTGAAGGCCAGCGCCCGACGGCCGAACCCTTCGTCGACCTGCTACTGGACATCAGCTGGGCATCAGGGGCGACGACCCGTTCAGTGTCGGTGTTGTTGGCGCCTGCAGTTCAGACTCCACTTGCTGCCAGCTCAACAGGCTCCAGCAAAGCAGCCGCGCCTGAACCTTCGGCTGTCGCGCTCATAACCCAGCCCGGAGACACGGCCGGGGAACTGATTCGGCGAGCCCGTCCGGCGGGTGTCGAGCAAAGCCAATATCTGTTGGCCCTGGTGCAGGGCAACCCGGCCGCCTTCGTCGAAGGCAACGTCAACCGGCTTCTGGCCGGCGCCAGGCTCAATCTGCCAACGGCCGCGCAGGCCTTGGTGACGCCCGCACTCGAAGCACGCCAGATCGTGGCCGCTCAATGGCAAGAGTTTCAGGCATTGCGTCAGCAAGCCGCAGCAAGTCCTGCGACCTTGGCGCCCAGCGCACGCAGCCCGGGAGCGCAGGCTCAAGGTCAAGTGGAAAGCGCGCGCGCAGCGGGTGCCCCTGCCGACAAGCTGACCTTGTCCAAACCGGACGCACAGGGCAGTCTTCAGGCGGAGCAGACCGTTTTGAATGAGCGTCAGGCCAAAGACACCACCATCCGGCTTGAAGAGTTGAAGCGCACCGTGCAGGAGTTGAGCCAGTTGCAAGCCAATGAAGAAACGGCGAACCCAGCCGCCGCATCAGCGACACCAGCCCCCACAGCCAGCCCGATGCAAGACATCGACGTGCCGCCTACAGGCTTGATCGACCAGTTGGCAGACCATCCGGCCGTGCTGCCGGTGGCTGGCAGCTTGTTTGGACTGGCACTGGCTTGGTTGGGGTGGAGCGTTCAGCGCAAGGCGCAAGCCAAAAAGGCCGCGAGGCCGAACCTGGACGAGGCATGACAACACGGACCACTTTCCGGCGGATAGCATTTTGAGCAGTTCAAGAATCGCGCTGGGCGTCAGCTACAACGGAGGTGCCTACCAAGGCTGGCAAAGTCAGCTTTCTGGCCTCACCATCCAAGACAAGCTGGAAAGCGCCCTGAGCCGCTTCACGGCGGGGCCACTCCGGGTCATGTGCGCTGGACGCACGGACGCAGGCGTGCATGGGCTCATGCAGGTGGTTCACTTTGACACACCCTTGCAGCGCGACATGTCGTCTTGGGTGCGCGGCACCAACGCGCTTTTGCCGCACGACATTTCAGTGCAGTGGGCCCAGGCCGTGCCCGACAGTTTTCATTCGCGTGGCTCGGCCATTGCACGGCGCTACGCTTATGTGCTGCTCGAATCCCCGGTGCGGCCCAGCGTGGAAGCCGGCCGCGTCGGCTGGGTTTACCGCCCCATGGACGAGGCCGCGCTGCGGCAGGCCGCTGGTCACTTGATCGGTGAGCACGACTTTTCTTCTTTCAGGGCGGCGCAATGCCAGGCCAAAAGTCCAATCAAGACCATCGCCCGCATCGACATCACAAGGCGGGGCCCTTACTGGCGCTTTGAGTTCGAAGCCAATGCCTTTTTGCACCACATGATCCGCAACATCATGGGTTGCCTGGTGAGCGTGGGCCAGGGCTCGCACGCGCCGAGCTGGATACCCGAGGTGCTGGCGGCTCGCAACCGCGACGCGGCCGCGCCGACTTTCTCCCCTGACGGCTTGTACTTTTTAGGCCCGGTGTACGAAGACCACTTCGGCCTGCCCAAGACCGTGCCAGCCTATCATTGGCTGCCATGAACAGCCTCTTTGACCCCTCCATTTCAAGCGTACGCACTCGCATCAAGATCTGCGGCCTGACCCGCGAAACTGACGTGGACGCAGCCGTAGCTGCCGGTGCCGATGCCGTCGGCTTTGTGCTTTACGCGCCCAGCCCGCGGTATGTGAGCCCGGCCCGCGCCGCCGAGCTGGCGGCGCGGCTGCCGCCTTTTGTCACGCCAGTGCTGCTGTTTGTTAATGCCACGCCAGCTGAGGTTGCCTTGGCGGTGGCCGCCCTGCCCCACGCCATGCTGCAGTTTCACGGCGACGAAACCCCGGCCGAATGCGCTGCGCACGGCCGGCCATTTTTAAGGGCAGCGCGCATCCCGCTGGAGGCAAAGCCGCCGGGCGAGCCGGGCTACTTCGATCTCGTAAAATACGCGCTCGACTTCACTCAAGCCCAGGCCATCTTGCTCGACGCCCATGTCGAGGGATTCGGCGGCGGCGGGAAAACATTCAATTGGTCACAGCTTCCTCCAAACGTCAACGCTCACCTCGTTTTGTCTGGTGGATTGACGCCTGCAAATGTGACCGATGGCATCTTGCAAGTCCGGCCACGCGCTAAAACGCTGGCCGTTGATGTGAGCTCGGGGGTCGAGGTTTCCAAGGGAATCAAGAGCGCCGAGAAAATCCACCAATTCGTTGCGGCCGTACGCGCCGCCGACGAGCGACTTGTGAAAAACCATGACAACTCAACAGACTTACCAACAGCCTGACGCCGCCGGCCACTTCGGCATTTACGGCGGCAGCTTCGTTTCTGAAACGCTGACTCACGCGATCAACGAGCTCAAAGCAGCTTACGCCCGCTACCAGCACGACCCGGAATTCCTCGCTGAATTTCGCTCTGAGCTCAAGCATTTCGTCGGCCGGCCCTCGCCGATTTACCACGCCGCACGCATGAGCCGTGAGCAAGGCGGCGCGCAGATTTACCTCAAGCGCGAAGACCTGAACCACACCGGCGCGCACAAGATCAACAACACCATCGGCCAGGCCATGCTGGCGCGCCGCATGGGTAAGCCGCGCATCATTGCCGAGACAGGCGCAGGCCAGCACGGCGTGGCAACAGCCACCATCTGTGCGCGCTACGGCCTCGAATGCGTGGTCTACATGGGCAGCGAAGACGTCAAGCGCC
>CAZNQE010000170.1:0-3859 GCA_964575005.1 uncultured Polaromonas sp. | reverse complement strand
TGACAGCCGCCATCGACAAAAAACCTTCGGCACTTTCAGGCGGCATGAAGCAGCGTGTGGGCATTGCGCGCGCCTTTGCTATCGAGCCCAAGATGCTGCTGCTCGACGAGCCTTTTGGCGCACTGGATGCGCTGACGCGCGGCACGATTCAAGACGAGCTGATGAGCATAGTGCGCACCACGCAGCAAACAGTTTTCATGATCACGCACGACGTGGACGAGGCCGTGCTGCTGGCCGACAAGATTTTGCTCATGAGCAATGGGCCGCAAGCGCGTGTGGCCGAGATCGTGCGCAACACCTTGCCGCGTGACCGCCAGCGCGCCACGCTGCACCACGACCCGCAGTACTACCCGCTGCGCAACCACTTGGTTGACTTTCTGGTGGCTCGGTCCAAGACCCTGTCGCACGGCAAGGCGCCTACGCATCCGCCGGAGGTGGAGCCTGGCCGTGCGCTGCCGACGGCATCTAGCCTGAAGGCCGTGGCTTGAGCACACGCTCGCTTCAATTTTTTCGTTAGCCCTCTCGTTTTTATCCTCTCTTTTTATTCGCCAGGAAAGCACGCCATGAACCGCAACGACATCACCGAAAAAATCATCACTGTCAAAGTCAGCAAAGGCATCACCTGGGAATCGGTGGCCAAAAAAGTGGGCATGAGTAAAGAATGGGTCACCGCCGGCTGCCTGGGCCAAATGACTTTTGACGACAAGCAAGCCAAAGTCGTCGGCAAGATCTTTGGCCTCACGGCGGAAGAGCAAAAGTGGCTCAAGGTCGTGCCGTACAAAGGCTCGCTGCCCACCCCCGTGCCGACCGACCCACTGATCTACCGCTGGTACGAAATCGTCAGCGTCTACGGCACCACCATCAAGGAATTAATCCACGAAGAATTCGGCGACGGCATCATGAGCGCCATCGATTTTTCGATGGACATCGTGCGCCAGCCCGACCCCAAAGGCGACCGCGTGAACGTGGTGCTGTCGGGCAAGTTCCTGCCTTACAAGCAGTATTGATTTGGCTTTAGTCAGTCGGCTTAATCAGCTTAGCCGGCTGACGTTTTTGCGAATAGCACGACGCCGGGCAAACCTTTGAAGTGAGCGTCACAGGTGAGCAGTTCGGCGCCGTGTTGCACAGCAGTGGCGTAGACGATGGCGTCTGCCGTTGCGAGTTTGTGCTGGCGATGCAGATCGGCTGCGAGCAAGGCAGTCGCCGTGTCCAAGGGCTCTGAACGGCATTTCATCGTGAACGCAATGACCATGTCAGCTTGCGCTTCGCCCAATTCGCGCCACAGCCATTTGGACAGTTCCAGCTGAACGATGGTCGGCACGATGCAAAGAGACTTTTCAGGAAACTCCTTGGCCATTTTCTTGCCAAGCGCTGAGCCCACCAACCACTCAATCCAAGCCGAGGTGTCGACGACACGCAAGGGCGCGGCCATCAGAAGCGGTCCTTGCGATCACGAAACTCCTCTTTGCTCGCGCCTTTGGCAATGCCCGCCAGCTCATCAAGCTGTGGCACCGGCATCATGAGTACCCCTTTGTGTTTGGGAATGAACACGAACTCCTGCCCAGCTTCCCAATGCAGCTCATCTCGAACGGCCTTGGGGATGGACACCTGGAACTTGCTGGAGAGGGTGGCGGTGGCGGACATTTCTGACTCACTTGATCGATGACGATTCAGTAAGAATATCCCAAACAGGGTTTAGAAGATAGTCATCCCCAAGCTAACTTCCGGGCAGAGACTCATCCATCGCCGCTCATCCATCGCCGCCTCAGGTAGCGGCAGGCGCACCGGGCTGCAAGCTCGGATGCGCTGCCGCAAAAGCCTCCAGACTTTGACATTGCGCCACGATGCGGTCAATCGTCGGCGTGCCTTCTACCTTGATCTTGAACACCACCATCACGGCGGCAATGCTGGCCAGGCAAATGTCGGCCATGCTGACCGCGTCGCCATGGCAATACACACCGGTTGGAGACTCTGAGGTCAAGCGTTCTTCAAGTGCCAGCAGGCCCGTGCTGAACCAGTGAACTTGCCATGCGCGCCAAGCTGCGTCGTCAAAGCCGCCAGCGCTGGCCAGGTATTTTTTAACGCGGGGTGTGATGAGCGGATGCGTGTCGCTGGCGAGCATTCCGGCCAAGGAGCGAACGCGCGCTCGGCCATGCGCGTCGGCGGGTAGCAACGGTGGTAGGGGCTCGCGCTCTTCCAAAAATTCAAGGATGGCCAGCGACTGCGTGAGCGGTGCGTGGCCGGCTTCAACCAACGACGGAATGCCGCCCAGCGGATTGATCTTGAGATAAGCCGGGCTGCGCTGCTCGCCTTTGTCCAGGTCAATGAAATACTCTTGCGCCGTCAAGCCCTTGAGCCGCAACGCGACGCGAACGCGGTAAGTGGCGGAGGTGCGCCAAAAGGCGTAAAGCTCGAAATGCGGCGCGTCGGTCATGTCGGCTTTCAATTTATCAATGCAAGGTGAGTGGCAGGCTCGTGGTCTTGACGCGCACCAGCCCCGCGCGCACCTCGTAAGGCACGGGCGATTTGCCCGTGATGGCTGCGGCAATGGTGCGGGCTTGCCGGCCAATCGGCTCAATGAAGCGGCTGGCTTGGCCGTCGATGGTGATGCAGTCGCCTAGCGCGTAGATGCCTGCGACGCTGGTTTCAAGTGAGGCAGCGTTGACTGCGATGCCTTGCTGCCAAGCCAAGCCCACGCTTTGGGCCAAGCGGCTGGGCGTGGCCAAGCCTGTGGCCGCGATGACGTGGTCTGCAGCAAACGCCTGGCCGCAGGCCGTGATGACCACCACGCCATCACCCGATTTATCAAGCCGCGCGACTTGCACGCCGCCCACAAAGCGCAGCGGCAGCGACGCCCATGCGCCCAGTAATTTTCGCCCCGCTTGCTCGGCCGTCCAGCGAGAAAGCGGCTCGCTTTGCAAGTCGAGCAAAGTAACTTCATGCCCCGCCAGCGCCAAGTCGTTAGCCAGTTCGCTACCGACCAAACCTGCGCCCACGATGACCACGCGCTGTGTGCTTTCGCCCAGCGCCTTGCGCAGCTCAAGGTACATGCCCAGGTGGTTAACCCGCCAGCAAAGCGCGGCCGGCAAAGCAGGCGGCAGCGCGGGCTGCGCGCCGTGCGCCAGCACCAGCTGGCTAAAGCGCAACGTGCCGCGCGTGGTGCGCAGCGTGTGCGTGGCTACGTCAATGCGCACCGCTTGGGTGTGCGCCATCAGCGTGAGGTTCAGGCGCTGCGCGGCTGCCGCGCCGGTCTCTTTGACGAGTTGCTCCGCGCTCAGCTTGCGATTCAGCGCGACAGACAGCATCGGCTTGTCATACACGTCACCGCTGCATGCGGTCACCAGGGTGATGGGCAAGTCCGCGTCTTGCGCGCGCAAGGCCTCAGCGGTTTGCCAGCCCGCGCGGCCGGCGCCCACGATGACCACGCCAGCGACTTGCCGCGCTGCAGAGGGGCGCGCGCTGCGCTGACCTTGCACCTGCGTTTTCATCTGCGCGCGCAGCGCTTCCAAACTGGGCGCTGTGTAAGGCGTGAAGTCTGCCTTGGTCACACCACACAAAGGGCACGACCAGTCGTCGGGAATGTCGGCGTAGCGCGTGCCGGGCGGCAAGCCGCCGTCGGGGTCACCGTCGGCTTCGTTGTAGATGTAGCCGCACGCGTCGCAAATAAAGCTGAGCCAATCTGCAGCGGCTGGGGCGGCTACAGCGGCTGTCATGCCGGCGTTTCTTCAGTGCTCAAGCGGGCGATCTCTTTGCGCAGGTGCTTGATGGCGGGCGTGACGATGGCCACAAAGTGCGACTCGCGCACGCGCCGCTGCACGTCAGAGCTGAGCAGGTAGCCCCGCGCACCCTGATGCATCAA
>CAZNQE010000169.1:0-3874 GCA_964575005.1 uncultured Polaromonas sp. | reverse complement strand
CGGCAGGCACCAAGCTGCCGCATCGACCTGCCTTATGGCCAGAGTGCCGGTGAAAAGCTCGATGTTTTTCCGGCCGGCGGTGGCGGGCAGGCCGGTGCTGCGGGTTCAAAAGGCGCGCCGGTGCTGGTCTTCATCCACGGCGGTTACTGGCGCTCGCTGGACAAGGCCGACCATTCCTTCGTCGCACCGGCCCTCACGGCGGCCGGCGCTTGCGTGGTGGTGCCGAATTACGATTTGTGCCCGGCCGTGACCATTCCAGACATTGCGCTGCAAATGGTCAAGGCCCTGGTCTGGACCTACCGCGAAGTGGCCGCTTATGGTGGCGATCCAGCGCGCATCACGGTGGCGGGCCATTCGGCGGGCGGACATCTGGCGGCGATGCTGCTGGCCTGCGACTGGCCACTTTGGGCGGGCGATTTGCCGGCAGACCTGGTGAAAAACGCTTTGTCGATATCAGGCCTTTATGAGCTGGACTCCGTCATGCACACGCCGTTTTTAGAAGATGCGCTGCGCCTGACGCCCCAGCAAGTCTTACGCGTCAGCCCGGCCTGGATGCCGGCCCCGCGCACCGGGCAGCTCTACAGCGTGGCCGGTGGAAATGAAAGCCCTGAGTTTTGGCGTCACAACGCTTTGATCCAGCAAGCCTGGGGCAAAAAGGTCGTGCCGGTCAGTGAAGAATTACCGGGTCTGAACCACTTCAGCGTGGTCGAAGCCATGCTGCAGCCCGGCCATCGCCTGAACGCGCTGGTGATGCAATTACTCAAAAAAACGGCCACCTGAGCTCAAGCCCAGGCGGCCTTTTCTTTGTACTGCTCAGGTGGCTGATCACATCAGCAAGTGCTCGCCCGCGTTGTCGCCGCCCAGCATCACGTAGTTGACCTTTCGAATGTCCATCAGAGCCTTGCCACCCGAGTAGCTGATGGAGCTTTGCACGTCCTGCTCCATCTCCACCAGCGTGTTGGCCAGCTTGCCCTTGATCGGCTCCAGAATGCGCTTGCCTTCGACGTGCTTGTACTCGCCCTTGTTGAAGTCTGAGGCCGAGCCGTAGTACTCCTTGAAGAGCTTGCCGTCTACCTCGACGGTCTGGCCCGGGCTTTCCTCGTGGCCGGCCAGCATGGAGCCGATCATCACCATCGTTGCGCCAAAGCGGATGGACTTGGCAATGTCGCCATGCTCGCGAATGCCGCCGTCGGCGATGATGGGCTTGGTCGCCACGCGCGCGCACCACTTGAGCGCTGACAGCTGCCAGCCGCCCGTGCCAAAGCCGGTCTTGAGCTTGGTGATGCAGACCTTGCCCGGGCCGATCCCGACCTTGGTCGCGTCAGCGCCCCAGTTTTCGAGGTCGATGATGGCTTCAGGCGTGGCCACGTTGCCTGCAATCACAAAGGACGTGGGCAGCTTTTCCTTGAGGTAGCCAATCATGGCTTTGACGCTGTCGGCGTGGCCGTGCGCAATGTCGATGGTGATGTATTCGGGCGTCAAGCCTAGCGCCACGAACTGGTCCACCGCGGCGTAGTCCGGTGCTTTGACACCCAGGGAAATGGAGGCAAACCGGCCCTTGGCTTTCATGCGTTTTACAAATGCCACGTTGTCCAGGTCAAAGCGGTGCATCACGTAGAAGTAGCCGTTGTCGGCCAGCCATTCGCAGATGGTTTCGTTCACGACGGTCTTCATGTTGGCCGGCACCACCGGGATGCGAAAGCTGCGTCCGCCCAGCGTCACGCTGGCGTCGCACTCCGAACGGCTCTCGACCCGGCACTTGCGGGGGAGCAGCAGAATGTTGTCGTAGTCAAAAATTTCCATAGCCCAAGCTCCAATCAATGTTGATCACATGTGGGCGCTTGGACTGGACCGGTCATTTTCGGCAAGGCAAAAAAAACCGGGCGCAATTGCTTGGGCCCGGTGACTGATTCTAAGCCTTGCGGCACCCTGCAGCGACAGCCCCAGCGTGCGCGCTGCGTATAGCGACCATATCGGCTTGAATAGCCCGCTACCCACATATAAATAAAAGGTAAACGAAAGTTTGGTTCGGGCAGCTTCAGCGCTCAGCGCAACGCGATTGCACGGCCGTCTGCACCCGCCCGCGGCTGTCTTCAACCCAAGCCACCAGGCTGATCCGCTCGGGGTTGGTGCCTTCGGGCAGGGCCATGGAGCGGCGCTCGATACCGCCGGCCTGCTGGCGCGACCAAGGCACGACCAGCAGATTGCGTACCAGCTGGCGATCCACGGGCGATCCTTCGGTGCCTGCGGGAATCGCTTCAACCAGTGCCAGCCAGGCTGTCCACGGGCCGTCCTGGCGTGTGGGGCTTTGTGTTGGCAGGGTTTTCAGTTCAATCGAAACGCCGACATAACCATTGAAGGCCACGCCGTGTGATGCACGCAAGCGGTAAGCGCTGGCGCGGCGCTTTTCGCTCACCTGAGCGCCGGCCACCGGCTTGCTGTACTGCCATTGCCCTGGCTGCGCGTCCTTCTTCAAGGCTTCAAGCCGGGTCAAGGCGTCGCGGCTGGCCACGGCGGCCAACGGTGCGTCGTCGCCCTTGCTGCCGGGCACCACCCAGTCCAGCGCCAGGCCGCTGCGCGCTGGTGCGGGCGTGGCCGCGTCGCTCCAGCATTCGGCGCAGTCGGCGTTGATGAAGCGCTCGACCAACATGGTGGGGCGCACCTGGCCGTCACTGGCGCAGTAAGACTGGGCACGGGCCCAGGGCGCGGCCAAGCTGGCGCTCAGGAGTACGAGCGCGAGGAGCGCGCGATTAAAAGGCTGAGAGGGCCGGACGGCTAAAACGGGGAGCGCTTGTTTCATAAGGGCTTTCTACAATGCAAGGATGTTCGCAGATGTCGCCTCCAGCTCCCCACTTCTTCAAAATCTCAACCCAGAGCAACTGGCGGCGGTGACCCTGCCTGACACGCATGCGCTCATTCTGGCGGGGGCTGGCTCGGGCAAGACGCGGGTGCTCACCACCCGCATTGCGTGGCTCTTGCAAACCGGGCAGGTCACGCCGGGCGGCGTGCTGGCGGTGACCTTCACCAACAAAGCCGCCAAGGAAATGATGACGCGGCTGCAGAGCATGCTGCCAGTCAATGTGCGCGGCATGTGGATTGGCACTTTTCACGGCCTGTGCAACCGTTTTTTGCGTGCGCATTTCAAGTTGGCCAATTTGCCGCAGAGCTTTCAGATCCTGGACACGGCAGATCAGTTATCTGCCATCAAGCGCCTGTGCAAGCAGTTCAATGTGGACGACGAGCGTTTTCCGCCCAAGCAATTGATGTGGTTCATCGCCGGCTGCAAGGAAGACGGCCAGCGCGCCAAGGACGTGCCGGTGCGCGACGAGGAAAGTCGCAAGAAGGCCGAGATTTACGCGCTGTATGAAGAGCAATGCCAGCGCGAAGGCGTGGTGGATTTCGGCGAGCTCATGCTGCGCAGCTACGAGCTGATGCGTGACAACCCGGCCGTGCGCGAGCATTACCAGCGGCGCTTTAGGCACATCCTGATTGATGAGTTTCAGGACACCAACAAGCTGCAGTACGCCTGGATCAAGATGCTGGCCGGGCAGGGTGATGACGCGCCGACTGGCCTGCACGCCATGCCCGGCGGCTCGGTGGTGGCAGTCGGTGACGACGACCAAAGCATTTACGCCTTTCGCGGCGCGCGCGTGGGCAATATGACGGACTTCGTGCGCGAGTTCCGTGTCCAGCACCAGATCAAGCTTGAGCGCAATTACCGGAGCTTTGGCAACATCCTCGACTCAGCCAATGCGCTGATCAGCCACAACAGCAAGCGCCTGGGCAAAAACCTGAGCACCGAAGCCGGGCCGGGCGAACCGGTGCGCGTGTTTGAAGCGACCAGCGACTTTGCCGAGGCGCAGTGGTTTGTCGA
>CAZNQE010000168.1:0-3912 GCA_964575005.1 uncultured Polaromonas sp. | reverse complement strand
TGTACCACCCGCATGCGGACGAAATGACGCAGATGGCCATGGGCATGATGGGCTTTTGGGTGACGCACCCCAAGCTGGACAAAAACGGCAAGCATCCGCTCATTGAAAGCGTGGACCGCGACTTCGTGTTCTTGCTCAATGCGTATGACATTGAGCCCGGCAGCATGACGCCCAAGATCATGACCATGCTGGACTTCAATTTGTGGTCCTGGAACAGCCGTATCTTCCCCGGCATCGACACGCTGAACGTGCGTCACAACGACAAGGTGCGCATCCGTTTCGGCAACCTGACGATGACCAACCACCCGATTCATTTGCACGGGCATGAGTTCTTGGTCACAGGCACGGACGGCGGGCCAACGCCCAAGTCCACGCGCTGGTATGAAGTGACCACCGACGTGGCGGTGGGCCAGATGCGGCAGATCGAATTTTTGGCCGACGAAGAAGGCGACTGGGCTTTTCATTGCCACAAGAGCCACCACACCATGAACGCCATGGGGCACGACGTGCCGACCATGATTGGCGCTGACCACCGGGGCTTGGTGAAGCAAATGCAAAAGTCCGTGCCCGACTACATGGTGATGGGCGAGCGCGGCATGGCCGACATGGGCGAAATGCAGATGCTGCTGCCCGACAACACTGCGCCCATGATGACGGGCAAGGGCCCTTACGGTGGCGTGGAGATGGGCGGCATGTTCAGCATGGTCAAGGTGCGGCGTGACCAAAAGCCGGGCGACTATTCAGACCCGGGCTGGTTCAAGCAGCCGCCGGGTACCCAGGCTTATGAATGGAAAGGCGCGCTGCCTGAGGCGCCGCGCCAGTCGCCAACGCCGGCGGCCAAAGCAGCGCCGGGCGCCACGCCGGCGACTGAAGTCCAGATTCGCAAGCCGGCAGGTAGCGGTCATGCTGGCCATCATTGATTCGATATTTCAGATTCACTTAATTTCTGCAAAGCTCAAAATGAAAAACAAACTCAGATCCAGCGTCGCCACGGCCGTTCAACTCAGCATGGCCGCCTTGATGGCCGTAGCCGCAGCCCCCGTGCTGGCCCATGGCGACAAAGCCATGAGTGCCGGCCCGGTCGTCAAAGAACAAAAGCCCTGGGGTATTGCAGGCGACTTGAAAGCGGTCAAGCGAGTCGTCACCATCAGCATGGACGACAAGATGCGTTTTGCGCCCGACACGCTGAGCTTCAAAGAAGGCGAGACGGTGCGCTTCATCGTCAAGAACCAAGGCAAGTTGCTGCATGAGCTGGTGATCGGCACGCGTGCTGAGCTGGATGCGCACGCCGCGATGATGGAAAAATTCCCGAACATGGCGCACGATGAGCCTTACATGGCGCACGTGGACCCGGGCAAGCAAGGCGGCCTGGTCTGGACGTTCAACCGCCCCGGTGATTTTGAGTTTGCCTGCCTGGTGGCCGGCCACTTTGCGGCTGGCATGAAGGGCCGCATTACTGTCACCGCGCGCTGAGCGCCTTCAAATTTTTTAAGACTACTCAAGGAGTTCCAACATGCAAAGACGACAACTTTTGAGCGTGCTGGCCGCTGCGGTCAGCGCAACCTGGCTGCCTGCAGCCATCGCCCAAGGACCGGCAGGAAGCGGCGGCAGCAAACCGCAAATCGAAGTCTGGAAAGACCCGGACTGCGGCTGCTGCAAAGACTGGGTGACGCACCTCGAAGCCAACGGTTTTGCGGTGAAAGTGAACGACACGGGCAACGCCGCCGCGCGCACGCGCCTCGGCATGCCGACCAAGCTCGGCTCTTGCCACACGGGCCAAGTGGGTGCGTATGTGATTGAAGGCCACGTACCTGCACAGGAGATCATTCGCCTGTTGCGAGAAAAGCCGGCCGTGCTGGGTTTGGCTGTGCCCGGTATGCCGGTCGGTTCACCCGGCATGGACGGCGCTGTGTATGGTGACCGGCGCGATCCTTACGACGTGCTGCTGGTCAGCCGCGACGGCAGCACGCGCGTTTATCAAAGCTACAACCGCAAAGCCAAGATGGCTTGAACCTGATTCAGCTCGTTGTTAAGGAGACATGCAATGAAGAAAAATTTTCTCAACTTCGCAAGCCGCAAAACCTGGCTGGCGCTTTCACTCAGCGCCGCCGCCTTGAGCGTCATGGCACAAGCCCTGCCCCAAGCTGAAGGCGAAGTGCGCCGCGTGGACAAAGCCGGCGGCAAGATCGCGCTCAAGCACGGCGAAATCAAAAACTTAGACATGCCGCCCATGAGCATGGTGTTTCAGGTCAAAGACAAAGCCTTGCTCGACACCGTCAAGGCCGGCGACAAGGTCAACTTCACGGCGGACCAAGTCAACGGTGACTACACCGTGATGTCGATTGAGGTGCGTAAGTAAGCACCTGCCTCCGGTTGGGTTCGTACCCGTTTAACGGGACGAACTCACCGGGCAACTGCTGATGCCCAGTAGCGAATACAAAGGGCAAAAAGAAAACAGCCCGGTCAGCAAAGGCACCAGCCCGACCAGGCCCCACCAGCGCATGGGTGTGTCTAGCAACACCACAAGCGACAGCAATACCACCCCAAGCAAGACGCGAAGCGTCCTGTCGATAGCACCTACGTTTTTAGACATCACTGAACTCCCCTGCCTCGTTGATTTGAGGTCAGCTTAGGCCTGTGCGTCAGGCCGGCGCTTGATCCAGGTCAATCAGGCAAGGAATAACACGCGCACAGCTGCAAGCAAGGCTCAGCTAGAAAGACTCAGCCCGGCAGCCCCAGCGCTTTCCAGCCTTCATGGCCGAGCTTTTCCAGCGTCTTGATGTTCTCTTCAAAGATCGCTTCAGCCTCAGGGAAAGCCTCAACGGCTTTTTCAACGCTGTCTTCGCGCAGCAAATGCAGCATGGCAAACGGCGCGCGGTTGGTGTAGTTGCTGATGTCGTCCGGCTCGGTGCCGTCAAACTGAAAACGCGGATGAAAGCTCGCCAGCTGAATCACGCCGTCAAGCTCGTGCTCTTCCACCACGCCATCTGCGACTTCCAGGAAATCGTTGAAGTCCAGAAAGTCTTCGAACAGCGTCGGATGAATCAAGAGCGTGGTGTCCACTTCGCTGGCCGGTGTGGCCACCAGCAAGTCCAGTTCGCGGTCCAACTCTTCGAGCAAGTCGTCAGCATGGCGCGCCTTGCTGACGACGAGCCGCACCTGGTTCTTGACGTACACCGCTTTAGCAAACGGGCACAGGTTCAAACCGATGACGGCTTTTTCAAGCCAGAGGCGGGTTTGGGTGAGAACTTCTGCTTCGGTCATGACGGTAAGTGAATCAGGGGCTATAGGCCCGGCGAGCGGAGGAGAAGCCCTTCGACAGGCTCAGGGCGAACGGAAGGGGAAAAACGGCGAACGGAAGGGGGGGAACGGCGAACGAAAGGGAATAAGCGCGACCCAAAGAAAAGGGTCGAACCGAACCCCGATCCGTTCGGACTGAGCTTGTCGAAGTCCAGTTCGCAGTAAGCCAGCCCCTTCGACAGGCTCAGCGCGAACGGAGGAGCGAAATTTTGGACAAGCTCAGGGCGAACGGGGATTCCAAATCACTTCAAGGCTTTAAAGCGCATGCGCTTAGGCTTGGCACCCTCTTCACCCAAGCGCTTCTTCTTGTCGGCTTCGTACTCTTGATAGTTGCCGTCAAAGAAGGTCCACTGGCTGTCGCCTTCGGCCGCCAGGATGTGGGTGGCGATGCGGTCCAGGAACCAACGATCGTGGCTGATCACCATCACGGAGCCCGCAAATTCCAGCAGCGCGTCTTCCAGCGCGCGCAAGGTTTCCACGTCCAGGTCGTTGGACGGCTCGTCCAGCATCAGCACGTTGCCGCCAGCAATCAGGGTCTTGGCCAGGTGCAGACGGCCGCGTTCCCCCCCAGAGAGCATGCCGACCTTCTTTTGCTGGTCGCCGCCGTTGAAG
>CAZNQE010000167.1:0-3976 GCA_964575005.1 uncultured Polaromonas sp. | reverse complement strand
TAGTTTTGGCTACAAAGATTGCAGGACCGAATCCTGCCTTTACCTATATGCGTGAAAAAGTTGATTTTTCGCCAGCAAGTATTCAGTATGCTTTGGATCAAAGTTTGCAACGTTTACAAACAGATTATGTCGATATTTATCAATTGCATTGGCCAGAACGAAAAGCCAATTTTTTTGGACAACGCGGATTTAAAGCGCAAGACGATGCTTGGGAAGACAATATTCACGAGGTGTTAACTAGTTTGGAAGGTTTCGTCAAACAAGGAAAAATCAAACATATTGGATTGTCTAATGAGACGCCTTGGGGTTTGATGCGCTTCTTGGAAGAACACAAATATCACAATTTACCAAAAATCAATACAGTCCAAAACCCCTATTCTTTATTGAATCGCTCTTTTGAAGTGGGGAATGCTGAGGTTTGCTTGCGCGAAAATGTTGGTTTGTTGGCGTATTCTCCAATGGCTTTCGGACTTTTATCAGGTAAATTTTTAAACGGGCAACAACATCCAACGTCTCGATTGGCCTTATTTCCTCAAATGGCACGTTATAGTAGTCCACAATCAGCAGAAGCGACTCGTTTGTACAACGAAATTGCCCAACAAAACGGATTGACTTTAACGGAATTGGCCTTGGCTTTTATTGAGCAACAACCATTTGTAACCAGTACGATTATTGGCGCCACCACGATGGAACAGTTAAAAGAAAATATAGACACGATTCAAGTAACACTTTCTGAAGAAGTATTGAAAGCCATTGATGGAGTTCAAGCTATTATTCCTGATCCAGCACCATAAACTAAAAAAGCTTCCAACTTATATAAGGTTAGAAGCTTTTTTATTCAAACTTCGTACATCGTAAATCGTAAATCATATATTTACTTATTCCTCATCCGTTTTTAGGAACTCAAAATCAAAGTCTTCTTTTGGCGGAATAGAATCGATAGCGATACCAGTAGTGTCTTGCGCTTTGCGAATCGTTAAAAACGAACGTGCATTTCCTGAAAGCGATACGCCATAAGGATTAATGCTATCACTGCTAGTTAAAATACCACGGCGCAACATTAAATTACTCAAATAGCGTTGGTTTTTCAGCGCAAACCCTTTCAGATTTCCTTGATCGTCAAACTGATACATGAATTTCTTTGGACTCGGAATAATAGTAGCCAAGTACAAACATTCGTTAAAGGTTAAATCAGCGGGATTTTTTTGGAAATAGAAACGGCTCGCTTCTCCAATTCCGTATACGTCTGGACCCCATTCAATAATATTGAAATAGACTTCCAGCATACGTTCTTTGCTAACAATTCGGTTGTTTTCTAGAATATATACCAATAAAATTTCTTCCAATTTTCGAGATAATGTTTTCTCACGAGTCAAGAACACATTTTTGATCAACTGCATACTAATCGTACTGCCCCCTCGAGAAAATTTCCGCGTCTTAATATTTTTGATAATAGATTGTTTAAACGCTTCAGTTATGAATCCGCGATGTCTGAAGAAAGAGGGATCTTCGGTGGTTAAAACGCATTTTTTTAAGTACGGAGAAATTTGATTCAGAGGTGTGTAATCAGGATTAGAAGTCCCGACAAAAACAGGTCGCTGACGTACATTTTTAATAATGGCACGGTACTCAAATTCGCCATTCATTTTACTTAAATTGGCTTGACCAAAACGGTAAATACGTAAATTTTCTTTATTCAATTTACTATCAAAAACAATAGTTTCAGGTTTGTTTTTGTTGAACATAAAGTCCAGTTTATAATCAAAATTACCACTGGCCAGCATACCTTGTACATTAGTAAATAAACCATCAGGAAGTGATGTAATAAAATCTTGTGCTGGCATTTTCGCGATGCGAATGTTCATTTTATAAACGGTATCTTCTTCTGTTTCGTAGGCCAAATAAGGTTGAATTTTTATTTTGTTCAATTGAACAGATGAACTGCTATCCACCGAAATAAAATCTTCGCCAAGCAGCAAACGATAATCAAATCGGGCATTGCGAATAACTACATCTTTGCTTGCAATTTTAGGATGGTTCACTTTTAAATTGGCAATCGAAGAGTACCCGTCAATATGGAATTCATCGCCATCACTTTCAATATTTTCAACATTTAAACGAATAGAATCAAAACTAGAAATTAGATTAAATCGCTCATCAAAATAAGGCACTTTTATTGGTCCGCCATCCATATTGAAAAATTGAATATCGGCTGTGCGGTCTCTTGGATCAGCTTCTCCAGCAATTCGCCAACGTTGTGCAAAAGTGTTGGTTTTAACATGAATTACGCTTTCTAAATCGCCTCCATCTAAAACTAATTTCTTAATATCAATCATCGCTTTTTTGCCGTTGTCGTCTAATTTGAAAACTAGATTTTTGATGTCCATATCGGATGGAACCAAATTCAACAAGCGAAAAACGATTCGTTTAGCTAAAGCGGCATAATCTCTTTTTTCATCCGTAACTTCTTGAGTTTTGTTCTTTTTCAAAAAAGCATCAAAGTTGCGAACGTTGCCTTTTTTTATTAATTGAACCAAACCGTTTTGGATTTCTAAAGTACCTAATTGCACATCGCCAATGAATAAATGCCAAAAGCTTATGCTAGTTTTCATTTTTTGGATTCGGAATAAAGTGTCAGCATGCTTGGGAGCTAAAACCACATCGGTTAGATTCACAGCTGAAATTCCGTCAAAAGTGGCTGTTTTTATAGTAAACTTACTATCGAAATCACGCTCCATTTTCACGGCAACTTTTTCTAAAGTAATTTTTAAAATTTCGTCTCTGAAATAATAAAATGTAGCTAAACTGGAAGCGAATAAAACCAAAAGAACTCCTAGAGTAATTGCTATTTTCTTCTTGTTGAATCTCATAAAAATGTCAAATAATTGAAGTTGTAAAGAAAGTAAAAAAAAGCCAATTTTTGAGATGAAATTAAAAGCGGTAGCACTTTTCTGGAGTGATGCAAAAATCCAATCGAACATCTTTTTCAAAAACGTCAGTTATGGCGTTTTCGGCTTCAAAAAAAGAAAGTCCAATTTTTATAGTTTCGGGTTGGCATTCTGCTAAAAATTGATCGTAAAATCCTTTGCCATACCCTACACGATTTCCTTTTGTGTCGAAAGCTAACAGTGGCACAAAAACAACTTGGATTTTAAATGATGGCACTTCAATTCCGTCCACAGGTTCTGGGATATTGTATTCGTTTTTCTTTATTTTGGTATTGTCCGTTAATAGAAAATGGGTCATTTTTCGAGTTGTAAAATCGGATTTCGAAATCACAATTTCTTTGTCTTTTCCAGAAAGCAAGTGGAGTAAGAATTCAGTGTTGACTTCTTTTTGTTCCTCAATAGGTAAGAAAACATGGAAATAAGTTTTATCCCAAATATCAAGTGCTAGTACCTCATTGGCAATAGCCAAGCTCATTTCTTCGATTTCGACTTTTGAAAGATTTTGGCGTAAGGCTTTGTATTGGGTGCGTAATTCGGTTTTATTCATTATCTATTTTTTCACCACATAGAGACATAGAATTAATTGTTTTTAAAGAACAAGATAGACGTTTCACTTTTCACAAAGTAACTATGAGGAAAATAAAATTATTTCTATCATTTTCTTTTCTTACAAAAACTGCCTATGCTTCTATGTGGTTAATTTTAAAGATTAAAAGTACTATTAATTATTATGCTGCAAAAGAAAACAACTGATTTTGATTTGCAAGAATGTTATTTGTAAATTTGGAAACAATTCGATCCGATTTAAAATGACGCCACCAAGCATTGCTTTACAAATACAAACCCTGCCAGACAATCCGGGTGTCTACCAATACTACGATAAGGACGGGAAGATTTTGTATGTGGGCAAAGCCAAAAATCTAAAAAAAAGGGTTTCGTCTTATTTTAACAAAATTCACGATACGGCAAAAACTAACGTTTTAGTCAAGAAAATTGTAACCATCAAACATATCGTTGTTCCTACTGAA
>CAZNQE010000166.1:0-4063 GCA_964575005.1 uncultured Polaromonas sp. | reverse complement strand
GCCTCGCCCGTTTCAACGGCACGCCCTGCATGGTGCTGGGCCACCAAAAAGGCCGCGACACCAAAGAGCGCGGCCTGCGTAACTTTGGCATGACAAAGCCCGAGGGCTATCGCAAGGCGCTCCGCCTCATGAAGACGGCCGAAAAATTCAAGCTGCCCGTGTTCACCTTTGTGGACACGCCGGGCGCCTACCCCGGCATCGATGCTGAGGAGCGCGGCCAGTCTGAAGCCATTGGCCGCAACATTTTTGAAATGGCGCAGCTGGAAGTGCCCATCATCACGACCATCATTGGCGAAGGCGGCTCCGGCGGCGCGCTGGCGATCTCGGTCGCAGACCAGGTCGTGATGCTGCAGTACTCAATCTATTCGGTTATCAGCCCCGAGGGTTGCGCGTCCATTCTCTGGAAAACATCAGACAAGGCCGAAGTTGCCGCCGAAGCCTTGAACATCACGGCGCACCGCCTCAAGGCCCTGGGCGTGATCGACAAGATCGTCAACGAGCCGGTGGGTGGGGCGCACCGCGACCACAAGCAGATGGCCGCTTTCCTCAAGCGCAGCCTGAATGATGCCTACCGCCTGGTCAGCGACCTCAAGGTCAAGGACCTGCTGGACCGCCGCTATGAGCGCCTGCAAAGCTATGGCCGGTTCACCGACACCAAAGCCGACGCGCGCTGAACCGGGTCTGACCGAGACGCCTCATCCGATCTCGCCGGCCCAGGCTTGCCTGGCCGAGTTCTTCGCTGCTGCGCCACCGCGCTTGCCTTTGGCTGTGGCCTACAGCGGCGGCGCCGACTCCACGGCCTTGCTGTATGCGGCGGCGGCACTGTGGCCCGGGCAGGTGCAAGCCCTTCATGTGCATCACGGCTTGCAGGCTGCGGCGGATGACTTTGTGGTTCATTGCCAAGCGACCTGCGATGCGCTGGCTGTGCCCTTGCACACATTGCACGTGAACGCACAGTCAACACCCGGCCAAAGCCCTGAAGACGCCGCACGCAAAGCCCGCTATGCAGCGCTGGCCGAGGGCGCACAAGCCGCTGGCCTGGCCGATGTATTGCTGGGGCAGCATGCCGACGACCAGGTTGAAACCATGTTGCTCGCCCTGAGCCGCGGGGCAGGTCTGCCCGGCTTGTCGGCGATGCCCGCGCGCTTCGAGCGGCATGGCGCTCAGTTTCACAGGCCTTTGTTGGCGGTAGATGCCGCCAGCCTCCGCCAATCCTTGCTTGATCGGCAAATTGCCTTCGTGGACGACCCGAGCAACGCGGACGAGCGTTACACCCGCAACCTGATTCGGGCGCGCTTGCTGCCCGTGCTGGCTGAGACCTTTCCTCAGTTCCGCCAGACCTTTGCACGCAGCGCCCGCCACGCAGCGGATGCCCAGCGCGTGCTCGACGAGATCGCTGCACAAGACCTGGTGCAAGTCGGCAGCCCGCCTTCAATTGTCAAGTTGCATGCCCTTTCGGCTGCGCGGCAAGGCAATGTGCTGCGGCACTGGCTGTGGACTTGCCACGCGGTGCGCCCCAGTGCCGCGCAACTGGCGCAATTGCAATTGCAGATCCAGGCCTGCACAACGCGCGGCCACCGGCTGCACCTGAAGGTGGCAAACGGCCACGTGCTGCGCCAGGGGGCTGAGCTGCAATGGATGGGCTCGATATAATTGAAGGCTTTGCTTTTCGGCTCTTTTTTGCAGCCTTTCCCCGCTCCATTCGCAACTTTTGACTGTTCTCTTCAATGGCCCTGATCGTTCATAAATACGGCGGCACTTCGATGGGCTCCACCGAGCGCATCCGCAATGTCGCCAAGCGCGTCGCCAAGTGGGCGCGCGCCGGCCACCAGATGGTGGTGGTTCCCAGCGCCATGAGTGGCGAGACCAATCGCCTTCTTGGCTTGGCCAAGGAACTCGCGCCTTCGTCGCAAGACGACGCCTACAGCCGAGAACTCGACGCCCTGGCCGCCACCGGCGAGCAGGCCTCGAGCGCCTTGCTGGCCATTGCCCTGCAAGCCGAAGGCATGCCGGCCGTCAGCTACGCCGGCTGGCAAGTCACCATCAAGACCAACAGCGCCTTCACCAAAGCCCGCATCGAATCCATTGACGGTGACCGCGTGCGCGCTGACCTGGACGCCGGCAAGGTCGTGATCATCACGGGCTTCCAGGGTGTGGATGACGGCGGCAACGTGACGACGCTGGGCCGTGGCGGTTCAGACACTTCAGCGGTGGCTGTGGCTGCCGCGCTCAAGGCGCATGAATGCCTGATCTACACCGACGTCGATGGCGTCTACACCACCGACCCGCGCGTGGTCCCGGAGGCTCGCCGCCTGCACACCGTGAGCTTTGAGGAAATGCTGGAGATGGCCTCGATGGGGTCCAAAGTCCTGCAGATCCGCTCGGTTGAATTTGCCGGTAAATACAAAGTGCCCTTGCGTGTGCTGTCCAGCTTCACCGACTGGAACATTGACATCAACGAAGAAGCCGCATCCGGCACCCTGATCAGTTTTGAGGAAGACGAAAAAATGGAACAAGCCATCGTATCGGGCATCGCGTTCAACCGCGACGAAGCCAAGGTTTCCGTGCTCGGCGTGCCCGACACCCCGGGCATTGCGTACCAAATTTTGGGCGCCGTGGCCGACGCCAACATCGAGGTCGATGTGATCATTCAAAACGTCAGCAAAGAGGGCAAGACTGATTTCAGCTTCACGGTGCACCGCAACGATTACGCCAAGACGGTTGAGTTGCTCAAGAGCAAAGTACTGCCCAAGCTCGGCGCGCATGAAGTCACGGGCGATCCCAAGATCTGCAAGGTCAGCATCGTGGGTATCGGCATGCGCAGCCATGTCGGCGTGGCCAGCAAAATGTTCCGCGTGCTGAGCGAAGAGGCCATCAACATCCAGATGATCTCGACCAGCGAGATCAAGACCTCGGTTGTTATTGATGAGAAGTACATGGAGCTCGCCGTGCGCGCGCTGCACAAGGCCTTCGACCTCGACCAAGCCATCTGAAAAGCAAACAAAGTCGTGTGATAATCACAGCTTGTGCCAGGAAACGTGACCGAGTGGCCGAAGGTGCTCCCCTGCTAAGGGAGTATGGGGTGTAGAGCCTCATCGAGGGTTCGAATCCCTCCGTTTCCGCCAAGTGCTAAGCAAAAACGCCCCTTCTGGGGCGTTTTTCATTTCAGGCCTGCTTTCCTGTCAGCCCAGGCCCAGCATGCGCCGGTTGGCGGCGTGATCCGTGCCACTGGCAGCAAAGTCATCGAAGGCCCGCTCCGCCACTTTGATCAGGTGGTCACGAATAAAAGGCGCACCTTCTGCAGCGCCTTGTTCGGGCGCCTTCAGGCAGCATTCCCACTCCAGCACCGCCCAGCCTTCATAACCGTATTGCGTGAGCTTGCTGAAGATGGCCTTGAAGTCCACTTGGCCGTCACCTAGCGAGCGGAAACGGCCGGCTCGGTCTTTCCAGCCTTGAAAGCCGCCGTACACGCCTTGCTTGCCGGTCGGGCGGAACTCCGCGTCCTTGACGTGGAAGGCCTTGATGCGGTCGTGGTAAATGTCGATGTAGGCCAGGTAGTCCAACTGCTGCAGCACAAAGTGGCTGGGGTCATACAGCAGGTTGGCGCGCGGGTGCTTGTTCACGCGCTCCAAAAACATCTCGTAGCTCGCGCCGTCGCACAGGTCTTCACCCGGATGCACTTCGTAGCAGACGTCCACGCCTGCAGCATCGAAGGCGTTGAGGATGGGTAGCCAGCGCTTGGCCAACTCGTCAAAAGCGGCTTCGACCAAACCGGCCGGCCGCTGCGGCCAAGGGTAAAGGTAAGGCCAGGCCAGCGCGCCGCTGAAGGTGGCGTGCGATTTGAGGCCCATGCGCTGCGATGCCTTGGCCGCCATCTTGAGTTGTTCGACCGCCCACGCGGTGCGTTCGGCCGGCTTGCCGCGCACGCCCTCGGGCGCAAAGCCGTCCATGGGCAAGTCGTAGGCGGGGTGAACCGCCACCAGCTGCCCCTGCAAGTGCGTGGACAACTCGGTCACCGACAGGCCCAGGGCCTTGAGCTGGCCTTGCACTTCGTCGCAATAGG
>CAZNQE010000165.1:0-4152 GCA_964575005.1 uncultured Polaromonas sp. | reverse complement strand
GCTATGGCTATGGCTACATCGCTGTAAGCGAAATGCCGAAGCTCGCAAAAGGCTCGCCGAACATGGTGAGCGCATCGATTGCCCTTCTGGGCAAGTTCGTCGGCTATCAGTAATCACTGAGGGCCGATCCCGCCGCCCATAGCGAAAGCCGTGGGCGGCTTTTCTTTTGGAAAGGCCCGTTATGGCAGACACGTTCATCCTGAAAGACCCTGAGAACTTCGCTCCCTTCACCGTCAAGTACACCACGCCTGACGGCAAGGAAGCCAAGATCAAGGCTACCTATAAATACCGCTCGCGCAAGGAATACGCGGCGCTGCTGAATGGCCTGTTTCACAACGTCGAGCGTGACGGCGACGGCCTGCCGGACTTCAGCAAATTGGCAGATGCAGACATGGATCGTACCGTGGGCGCGTTGCTGGATTCGCTCTCGGCGTGGGACGTGCCTGATTTCGAGATCACGCGCGAGAACCTGCTGAATCTTGCCAACAAGCGACCAGCAATCATCGATGCGCTCTGGCGGGCCTACGGCGCAGCCTGCAACCAAGGCCGATTGGGAAACTAAAGGACATTGCGCGAGCGATGTTCAAGAATAAGGACAGCGACAAGCCGAAGATGCTCGGCTTTGACCTGTTCTCGCTCGCGCAAGAGACTGAAACCGCGATATGGCTGGAACACATCACCGCCTATCGCGCGTTTCGCGCCGTAACCACGCAGTGGATCGTCGGAGCAGGAGGAGCTACCGGCCTGAACTACGTTCCTTTGTTCCGCGTCATGGACGAGTTGGGAGTGAAGGGCGACGAATGGCTGGAACTGCTTGATGACGTGAAAGTGCTTGAGGCAGAAGCCTTGACGGCTATGCACGAGAAAACAGATTGACCGCCTCCGGGCGGTTTTCTTTTGGGTGAAACATGGCAGATGACATTGCATCAGTCGGCATAAAGATCGAGACGGGCGACATTGACCGCGCCAATGTCTCGCTCGATACGCTGGCCGGGAAAGGCGCGTCTGTCGATAAGGCGCTCGCCAGCATTGAGGGCGCTGCCAAGGGCACTGGCGCGGCGCTGGGTGCGCTCGGCAGCAACACCAAGGCCGCTTCCGACAACATGGGCAATGTCGGGCAGGGTGCCGAAAAGGGCGCTCGCAGCGTCAGGGCGCTGGCCGATTCACTGAACACTGCTGGTAAGTCGGCGGCTGACTTCGCCACCGGACAGGCCAGAGTATTCCACCTCCTAAGTGGTGGGCTGACTGACGTTACCAAGGCCGAATCATCCTACATCCGTTCACTGACGGACGAACTTCAGGCGCTCAAGCTGACAGCAGTGGAGCGTGAGAAATACATCGCTCAAAGCCGGGGCATGTCCGAGGGCGTGCAACAAGTGGCCGTGGCCATGCGCCAGAAGATCGAGGCGTTGAAGCAGGAGCAGGCGGCTACGAGAGAGTCGGCGCAATCGTCGGAGTCTCTGGAAGGCAGTTTCAAAGCTGTAAAGCTGGCTGTCGGTGCGGTTGTCGGCAGTCAACTGGTGCGATGGGCCAAGGATGCCGGCGGCGCGCTGTTTGAGGCGAGCGTGAACGCCGAACGCCTGCGCACCATGCTCAATTTCTCAACTGGCAACAGCGCACGAGACATTGAATACCTGCGCGGTATCACGCAGAAGCTGGGCCTTGAAATGCAGTCCACGGCGACTGCCTACGGACAGTTTGCGGCAGCGGCAAAGGGCACCACGCTAGAGGGCCAGAAAACCCGCGACGTTTTCGAGTCAATCGCCAAGGCCAGCGCGGTTATGGGCCTGAGTGCGAATCAAACCAGCGGCGTTCTGCTGGCGTTGCAGCAGATGGTGTCAAAGGGAACTGTGCAAGCTGAGGAACTGCGCGGCCAATTGGGCGAGCGTCTCCCCGGCGCGTTTCAGGTTGCGGCCCGCGCCATGGGCGTCACCACTGGCGAGCTGGGCAAGATGCTGGAACAGGGCCAGGTGGTCGCCGACGACTTTTTGCCCAAGTTCGCCCGCGCGCTGAATGAATATGTCGGCGACGCTGCCGAATCTGCCGCCACTCGTCTAGAGGCATCTCAAAGCCGCATGTCAAACGCATGGGAACGACTCATGCAGGCGGTAGGCGACAGCGGTATCAGCTCCGCCATGGCAGTCGGAATGGAGTCCGCCGCTTCAAGCATTGATGCAATCGCTGTTGCAATGGAGGCGGCACGGAGAAGCGGCGACGGAATGGGTGGTCAGTTGCTGGCAGCTGCTGGCGCTGCGTACAAGCTGCTCGACCCTGTAGACCGCCTGACCGTCAACCTCTATGACAACGAGCGCGCTTCCAAAGCTGCTTGGGAGCGTTTGCGCGACCTGGAGGCGCAAGCCGCGCGAGGTGTCAATGTCAGGGCCGAATATCAGCAAGTCATCAACCTGATCAATACGCTGCAGATTGCTCGTCATGAGATGGCGAAGTTGCGGCAAGAGGCGTCGGGTGTTGCAAACATCGGTGACCGACCGCGAGACCTTCGTGAAGACAATCCAAGCATGACGCGCGGCGCGTCTTACGCGCGCTGGGCCAAGGAGCAGGCAGACGCAGAAAAAGGCCTGGCCGAAGTCCGCATGAAGGCCGCCGGCGTCAACAAGAGCTACTTCGAGGATCTTGGCAAGTGGCAGGCCGCCCTGCGCGCCGGCGTGATCGGCGAAAAGGAATACATCGAACAGGTCAGCAAACTGGCAACGGAGACGTGGAAAGCCAGCGCTGCTGGCAAGGAAGCGGCCGGGTCCAAGAGGGCCGGCGCCAAGGCATCCAACGAAGCCGCACGCGCTGCAGAGCGCGAGGCCGCTGCCATCAGCAACTTCATGACCAGCCTGCGCGAAAAAATCGCCGCGCAGGAGCTGGAGCTTCAGGGCGGCGAGAAACTGACGCAGGCCGACAGGCTGCGCCTCGATTTTCAGAGCAAGCTGATCAGCGGCGCGCTGAAACTGACGACGGCGCAGAAGGAAAAAGCCGAGGCCGAAATCAAGTCGTTCGAGGCCAACGAAAAGGCCCTCAAGCTGCAGCAAGAGCAGGCCAGGGTCTACGAGCAGGCGTCCAAGGACTACGACAAGTACGTCGGCACCATGGTGCGCGAAGCCGAGACGCTGGCGCAGAGGAACAAGTCGCTCGAAGACGAAATCGGGGCCATGGGACTGACGGGCCGCGCGCTGGTGGACCTGGAGCGCAAGCGCATCGATGAACAGATCACCGCGCTGAAAGCCCAGCACAGCACCGCCGTGCTGGCCGGAGCGCGCGACGATGAAACGGCCGCCATCCGTCGCCAGATTGCCGAGCTGGAACGCTACCGCGAACTGATCGGCCAGCGTGCCGACAAGTCGGCAGCCGTCGAAGAAGCCAAGCGCGCCGAAGAAGAATGGAAGCGTGCCGCCGACAGCATCAACCAGTCCCTCACCGACGCCCTGCTGCGCGGCTTCGAGGATGGCAAGGGCTTTGCCAGCAACTTCCGCGACACGCTGAAAAACATGTTCCGCACGCTGGTGCTGCGGCCCATCATCAGCTTTGTGGTGCAGCCGATTGGCAATCTGATTCAGGGCGCCATCGGCGGGCTGCTGGGGGGCGGGCAGGGCGGCGCGGGCGGACTATTCAGCACCGCCAGCAATGCCTACGGCGCGGCGCACTTGATTGGCAACTGGCTTGGCCTGACAACTGGCGCGGCGTCGGGGACGGTGGCGGCTGCGAACGTCGTTGGAGCCGCTGGCGGTGACGCGCTTGGTACGCTTATTAGCCTCAATGGTGGTTGGGGGACGATGGGCGGCGGCGCGGCGGCCCCTGCGGTGGGCTACGGCGGGCAGGCGCTGACCGGACTCACCTGGGGTGGAAAGCCCATCGCGTCGTCTGCCGTGACTGGGTTCAATGGCACGGCTTTGAGTCAGTCACCGGGGATGACCATCTCCGCCGCCGGCATCGCGGCCATCGCCGCCCCGCTGATCATCGGCTCCCTCATCGAGCGCAATTCGCGCGACCGTTTCAGCGGCGCTGCCTACGCCACCTCGGGCGGCAACGACCCGTTCTCCAATACCATCGCCGGCTCTACTGGCTTCGACTACCTGACGGGCGACCTGCCAGACCGCGCGGCCCTGATGGCGCGGCTGGAAGAGTTGGGCGCGCCGATGGAGGCGA
>CAZNQE010000164.1:0-4217 GCA_964575005.1 uncultured Polaromonas sp. | reverse complement strand
AAAGATTTTTGTCGGCACCGTCAAGCGCATGGACAAGGGCGACATCATTGTCGAATCCGGCCGCGTTGAAGGCCGCCTGCGTCGCAGCGACATGATCCCGAAGGAAAACCTTCGCTCTGGCGACCGCGTGCGCGCCATGATCATGGAAGTGGACACGACCCTGCGCGGCGCGCCCATCATCCTCTCGCGTACATCGCCCGAGTACATGATCGAGCTGTTCCGCCAGGAAGTTCCTGAAATCGAGCAGGGCCTGCTCGAGATCAAATCTTGCGCCCGTGACCCAGGTTCGCGCGCCAAGATTGCTGTTTTGTCCCACGACAAACGTGTTGATCCGATCGGCACCTGCGTCGGCGTGCGCGGCACGCGTGTCAACGGCGTGACCAACGAGCTCGCCGGCGAGCGCGTGGACATCGTGTTGTGGAGTGAAGATCCAGCGCAGTTCGTCATCGGCGCGCTGGCCCCAGCCAACGTGTCCTCCATCGTGGTGGACGAAGAGCGTCACGCCATGGACGTGGTGGTGGACGAGGAAAACCTGGCCATCTCTATCGGTCGCGGTGGTCAAAACGTGCGTTTGGCTGCTGAACTCACCGGCTGGAAGATCAACATCATGACGGCCGACGAGTCTGCGCAAAAGCAGGCCACCGAGACCGACAGCAGCCGCAAGCTGTTCATGGAAAAGCTGGACGTGGACGAGGAAATCGCCGACATCCTGATCTCCGAAGGCTTCACCAGCCTCGAAGAAGTGGCGTACGTGCCGCTTCAGGAAATGCTGGAGATCGAGTCCTTCGACGAAGACACCGTCAATGAGCTGCGCACCCGCGCCAAAGACGCTTTGCTGACGATGGAAATCGCCCGCGAAGAAAACGTAGAAGAGGTTTCGCAAAACCTCAAGGACGTCGCCGGCCTGACGCCGGAGCTGATCGCCAAGCTCATCGAGTCTGGCGTGCACACCCGTGACGATCTGGCCGACCTGGCCGTTGACGAACTAACCGATATCACTGGCCAGTCTGCTGAAGACGCCAAGGCCCTGATCATGACCGCGCGCGCCCATTGGTTTACCGATGATGCTGCAGCCGCTCAAGAGCAATGATCATGGAGGCCGCAGGGAAACCCAATTATGTCCAGTACAACCACCGTCGCTGAATTCGCAGCTGAACTCAACAAACCCACCGCGACACTGATCGAGCAATTGACCAGCGCGGGCGTCGCCAAGGCGCAGGCCGACGACCGCCTGTCCGAGGCCGACAAGCAAAAGCTCCTGAGCTATTTGCAAACCAGCCATGGCACCGCCACGGCAGAACGCAAAAAGATCACGCTGGTCAAGAAATCGACCACCGAGATCAAGCAAGCCGACGCTACCGGCCGCGCACGCACCATTCAGGTGGAGGTGCGCAAGAAGCGCACCTTCGTCAAACGTGATGAGGGTTCGGACACAGTTGAAGAAGTGACGCCGGGTGCGGCCCAGCCTTCCGAGGCAGAAAACGCCCGTATCGCCCATGATGCCGAGTTGACCCGCCGCGAGGACGAGGCCAATCGCAACGCCGAATTGCTGCGCCGCCAAGAAGAAGAGCTGGCAGATAAACGACGCTTGCGCGAAGAACAAGACGCCAAGGAAGCCGCGCGTGAGCAGGCAGCGCAAGCCGCTGAAGCCGCCGAGGAACAGGCCCGTACGCAAGCGTTGGCTGCAGCGCAGGCCGAGGCCGCCAAGGCAGAAAAAGCTGCCGCGCCCAAGCCGATGGTGGGTGCCCGCGTGTTCCCGACGAGGGAAGTGCAGTCGGCGACCGCAGCTGCTGCTGCGGCGGCTGCCGCCGCCGTTGCCACCGCTGCAGCTGATGCTGCCGCCGCTGCAAAGGCTGCCCAGGTCGCTGAAGCCACGGCCGTCCAGGCCGCCGCAAAGGCCCAGGCCACCGCTGAATTCCAGGCCGACGCCGTGCGTGCGCAAGACTTGCAGGATCGCCGCAAGAAGGCCGAGGCTGAAGCCGCTGGCATTCGCGCCATGATGAGTGCGCCCAAGCGCGTGCTGGTGCCTCACGTGGACCCGAAAGTGGCCATGAAGGGGACGCTTCACAAGCCTGCCGTGGTGCCTGGCGCCGCGGCCAAGCCGGGCGCCCCTGCTGCGGCTGGCGCTGCCGGTGCTGGCAAGAAAGAAGTCAAGTCGGAGAATCTGTCTTCGACCTGGAAAGACGACGCCGCCAAGAAAAAAGGCGAGATCAAGACCCGTGGCGCAACGGCTACGCCAGGTCGTGGCAACTGGCGCGCACCGACGCGCGGCGGTGGCCGCCGTGGCAACGATCGCGACAGCCGTTCGGACAGCAACTTCGTTGCACCGACCGAGTTCAAGGTCATTGAAGTGCACGTGCCGGAGACCATCACGGTGTCCGAACTCGCCCACAAGATGAGCGTGAAATCGTCCGAGGTGATCAAGCAGCTGATGAAGCTTGGCCAGATGGCCACCATCAACCAGCCGCTGGACCAGGACACCGCCATGATTTTGGTGGAAGAAATGGGCCACAAGGCGGTTACCGCTGCACTGGACGATCCAGAAGCCTTCACCGACGAAGACGTGCAAGGCCAAGAAGCCGAAGCGCTGCCGCGCCCACCGGTGGTCACTGTCATGGGTCACGTTGACCACGGCAAGACCTCGCTGCTGGACTACATTCGCCGCGCCAAAGTGGCGTCGGGCGAAGCTGGTGGCATTACCCAGCACATTGGTGCGTATCACGTTGAAACGCCACGCGGCATGGTGTCCTTCCTGGACACGCCGGGTCACGAGGCCTTCACGGCCATGCGTGCCCGTGGTGCGCAGGCGACTGACATCGTGATTTTGGTGGTGGCAGCGGACGACGGCGTGATGCCGCAGACCAAGGAAGCCATCAAGCACGCCAAGGCTGCGGGTGTTCCTATCGTTGTGGCCATCAACAAGATTGACAAGCCCGGTATCAACATGGACCGCGTCAAGGGTGAGCTGGTAACGGAAGAAGTCATCCCCGAAGAGTTCGGTGGCGACGTTCCTTTCGTGGGCGTGTCGGCTCACACCGGTGCCGGTATTGATGACTTGCTCGAGCAAGTGCTGTTGCAAGCTGAAGTGCTTGAGCTGCGTGCACCTGTCGATGCTCTGGCCAAAGGCCTGGTCATTGAAGCGCGCCTGGACAAAGGCCGCGGCCCTGTGGCCACCGTGCTGGTTCAGTCCGGTACGCTGAAAGCGGGCGACGTGGTGCTGGCCGGTTCAACCTTTGGCCGCGTGCGCGCCATGCTGGACGAAAACGGCCGCGCCATCAAGACAGCCGGTCCTTCGATTCCGGTCGAGATCCAGGGCTTGACGGAAGTGCCGCAGGCGGGCGACGAGTTCATGGTCATGACCGACGAGCGTCGTGCCCGCGAAATCGCGACCTACCGCGCAGGCAAGTTCCGCAACACCAAGCTGGCCAAGCAGCAAGCGTCCAAGCTGGAGAACATGTTCTCCGACATCAACGCTGGCGAAGTCAAGATGCTGCCGATCATCATCAAGGCCGACGTGCAAGGCTCGCAAGAAGCCCTGGCTCAGTCGCTTCTCAAACTCTCGACCGACGAGGTCAAGGTTCAACTGGTGTACTCCGCTGTCGGCGGTATCTCCGAGTCGGACGTCAACTTGGCGATTGCTTCGAAGGCTGTGCTGATTGGCTTTAACACCCGCGCTGATGCGCAGGCACGCAAGCTGGCTGAGAACAACGGCATCGAGATTCGCTACTACAACATCATTTATGACGCTGTGGACGAGTTGCGCGCTGCGATGTCGGGCATGTTGACGCCAGACAAGAAAGAAGAAGTCATCGGCATGGCCGAGATTCGCCAGGTGTTCAAGGTCAGCAAGATCGGCTCGATTGCCGGCTGTATGGTCACCGCCGGTGTGGTTCGCCGCAACGCGCGCATTCGCCTCTTGCGCGAAAACGTGGTCATCTTCACGGGTGAACTCGATTCGCTCAAGCGCTTCAAGGACGATGCACGCGAAGTCAAAGAAGGCTTCGAGTGCGGTTTGAACGTCAAGGGTTACAACGACATCCAGGTTGGCGACATCCTGGAGTTCTTTGAAATCCGCGAAGTGGCCAGGACGCTCGAAGCCTGAAGCACGCGCTGATGGTGGCGCCGCGTCAGACATGCCTGCGGGCTTGTTTGTCACGAGCTTGCCACTATTTCCCGATAACCTTTCATTTTTTCAATGCGCAAGAAATCTTCCACCC
>CAZNQE010000163.1:0-4267 GCA_964575005.1 uncultured Polaromonas sp. | reverse complement strand
ACATGGTGATGGTCAAGCCCGGCATGCCCTACCTGGACGTGGTGCGCCGCGTGAAAGACGAATTCAAGGTGCCGACTTTTGCGTACCAAGTCAGCGGTGAATACGCCATGCTCAAAGCCGCCGCGCAAAACGGATGGCTGGACCACGACGCCGTGATGATGGAAAGCCTGCTGGCCTTCAAGCGGGCTGGCGCTGATGGCGTGCTGACTTACTTTGCCATCGACGCGGCGCGCAAACTGCGTCAACGCTGAAAAGCCCCATGCGCGTCTTTCACATCACAGGCGCCAGGCTGACCGAAAGCGCCGAGCTGCCTGCGGCGCTGCCCGAGCAGGGTTTCGTCTGGATAGCTTGCACACGGCGCGAGTACGAAGCACTTTTGAGCGACATCCAGATTGCTTTGCAGCAACTGGTGGGCACACCGCTGGTGGACTTGCATGTGTCAGACCTCTTAAATCGGCAGCTGCCCTCGCACTACGACTACACGTCGCAGTACGACATCCTGGTATTCAGGCGGCTGGCGACCCAGGTGGCACCCGCGGCCAGCGACACGGCCAAGGCCATCCGCCAGGACGCCGCGCAAACCGAAGCGGCCACTGCCAACGGTACGCGTCGCAACCGGGCGAGCGGCCCCCCCGTGCTACGCCGAATCGACACGAACCCCGTCGGCTTCGCGGTATTTGACCGCCTGCTGCTGACGGTGCACCCCGAGGACTGCTCGGTGCGCGACCTCTACACCCAGCGCCTGCGTGACGCGGCCAGCGCCGAGTCGCGCGCAGCCGGCGTGAAGCTGCCCACCAGCCCCGCTGATTTGATGCTGCGCGTGGTCAATCTGATGGTGGATGGCTACCTGGAACTGCGCCGCGAACTCACACGGCAGATGGACCACTGGCAGTCTGAGCTACTGCGGCCCAAGGCGCGGTTTTCAAACTGGAACGCGGTACTCGATGCCCGACTGGCGCTGCATGAACTCGACGAGATTTGCGAAGACCAGCGTTCGGCCGTGCAAGATTGGATTGACGCGCTGGAAACATGGCCCGAAGGCGACACGCCAGGTCAACAGCGCGAGCGCGAATTGCTCAAGGTACGCTCGCGCGACGTGCTCGAGCACATCGAGCGCGTGGTGCACCACGTGCGACGGCTGGAGCACAGCGCCGAGACAGCGGTGCAGATGCATTTCTCGGCGCAGAGCAACCGCACCAACGACATCATGCGTGCGCTCACCGCGCTGACGGCGGTGTTTTTGCCGCTGAACCTGATCACTGGTTTTTTTGGCATGAACTTTGAGTTCATGCCACTGATTCACACCAGCACCGGCTTTTGGATCACGCTGGGCTTAATGCTGCTGCTGGCCGCCGTGGTGCTGACGGTGTTCTGGCGCAAGCAGTACTTGGACCGCACACGCCGCTAACCCGCTTGCGCGTTGCGTCGTTCGCTGAAATTAGCCGAGGTGCTTGGCAAAAAATGCCAGCGAACGCTCGCGCGCTTGCTTGGCCGCTGATGCGTCGTGCGAGCCGCGCTGGTCGCAATTAAAGCCGTGGTTGGCTGCGTACACATGCACCTCCACTTCAGGGTGCGCGGCCTTAAAAGCTTCCACGGTGTCCAGCGCAATCCAGTGGTCTTGGTCGCCGAAGTGCGCGAGCACCGGGCAGCCTGGCTTGCGCGCTGACTCTTCAGCGCTGGTCATGCCGCCGCCGTAATAGCAGACGGCCGCACTCAGGTCGGGCAAGGTGCAGGCTGAGCGCCAAGCCAAAAGGCCACCCCAGCAGTAGCCCACGATGCCGACTTTGCCATTGTCCGAGCCCGTGCGGGCGTACTTGATGGCCGCCTCAATGTCTTGCATCACACCAGGTGTTGGCAAGGCTTCCACCGCCGTCTTCAAGCCAAAGCCCTGGCCCATGTCGCCTTCGGTGTAGCCCAGATCCACGCCCGGTTGCACGCGGTGAAAGGTCGATGGCGCGACGGCCAAAAAGCCATCAGCGGCGTAGCCGTCAACCACCGAACGAATGTGCGAGTTCACACCAAAGATTTCTTGCAACACCACGATGGCGCCGCGTGGCTTGCCCGCGGGTTCGGCCACGTAAGCGGGGAAAGTGAAGCCGTCTGCAGCTTTGAGATCGACGAAATGACCCATGGAAATCTCCGATGTAAATAGTGGTCTGGACGCCTTTGAGAAGGCTGGCTTATTTTGCGGCCAGACGTGCCTCGACAAAGTCCAGGCGGTCCTGGCCCCAGAAAATTTCGCCGTCAATCACGTAGCTGGGCGCCCCGAACACGGCCGCATCAATGGCTTGCTGGGCAATGGCCTCGTAGCGCTGTTGCACGGCAGGGCTTTTTGCGTCGGTCAGTCGTGCAGCGTCCAACTTTTGCTCGACCAGCAACTCAGCCAGCACAGCAGCGTCAGCGATGTTGCGCTCCTCAGCCCAGACCGCGCGCATCACGGCACCGGTCAGCGCCATGGCAGCCGCAGTGCCGTCCGCTTGCTCGACCGCCAGGATCAGGCGGCAGGCGTCGTCGCCACTGACCGGGAAGAACTTGGGCTTGACGTTCATGGGCAGCTTCAGGTGCTCAGAAAAGCGCTTGAGCTCAACCAGGCGGTAGGCCTGGCGCTGCGGCGCGCGCTGGCCCAGCGGCAAACCGCCCGACACAGGAAATACTTTGGACAAGTCAGTCGGCAATACCCGCACCGTGGCGCCCGTGCGAGCGGCCAAGTCGGCAAAGCGCTGATGGCCCAGGTAGCTCCAAGGGCTGTGGGGGGCAAAGTAGTAGTCGATGGTGGCAGTCATGGAAACTTTCGAAGGGCTTGCGCCTGCGCCTTACGGCTGTGATGTACATTGAAAAAAGCAGCCCCGGTTGTAACCGCTTTTCGGGCGTCAACCGCGTCTTCGCTAGTCACTATTCGCTAATCAAATTCGCAAGCAACCCTCGCCCTGGAGCTCAAACTTGTCACCTGTCGTCCTGATCACTGGCGCCTCACGCGGCATCGGCGCCGCCACCGCTTTGCTTGCCGCCAAGGCCGGCTACGCCGTGGCCGTGAACTACAGCGCCAATTCTTTAGCCGCCGATGAAGTGGTGCGCAAAATCCGCGCCGCAGGCGGCACCGCCATGAGCGTGCAAGCCGACGTGGCCGATGAAGCGCAGATCCTGGCCATGTTTGAAAAAGTCGACGCCAAGCTCGGCCGGCTCAGCGCGCTGGTCAACAACGCGGGCGTGGTCGATGCGACCTCACGCGTGGACGCCATGAGCATGGCGCGCATGCGGCGCATGTTCGACATCAATGTGCTGGGCAGCCTGGTCTGCGCACGTGAAGCGGTGCGCCGCATGAGCACGCGCCACGGCGGCGAAGGCGGCGTCATCGTCAATTTGTCCAGCGTGGCAGCGCGGCTGGGCGCGCCCGGCCAGTACGTGGACTATGCGGCCGCCAAGGGCGCGATTGATACCTTCACCGTCGGTCTGGCGCGCGAGGTGGCGGCCGAAGGCATTCGCGTCAACGCGGTGCGGCCCGGCATCATTGAAACGGACATTCATGCCTCGGGCGGCCTGCCCAACCGTGCCCGCGACCTAGCGCCGTCTGTGCCCATGCAGCGCGCGGGGAGTGCCGAAGAAGTCGCGCAAAGCATCATGTGGCTGCTGAGCCCCGCGTCGAGTTACGTGACCGGCTCCATCCTTGACGTGACGGGCGGCCGCTGATGGACTTCAAGCCCCTGGTCACGCTGCTGGCCATCGTCAACCCGCTGGCCTGCGTGGCTTTCTTTATTCATTACACGCAGCATTTCACACGCGAACAGCGCCGCCGCACGATCCTGATTTCTTCTTTTAGCGCGTTTGCGGTGATCGCCATCAGCGCGATTTTGGGCGTGCAGATTCTGGAGTTCTTCTCGATTTCGCTGGCCAGTTTTCAGGTCGGAGGCGGCCTTCTCTTGCTCACCGCCGCGCTGGCCATGCTGAACGCGCAAACACCACAAACCAAGACCAACGCCGACGAGCTGCACGACGCCGACGAGCGCGCCGCGCAAGGCGCCAGCATCGCCGTGGTGCCGCTGACGATTCCATTGCTCACCGGCCCGGCCACCATGTCCACCGTGGTGATTTACGCCGACAAAGCCAAGAACTTTTTAGAGCTCGCCACTTTGATTGGCTATGGCGTGGTGGTCGCGCTGGCCACAGCCTTGTGCTTTTCACTCGCCAGCCCCATCGCACGGGCGCTGGGCAAAACCGGCATCAATGTGATGACGCGGCTGATGGGCCTGATCCTGGCGGCGCTGGCCGT
>CAZNQE010000162.1:0-4384 GCA_964575005.1 uncultured Polaromonas sp. | reverse complement strand
GCGCGCAGGCAGCGCGTGCACTGAATGCAGGCGTCCAGGTTGACAGCAATGGCGGGGTGGCTGAAGTCAGCTTGCGGCTGGCTGCGCGCTTCAAATCGCGCTGTGTGAGCACCCGCTTGGCGGCCCCAGTCATGCACTTCAGATGGCGCGCCGGGCAGGGGCTGAGGAATATCAGACAGCAGTAATTCGAGCACCGTGCGGCGTGCTGTCACGGCTCGCTCGCTTTCGGTTTGCACCACCATGCCTGCGGTGGGCACGCGGCAGCAAGACGCAGCCAGCGTGCGTTCGCCTTGCACTTCGACTACGCAGGCGCGGCAGTTGCCAGCCGGCGTCAGGCCGTCTTTGTGGCACAGGTGGGGAATCGCCAAGCCTTCGCGTTTGGCGACGGTGAGCAGGGTTTCGCCGGCTTGCGCTTGCACTTCGCGGCCGTTGAGTTGAAAGCAGATGGGTGCAGTCATCACTGAGGTTTTGGGCAGGGCGCTCATGGCTTGTTCCCTCCAGCGCTGGCAGGGTCAGTCAACTCATGCGGGAAGTAACGCACCACGCAATCGACAGGATTCGGCGCCGCCTGCCCGAGGCCGCAAATAGACGCCTCGCGCATGACCTGCGACAGCAAACCCAGCAACTCAGTGTCCCAGTTAGGTTTTTCAATCAAGGCCCGTGCCTTGGCCGTGCCGCTGCGGCAGGGCGTGCATTGGCCGCAAGACTCGTGTTCAAAAAACCGCATCATGTTCAGCGCCGCATCGCGCGCACGGTCATGCTGGCTGAGCACGATGACGGCCGCCGAGCCGATGAAAGCACCGTGTGGCTGCAAGGTGTCAAAGTCCAACGGCACATTGGCCAAGCTCGCCGGCAAGATGCCGCCCGAGGCCCCACCGGGCAGGTAGGCGTAAAGCGTGTGGCCTTCCGCCATGCCGCCGCAATATTCTTCAATCAACTCATGCAGCGTGATGCCAGCCGGCGCCAGCTTGACGCCCGGCACGCGCACGCGCCCGCTCACGCTGAAAGAGCGCAAGCCGCTGCGGCCATGCCGGCCTTGCGCCGCAAACCAGTCCGCTCCTTGCGTCAGGATGTCGCGTACCCAATGCAGGGTCTCGAAGTTGTGCGCCAGCGTCGGCTGGTCAAACAGACCAATTTCCGCCACATAAGGCGGGCGCAGGCGGGGCATGCCGCGCTTGCCTTCGACGGATTCGATCAGCGCCGACTCTTCACCGCAGATGTAGGCGCCAGCACCACGTCGCAGTTCGATGCCCGGCATTGACGCGCCCAGGTCTGACGCTTGCAAGCTTTCTAACTCTTTAGTGAGCAGCGCGTGGCAACCGTGGTATTCGTCGCGCAAATAGATGTAGATGCGCTCAATGCCCACGGCCCAGGCGGCAATCAGCGCGCCTTCCAAAAATCGCTGCGGGTCGCGCTCCAGATAAAAGCGGTCCTTGAAGGTGCCGGGCTCGCCCTCGTCGATGTTGATGACCATCAGGCGCGGGCCAGGCTGGCCGCGCACGATGCGCCATTTGCGCCCGGCCGGAAATCCCGCGCCGCCCAGGCCGCGCAGCTTGGACGATTCCAGCGTGCGCAGCACGTCTTCAACTGGAAGCTCACCCTGAATGCAGCGCTGGTAGAGCGCGTAGCCACCTTGGGCGCGGTACTGCGCCAGAGCTATGTGCGCGAGAACTTGCGGCTGCATTGCGCCGTTTTTCACAGCTTCGCTCACGCCCACGCTGCTGGCTGGCGCCACGACGTTCTGGCCCACACACACCGCAGGCGCTTGCTCGCAGCGGCCTATGCAGGGCGCAGGAATCACGCGCACGTCTTTGCCCAGCAGGGCAGGCAAACGTGCCAATAAATCTTTCGCGCCAGCCATCTCACAACTCAAGCCTTCGCACACGCGCACCGTCAGTGCAGCGGGTGCCACTTCGCCTTCACGCACCACCTCAAAGTGATGATAAAAACTCGCGACCTCGAACACCTCGGTTTGCGACAGTCGCATCATCTGCGCCAGCGCAGCCAAGTGTGAGGTGGGCAAGTGACCCAGCGCATCGTTGATGAGATGCAGGTTTTCGATCAACAGGTCGCGGCGCTCAATGCCGTCGCCGACCAGCGCGGCCACTTCAGCCTGCACGGCTGCATCGACCTGTCGGCCTTTGGGCTGGCTGCGCTTTTTGTCGCGATCGGCTGGCGCGACGGTAATCGGGATCACCTTGGCTGGGTACAAATCATTCATGGCTTGAGCAGGATGGATGCTGGATTTTCAGCGCTGACTTGGTCACTTATTCTGTAGCTGGTTTCTTGGACCGGGTGCGCGAACGGGTCTTGGATGGTGCAGTGCTTTCGGACGGCCTCGCCAGCTCCTGCGACACTGCTTTGGGAATGGCATTGGTCTCAAAGTCCAGCCACAACGGGTTCTGTGAATACATCTCGGTGATCAACTCCTTGATCGCGCTGATGTACCAGGAGTCGTCGTTCAAGCGGTGACTGAGAATCACCGGAGAGGTCGCGCGCTCATCGTCAATCAATCGGTACACCAGGTCCGATCGCAAGCGTGCCGCCGCCGGAATGATGCACACCCCCATCTCACACGCAACCAAACCCAAAGCCGCTTGTAGTTCGCGAACCTCATGGACCTCCGCGAGGCGTATGTTCTGGTCGTTCAGCAGGCTCAGTACATGGTCGGCATAGCTGGGGCGCGGCTCTTTGGGGAAAACGATCAGCCTTTCTTGTGCAATTTCCTTGAGTGAAATGCGGCCTGTATTGGCTGCCAGCGGCGAGCTGGGTGCTAGCGCCAGCACCAGGCGCTCCTCACGCAACACCGTGCGCGCCACGGTCGCGTCGCGGGTACGCACCCGGCCAAATCCAATATCGATCCGACCGGATTTGAGCTCGGTCATTTGCTGCACCGACCCCAGATCGACCAGATGCACATCCGTGTCGGGGTAGCGCTGGCGAAACATCCGCACCAGCATCGGTAAGCCGCCATAAAGCGTGGAGGCCACATAGGCCATCGTGATGGATTTGCGTTGCGCGCCTTCTGTCTGACGCACGCCGGACTTCATTTGCTCGATTTTTTGCAAGACCTGCAATGACTGCTCGTAGAACAGTCTGCCCATCTCGGTGAGTCGCAGAGGGCGGGTGTTGCGCTGAATCAGCTGAACCCCCAGCTCGTCTTCGAGCTGCTGAATCTGGCGGCTCAAGGGCGGCTGGGCAATGTGCATTTGCTCTGCAGCCCGGGTGAAGTTCCGAGTGGTGGCGACGGCCACGAAATAGCGTAGTTGGCGTAAGTCCATGAGGGTAAACCCCTAATTTAGAAATCGAGCTGGCGTTAAGTCATTGATTTTTAACAGAAAAATCGATGACTATGCCAAAAAGGTATTGAGGTAAACGAATTCGGTGTTGGATGAAAAAACGGGGCTGACTTTCAATCCGTCCCATGCAACACACATCCTCTTTACCCCCTCAAATCAGCGCGGCAGTTGCTGCCGCGACGATTGTGCGAGTGGAAACCTTGCTGGTGGATCTGCCCACCATTCGGCCTCACAAATTGTCGATGGCCGTCATGAACGGCCAGACCCTGATGCTGGTGCGCGTGCACTGCTCTGACGGCACGGTGGGCGTGGGCGAAGGCACCACCATCGGTGGTCTCGCCTACGGCGGTGAATCTCCCGAAGGCATGAAGCTGGCGGTCGATACCTACTTTGCACCCTTGATGTTGGGCGCCTCGGCCAATCACGTGTCCGCCCTGATGGCCCGGCTCAACACCGCCATTCGCGAAAACCGGTTTGCCAAATGCGCGGTTGAAACCGCTTTGTTCGATGCGCTGGGTCAGCGCGTGGGCTTGCCAGTGTCTGAGCTGTTGGGTGGCCGCCAGCACGACCGACTGCCCGTGGCGTGGACCCTGGCTTCAGGCGATACCGCCCGCGACATTGCCGAAGCCGAGCACATGCTGGCCATTGGCCGTCACCAGATTTTCAAACTCAAGATTGGCCGCAAGCCCGTGCGTGAGGACGTGGCCCATGTGGCGGCCATCAAAAAAGCGCTGGGTGACAAAGCCTCGGTGCGGGTTGACGTCAACATGGCCTGGTCAGAGCTGGACGCCCGCTACGGCTTGCCGGCGCTGGCCGAGGTGGGCTGTGAGCTGGCTGAGCAGCCCGTCGCGCATCCCGATGCCATGGCGCGCCTTCGGGGCTGTTACCCCATCGCCATCATGGCTGATGAGTCTTTGATGGGGCCGGTGACCGCGTTTGAATTGGCCAAGTCGGGCGCGGCTGATGTGTTTGCCATCAAGACCGAACAGTCCGGCGGGCTCCAAGCGGCCCAGCAGGTGGCAGCCATTGCCGATTCGGCCCAAATCGCTCTCTATGGCGGAACCATGCTGGAGGGTGCTGTGGGC
>CAZNQE010000161.1:0-4461 GCA_964575005.1 uncultured Polaromonas sp. | reverse complement strand
TGGAAGAGCTGATCGAGCGCACCATCGCCCCTTGCCGCATGGCCATCAAGGACGCCGGCGTCTCGGTGTCCGACATCGACGACGTCATCTTGGTCGGCGGCATGTCGCGCATGCCCAAGGTGCAAGAAAAAGTCAAAGAGTTCTTCGGCAAGGAGCCACGCAAAGACGTGAACCCCGACGAAGCCGTGGCCGTGGGCGCTGCGATTCAAGGTCAGGTTTTGTCTGGCGACCGCACCGACGTGCTGCTGCTCGACGTCACCCCGCTGTCCCTGGGTATTGAAACCATGGGCGGCGTGATGACCAAGATGATCAAGAAAAACACGACCATCCCGACCAAGTTTGCGCAGACTTTTTCTACCGCTGAAGACAACCAGCCTGCCGTGACCATCAAGGTGTTCCAGGGCGAGCGTGAGATTGCTTCGGGCAACAAAGCGCTGGGCGAGTTCAACCTCGAAGGCATCCCGCCAGCTGCACGCGGCACGCCGCAAATTGAAGTTTCTTTTGACATCGACGCCAACGGCATCTTGCACGTGGGCGCCAAAGACAAAGGCACCGGCAAAGAAAACAAGATCACCATCAAGGCCAACTCGGGCTTGTCTGAAGCCGAGATTCAGCAGATGGTGAAAGACGCCGAACTGAACGCTGCCGCCGACAAGGAAAAGGTCGAGTTCGTGCAAGCCAAGAACAACGCTGAGGCCATGGTCCACAGCGTGCGCAAGTCGCTGGGCGAGTATGGCGACAAGCTCGAAGCCGGCGAAAAGGAAAAGATCGAGAAAGCTATTAGCGACATGGAAGAGGCTTTGAAGGGCGAGGACAAGGCAGCGATTGAAGCCAAGAACGCCGCCCTGATGGAAGCCAGCCAGAAGCTGGGCGAAAAAATGTACGCCGACATGCAGGCTAACCAGGCCGAGCAGGCCGCAGCTGCTGGTCCGGCCGGTGCCGGCGCCACCGGAGCAGGCAACGACGCCAAGGGCGGCGACGATAATGTGGTCGACGCCGAGGTCAAGGAAGTCAAGAAGGGTTAAGCCCTTTTTCTCCCCGCACGCACGCGAAAATTAAGCGACACCAGGAGCGGAACCAGGGCACTGTCCCGGTTCCGCTTTCCTGCGTTCGGGGCACCTGTTTTATTTCACTGATTGCGCAGTTTCATGGCTAAAAAAGATTACTACGACACGCTGGGCGTTCCTAAAAACGCCAGCGATGAAGACATCAAAAAAGCGTATCGCAAGCTTGCGATGAAGCATCACCCTGACCGCAACCAGGGCGATGGCTCCAAAGTGTCCGAAGAGAAATTCAAAGAGGCCAAAGAGGCCTACGAGATGCTTTCAGACGCGCAAAAGCGCGCGGCCTACGACCAGTACGGCCACGCCGGTGTGGACCCGAACCGTGGTGGCGGTGCGGGCGGGCCTGAGGGATTTGGCGGCTTTGCCGAGGCCTTTGGCGACATTTTTGGCGATGTGTTTGGTGGCGCCAATGGGCGCGGCGGCCAGCAGCGCAGCGGCCGTCAGGTCTACCGCGGCGGCGACCTCAGCTACGCCATGGAAGTCACGCTGGAAGAAGCGGCCGAGGGCAAGGATGCGCAAATCCGCATTCCGAGCTGGGACGACTGCCGCATTTGCAGCGGCAGCGGCGCCAAGCCAGGCACCAAAGTGGCCACCTGCACCACCTGCCACGGCCACGGCGTGGTGCAAATGCGCCAAGGCTTTTTCAGCGTGCAACAAAACTGCCCGCAGTGCAAAGGCACAGGCAAGCTGATCCCCGAGCCCTGCGTGGCATGCCACGGCGTCGGCAAGACCAAGACCAACAAGACGCTCGAAGTCAAAATCCCCGGCGGCATTGACGATGGCATGCGCATCCGCTCCACCGGCAACGGCGAGCCCGGCACCAACGGCGGCCCACCTGGCGACCTGTACATCGAGATCCGCATCAAGAAGCACGAGATCTTTGAGCGTGAAGGCGACGACCTGCATTGCGTCGTGCCCATCAGCTTTCCGCGCGCGGCCTTGGGCGGCGAGATTGAAGTGCCCACCCTCTCAGGCAAGGCGGCCATCGACATCCCAGAAGGCACGCAAGCAGGCAAGCAGTTCCGCCTGCGCGGCAAGGGCATCAAAGGCGTGCGCTCCAGCTACCCCGGCGACTTGTATTGCCACATCGCCGTCGAGACGCCAGTCAAGCTCACCGAGCATCAGCGCAAGCTCCTCAAGGACTTTGACGAGTCACTGAAAAAAGGCGGGGCCAAGCATTCACCGACGGAAGAGGGTTGGACGGATAAGTTGAAGAATTTCTTCAGCGCTTGAGGTCATCTAGGCTAAACCCATGAGCAAGCCCGCCAAGCGCCTGCGACGGTCACCAAAACACGTGGCCTATCGCTTGGCCGCGATTTTCTTTGCAAAACGCGCAGCTAAGGCGGATAGCGCTGCCGCACAAACGGCTTGGAACAAGGTGGGAACGAGGCAAGCGACACCAGCAGACAGCTAGGCCCAGACTCAAGAGGGCTGGCCCGGCAACCTCACCGCCTAGAGTGTGGATGTGCTGCCCAGGTAATAGATATCGGACTTCAAGCTACTTTCTTGGCTTGGGGAATGCCCGCATCCGGGACCACCAGCCCCTGGCTGAAGAACATAACCTCATTTCCGACGTAGCGCCGCTGGGCGGTGTAGTTGAGCCCGTACGTCTTCTCGTTGATAAGCTGGTACATGGCACGGATTTCGGTTGCGTTGTCATAGGACACAACCCAATGCCGCCTAAAGCCTTTGGCCTTGATTATTTTGGCAATTGCCACATGGTCGTCGTGCTCGTAGTAGTTGCGGTACAGGCCCTTGCCCTTTACGTAATAAGGGGGGTCCAGATAGATCAGCGACTGTTTTGGCAAAAACGCTTTGCAGCGCGTCAACAGGGCCAGCGAGTCTTCGCTGTACACCGTGATGTCTTTGGCCCGTTCGGCGATGGCAAGAATGCGCGCTGAAATCACGTCCTTCTTGAAGCGCGCGTCCAGCTTGTAGGTCCCTTCTTGGCTTTTGCCGCCAATGACGCCAGCCTTCAAGATGCCCGAGCGGTTGGTTCTGTTCATGAAGAGGGTGGCAAAACCTTTCTCGACCAAGCTGGCATTGCAGTCCTCGCGAAGCACCGAGCGCCATTTGAACCACTCGTCGATGGTGATCGGGGTGGACGCCAGCAACTCAAGCAGATCTTCAGAATGCTGTGTCACAGACACCCAAAACGCGTACACAGCCGGATCGGCATCGTTGATGTGGATGTGGCTTGCATGCCCCTGAAAAAGCAGATCCAGTGCAACCCCAGCACCACCCGCGTAGGGCTCTAGGTAATGGCCACCCAAAACGCCATTGACCTCCATCACCTTGGCAATGAAGGGCGCAAAAGGCGCTTTACCGCCGGGGTAGCGTAGTGGGCTGTAGAGCCGGTTAGAGAACATGAGGCACTTTTTTGAACTTAACTTCCAAGGCTGTGAGTTTCGCATCGTCTACGGCGTAGCCGTTTTTCATGACGCCGTACAGCGCCCCCTTAAAGGCCTTCAAGAATACATTGGTGGCGTTTGGATTATTTTTTACCCAATGACTCCAAGCGTTTGACGGCCTGATGCTCGCCGCAACCAACGATTGAATGTCTGTCGAGTTATAAAAATCTTTGAAAATTTGCCGCTTAACCTTGTTGCCCCGATAAGCAGCCAGACGCTCTTTCAGGTCGACTTTGTCACCACTTATGGCAAATTCACTAATGGCTTCACGGCCGGCTGTGTTGGTGAAGACTTCACGCGAAAATTGCAAATTGTTTTTCCAGAAAGGATCATCGAGCGGCAGGTTGTAAAGATGCTCAAAAATCAACTGGTCGGGGGGCAAATCCCCGGGCAGAATTACGACTGTTTTAAAGCCCTTGCCTTTCAGGTGGGCTTTCGCATCTTCATCCAAACAAATCACACTGTTTGCTCTGAATTCTGGCACTTTGCGATCAAGCAGATACACATAATTTGTGCAACCCATCTTAATCCCAGACATTGGAGTCAAAAACTTTTTCAGAGGCTGGCGGCTAATTAATGCTGTGAATAAATCTTCCGCCTCTTTATCCTCAAAGTAAACATTGACGCTGGGCAAGATAGCCGTAGGTCCTGCGCTAACAGTTCTCGTATGGATGTCGGCACTGATCGTCGCCCAAGACCAATCAGTCTTTACCTGGACATCACCATATGTGTTGCTCAGATAGACGGTTTTAAATTTTTTACTGTACGGCTGCAGACTCTTCTCGTAAGCAAATTCAATCATGACTGGCGAGTGTGATGTCATCACCACCTGCAAATTGAGCTTCCTGCATTCGCGTTCAAATATTTTTAGCAGGTTGACTTGCGCGGTTGGGAACAAACCAGCATCGGCCTCATCGATCAAAAGCATACCGCCTTTGTAATCGGGATATTCAGCCTGAAGTTTTTTAAATGACAAGAGCGCCATG
>CAZNQE010000160.1:0-4629 GCA_964575005.1 uncultured Polaromonas sp. | reverse complement strand
TTTTGTAGAGGTCGTTGTTCGGGCAAGGCGTTTTTTCAAAGGGCAGGCACTTCAATCTCACCTTCGAAAACCCGCGTGGCCGGGCCGCGCAAGATGACGGGCGCGTCCAGCTTGTCGTGGCCGGGCCATTCAATCGTGAGCAGGCCGCCGTGCGTGTGCACGTCCACCACCGCGTCCAAGAGGCCTAGGCGAATGCCAGCCACCACCGCTGCACAAGCGCCGGTGCCGCAAGCCAGGGTTTCGCCGGCGCCGCGTTCGTACACCCGCAGCTTGACTTCACGGCGCGACAGCACCTGCATGAAGCCGGCGTTGACGCGGCGTGCAAAACGGGCATGGCCTTCAATCTGCGGCCCCCACTCGGCAATCGGCGCGGTGTCCACGTCGTCCACCAGTTGCACCGCATGCGGATTGCCCATGGACAGCACGGCGCTGAAAAGCGTGGTGCGCTGGCCTTGCGACTCAACTTCAAGCGGCCACGTTGCCCAGCCTTGTACTGTTTGCGGCTCCAGGCCCACTGCGTCAAAAGGCAGCGCGCTCAAGGCAAAGTCAGGCGCGCCCATGTCCACGCTCACGCGGCCATCGGCGGCCAGGTTCAAGTCCAGCACGCGGTTGAGAGCCTGCACGCGCACGGTGCTGGCCTGGCTCAGGCCGGCGTCATGCACGTAGCGCACAAAGCAGCGCGCGCCGTTGCCGCAATGCTCGACCTCGTTGCCGTCGGCGTTGTGAATGGCGTAGGCAAAGTCGATGCCCTGGCTGCCTTGGGGTGCAGGCCGCACGCTCAATATCTGGTCGGCGCCCACGCCAAAGTGGCGGTCGGCCAAAAAGCGGTATTGGGCAGCGCTTAAATCAAGCTGACCACGGGTCTCGTCGAGCACGACGAAGTCGTTGCCCGCGCCCTGCATTTTGGTGAATCGAATTCGCATGCCGGCATTATCGGCCGGGCTTGCGGACAAACGCCCACGGCCGGCCGATCAAGCCTTGGTTCGATCAAGCCTCCGGAGACACGCCCAGCGCCACCAAAAAGCGCGCCACCATGTTGTAAGTGGCAATCGCGCTGGTCAACTCGACCAAGGCTGTGTTGTCAAAGTGCTGGCGCAGGCCGTCAAAGACCGCATCGCTCACCCTCACGTCCAGCGTCATCTGCGCGGCGTACTGCACCACCAGCTGCTCCACCGGGCCAAGCGCTGGGTGCACCGCAGACAAGCGGGCATCCTGCTTGACCAACTCGTTCAAGGCATCCAGCTCGGCCTGGCTACCCCCGGCCGCCAAAAAGTCTGGCGCGTGATGATGGTATTCATAGTGCGCGCCCGTCAGCAGCGCCACGGTGCAGATGCCCAGCTCGCGCAGGCGGCGGCTGGTGGGCAGGCCGGTGCGCACGGCGCCCAGGTACACGTTCCAGGCGCGCGCCAGCGGCTCGCTCCACAGCAAGGCTTTGTCGAGGTTAATCAGCGTGCCACCGCGCCGCGCGAGGATGGCGTTCACCAAGTCCTCGGGCTGCGGCTTGAGCGCTGGTGTCCAGTCAGGAATGCGCATGCTGTCAGTCAGCCTTGATGTTGTTGTCCTTGACCACCTTGGCCCAGGTCTCGATCTGACGGTCAATGAAAACGCGCGTGCTGTCTGGCGTGCTGTCGGTGATGCTGATGCCTTGGGCGCCGAGCTTTTGCGCGATCTCGGGGTTCTTCAGCGCCTTGTTCACTTCTTCGTTCATGCGCTTGATGATCTCGGGCGGCGTCTTGGCCGGGGCGATGATGGCCCACCAGGCTGGCGCATCAAAGCCGGCAAAGCCGCTCTCGGCCACGGTCGGCACGTTGGGCAGTTCGGGCGAACGCTTGCTGGTGGTGACGGCCAGGGGGCGCATGCGGCCACTGTCAATGTGCGGCTTGGTCACAAACACCGAGCCAATGGACAGCGGCACATGGCCGGCCACCGCGTCGCTCATCAGAGGACCGCCGCCTTTGTAGGGCACATGTTGCCAGTCGATGTTGCCGTTCTTGCTCAAGAGGGCCATGGCCAAGTGGCCCAGGCTGCCCGAGCCGATGCTGCCGTAGTTGACGTTTTTCTTGGCCTTGGCGGCGGCCACCACGTCGTTGAAGCTCTTGTATTCCGACGCAGTATGCGTAGCCAAGACCATGGCCGAAGTGCCGATGAGTGCAATCGGCGCCAGGTCGCGGCGGGTGTCAAAGCTCATGCTGGGGATCAGGCTGGGGTTCACGCCGTGCGTGTCAAACACCACGCCAAAGGTATAGCCGTCGGCAGTGGCTGCTGCCACCGCCGCCGTGCCGATGGAGCCCGACGCGCCGCCCTTGTTTTCGACAATGATGTTCTGGCCGAGCTGCTGCGAGAGCGGCTGTGCCAGGATGCGCGCCACCTGGTCGACCGAGCCACCGGGTGGAAACACGGCGACGAACTTGATGGGCTTGTTGGGCCAGGCTTGCGCAAGAGCCGAAGTAGCCGCGCTGCCCAGGCAGAGGGCGGCCAGCAAGGCCGGCGCGCTGCGTTTGAAGAGTTGCTTGAAAGATGGCATGAGTTGTCTCCTCTTTTGTCGTGATCTGAACAGACTTCAGTATCCGTTCCACCCGAGTGGGCTGGCCTGCGGAAATTACGTAGCGGCCCTTGCGCAGCGGCCCTTGATTTGCGGCAGGCGCAGGCGCACTCCCGCTTCGCGCAAAATCAAGGCCATGGCCCGTACCTCCCAACTGCTCCATCCCGCGCGCAGCCCCGCGCCTCTCTTGTCTGCCGCCACCGTCTTGCTGCTGCGCGACACGCCAGCCGGCATTGAAGTGCTGATGACGCGCCGATCGGCCACCGCCAGCTTTGCGCCTGGTGCCTATGTGTTTCCGGGCGGCGGCATTGAGGCGGCTGACGCCCAGGCGCACAGCCAGTCCACCCGCCGCAGCGCGCAGAGCGATTTGCATCTGACGCAGGCGATTGCCGCCATTCGCGAGAGCTTTGAAGAACTGGGCGTGCTGCTGGCCCGGCATGCCGACGGCAGCTTTGTCACCACAGCCGACGTGGCTGCACTGGACCGCAAGGCGCCCTTTGCCGCGCAATGCCGAGAGCGCGGTTTGACGCTGGCAGGCGCCGATGTTTTTGTACTGGCGCATTGGGTGACAGACCGGGACTTGCCCAAGCGCTTTGACGTGCCTTTTTTGGTGGCGCGCATGCCCGAAGGGCAAACGCCCGTGGCTGACGAGGCTGAGCAGTTCGAGCCCTGCTGGGTGCGGCCGGCCGACGCGCTGACTCGGCACGCGGCGGGCAGCTTCTTCATGCTGTTCCCCACCGTGCGCACGCTGGAGCGCCTGCAAAGCCACGACGATGTAGCAAGCGTGCTGGCCGCCTGCGCCGTGACCGACGAGCCGCTGTGGACGTCTTGCCCCCGCGCGGGCTTGCTGGCAGGGCGCACTGAGCGCTTGATGGAGCATGAACCCGCCTTTGGCGAGCTGGAATTGGTCTGCCCCGACGGGCAAATCGTGCACGAACTCGACTGGCAATTCGAGCAGCCGGTGCCGCTACTTAAAAACGTAATGCGCCTGACCGCGCCCAACCCCGGCGTGATGACGGGGCCAGGCACCAACAGCTATTTGGTGGGCGAAGCAGCCACGGGCTTCATTGCCATCGACCCTGGCCCGGCCGATGGCGCGCACCTTGAGCGCCTGTGGCGTGCGGCTGGCGGCGACATCCGGCTCATCGTCTGCACGCACTCGCACCCAGACCATTCGCCCGGCGCCCTGCCCTTGCAGGCGCTGTGCAAAACGCGCCCGCCGATTCTGGGTTTGGCTTCCGCCGACACCGCACGTGCCGCCAGCGCCTTCACGCCAGACCGCGCTTTGCAAGACGGTGAGCAACTGGTCCTGGGAACCGGCGACGCGGCGCACACCCTGCAAGTGATGCACACGCCCGGCCACGCGGCCAATCACCTGTGCCTGCTGCTGCTCGAAGACGGCCTGCTGTTCAGTGGCGACCACATCCTGAACGGCAGCACCACCGTGATCGACCCGCCTGACGGCGACATGAACGATTACCTTGCCTCGCTGGACAAGCTGAGTGCCGCTTGCGAGTTGCACGGCCTCACACACATTGCGCCAGCCCACGGCTATGTGCTGGGCGAGGCGCGCGCCGCGATTGCCAAGCTCAAGGCGCACCGCCTGGCGCGTGAGGCCAAGGTGCTGCGCGCCATGCAGGCGCTGCCACAAGGCAGCATGGACGACTGGGTGGCCTTGGCCTATGACGATGTGGATGCCCGCATCTGGCCGGTGGCCAAGCGCTCGCTGCTCGCGCATGTCCAGCGATTGAGCAACGCTTGAACAGCATGGCTTTTGAATAAAGTGTGAAGCGCACCGATAAGCCGGATTCTGTGCACCACCTGCTCTTGCGAGCCGATGGCGTGACCGCCATTAATCTGGGCCGGGGGTCGCCCACCCGGCTCAATGCTACCTACCCGCCAGCTCTGCGGAACCACATCAACGCTGGCCTACTTGGTATTGCTGCGCGTAGAGATTGCCCGTTTCACCCGGACTAAACCGGCTCGTCTCTGTTGCTCTGATCCTCACCTCACGGTGGAGAGGTATTACCTCCTACGCTGTCCTGTGCAGTCCGGACGTTCCTCCAGTGCCTGGTTTCCCAGATTGC
>CAZNQE010000159.1:0-4711 GCA_964575005.1 uncultured Polaromonas sp. | reverse complement strand
TTGATTTTCTTAAGCTTGAAGAGGTTGGAGCCAATTGCTAGATCGGAAGAGCACAAGTCTGAACTCCCGTCAGACGTGTGCTCTTCCGATCTAGCAATTGGATACAACCTCTTCAAGCTTAAGAAAATCACAGGGTGGGTAAAGTTTCTGCTTGTGTTACCTATGGCCGTGCTATTTTTCCTAATGACCGGGCGCGGTAATATTTTTTTTGATTCATCATCCTCAGTAACTTGACGTGTCATCAACTCCAAATTGGCTGTTGCAGCTTGATCTAAATATCCATCGTGCAGGAAAATACTTGCCGAAAGAGAGCCTGGAACGTCAAACTTCTCCGAAATTCTGATGTGCTCTTTATACTGTGACTTGAAGCCTTTACCGCTTATCTGCTTGAAGTCACGGAGGTTTTTACCCGTAACATAGTCTTTTTCAAAGCTAAAGATTTGTGCTGCGATACCAAGGATTGAGGACTTTGATGTACCGTTCTTTCCGCAAATTACGGTGATGTAATCACCAAAATCTACATCTACATCAACGAGTGCTCGAAATTTCTTGATCGTTATTTTTTTAAGCTTAGTGACAGACATTTTTCCGCCTTTCAGGAGTAGCGATAACGGGTGTTGACCAACACCCAAACTGTCAATTACCTAGGGGGGTCTTTGATGCGCCAGCCAGCTTGCTCGAGTTGCTGTCGATCAGCTTGATATCTGGTTTTGGCATCGAATTTTCCCTGTGCTGTTGATGCACGGCATCAGCATATCAGGAATAATTCTTTATTATTACTTTCGAAGTCGCTCTGGAGATGTTTGACCTCGTCAAGTTCAAACCCCGATGTAGCGTTCCCAAAGCGCAGGCTGCGCCGCCAGCGCGGGCGAGTCGCCCTGCCACACCACTTGCCCGCGCTCCACAAGCGTGTGCGCATCGGCCAGTTGCACCAGCTTTTGCACGTATTTGTCGATGACGAGGATGCTCTGGCCAGAAGCTTTGAGCGTAGCCAGGCACTGCCAGATGTCTTCGCGAATCAGAGGCGCCAGGCCTTCGGTGGCTTCGTCCAGGATCAACAGGTGCGGGTTGGTCATGAGCGCGCGGGCGATGGCGAGCATTTGTTGCTCGCCGCCTGAAAGCTGGTTGCCCATGTTGCGGGCGCGCTCTTTGAGACGCGGGAACAGGTGGTAGACGCGCTCCAGCGACCACGGTTCAGTGCTGTGGCTGCGGTTGGCTGCAAACGCCAGCAGGTTTTCTTGCACGCTGAGCGTCGCGAAAATCTGCCGGCCTTCGGGTACCAGGGCCATGCCCATGCGAGCAATCTTGTCGGTGCTCAAGTGCTCAATGCGCTCGCCCAAAAAACGGATGCTGCCGCCTTGCGCTGGCGTGAGGCCCATGATGGCGCGCACGGTGGTGGTCTTGCCCATGCCGTTGCGTCCTAACAGCGTGGCCACCTCGCCTGCGCGCATGGTCAGCTGCATGCCAAAAAGCACTTGGCTGCTGCCGTAGCCGGCTTGCAGGTCTTGGACTTCGAGCAGCGCGCTCATGCGGCCATCTTTCGGGTCGTCATGTCGCCCTCTTCACCCAAATACGCGCGCCGCACTTCGGCGTTCGCCTTGATCTCAGCTGGCGTGCCAGTGGCGATGACCTTGCCAAATACCAGCACAGACACCGTATCGGCCAACTTGAACACGGCGTCCATGTCGTGCTCGACCAAGAGCGTGGTCTGCTCGCCGCGCAGGCTTTGCACCAGCGCCACCATGCGGGCAGATTCGTCGGGGCCCATGCCGGCCAAAGGTTCGTCGAGCAGCAAGAGGCGCGGCTTGGCGGCAAGCACCAGGCCGAGTTCCAGCTGGCGCTGTTGGCCGTGAGACAACGCTGCGCCTTTAAGTTGCAATTGCCCGCCCAAACCCACGCGCTCGGCCACTGCCGCGGCTTCTTCGTAGCGCGAAGCCTCGCTGCGCGCTGGCCGCCAAAAGCGCATGCTGCTGCCGCTGGCGGCTTGCACTGCGAGGGCCAGGTTGTCGAGCACCGAGAGTTGGCTGAAGATGCTGGTGATTTGGTAAGAGCGCAGCAGGCCGCGCCGCGCGCGCTGGTGCATGGGCAGGCGCGTGATGTCTTGGCCGTCGAAATGCACATGACCCGCATCGGGCTTGAGCGCGCCGGAGATTTGATGAATCAGCGTCGTCTTGCCTGCGCCGTTGGGGCCGATGAGGGCGTGCAAGCTGCCAGCCTTGACGGCCAAGCTCGCGCCGTCGGTCGCGGCAAAGGCGCCGAAGCGTTTGACGAGTTTGTCGACCCGCAGCATCGCCTCAGCCATGCCCTGCCCCTTTGGCTTTGCCGTCGCCCTTGTGTTCCCGCCTGCGCAACAAGCTGGCCAAACCATTCGGCGCCAGCAGCACCACGGCCAGCAGCACCACGCCGAGGCCCAACTGCCAGTGAATGGTGAAGTGGCTCAGCACTTCTTCCATCAGCAAGAAAAACACTGCGCCTACCACGCCGCCATATAAGTAGCCCACACCGCCCAAGATCACCATCATCATCAGCATGCCGGACTGGCTCCACTGCATGAGCGAGGGGCTGACAAAGCCGCCCAAGTTGGCCACCAGCGCACCCGACAAACCCGCCAGCGCGCCGGCCAGCACAAAAGCCACGAGCTTGTAGCGGTAGACCGGAAAGCCGAGGGCCAGCATGCGCGATTCGTTGTGGCGAATGGCTTGCAGCACGTGGCCAAAACGCGCGTTCAACAAGCGGGCCACGCCCAGCAAGGAGGCGCAGAGCAAGCCCAGCGTGACGTAATAAAAGTCGCGTTCACGCGCCAAGTCGATCCCGCTGGCCAACGTTGAGCGGCCCATGAGCTGCAAGCCGTCGTCGCCGCCATAAGCCTTGATGGATACCGCCAAAAAATACAGCATCTGCGCAAAGGCCAGCGTGATCATGATGAAGTACACGCCTTGCGTGCGCAGGCTGATGGCGCCGATAACGAGCGCCACCAAGGCGCTGATACCCATGGCCAGCGGCCAAGCCAGCCAGGCCGAACCCACGCCTTCTTGCAAGGCGATGCCCACCACATAAGCGCCCACGCCCATGAAGGCCGCATGCCCAAAGCTGACCATGCCGCCAAAGCCGAGGATCAGGTTCAGGCTGGTGGCAGCCAAGGCAAAGATCAAAATTCGGCTGGCCAGCGACACGTAGAACTCAGCGCCTAACGCGCTCGCTGCCAGCGGGAACAGCAGCAAGGCCGCCAGCACGGGCAAGGCCCAGCGCAGATGCAAACTATGGTCCAGACCCGACTTGGCCCGCACTACAGACAAGCTTGCCGATGAACCAGCGGACTCAGCCATGCGTAGGGAACAGCCCGCGCGGCTTGAAGAACAGCACCGTCGCCATGAGCAGATAAATCAATATGGACGCCGCCGCCGGCGCGGCATTGGCTGCCGCCTCGGCCGACATGAGCTGGCCAAACAGCATAGGAATGAAAGTGCGGCCCGCAGTGTCCAGAATGCCGACAAACAGCGCACCGAGAAACGCGCCGCGAATCGAGCCGATGCCGCCGATCACGATGACCACAAAAGCCATGATGAGAATGCTTTCGCCCATGCCGACCTGTACCGCAATGACAGGCCCTAGCAGGCCGCCGGCCACGCCGCACAAGCCGGCACCCACGGCAAAAACCAAAGTGAAAAGCTTTTGCACATCCACACCCATGGCCAGCGCCATCTCGCGGTTGGCCGCACCAGCGCGCACCTGCATACCCAAGCGCGTGCGCGTGATGCCCAGGTACATCAGCAGCGCCACAGCCAGGCCCACCGCAATGATGAAGAGGCTAAAAGCCGCGTAATAAAAGCCATCAAACATCTGCACAGGCCCAGACAGCCAGTCGGGCGTGCTGAGCGCAATCGGCTGCGCGCCCCAGATCAAGCGCACGGTCTCGTTGCAAATGAGCAGGATGGCGAAGGTGCCCAGCACTTGCGACAGGTGGTCACGCGCGTACAGCCGCCTGAGCACCGTGAGTTCAAGCAGTGCGCCAAAAGCCGCTGCGCCCAGCACGCCAAACAACAAGCCCAGACCATAGTTGCCCGTGGCCGTGGTGATGCTGGCGATCAAGTACGCGCCCACCATGTACAGCGAGCCGTGGGCAAGATTGATCATGTCCATGATGCCGAAGACCAGCGTCAAGCCAGCCGCCAGCAAAAAGAGCATGAGGCCGAACTGCAAGCCGTTGAGGGCTTGCTCCAGCAGCAAGATGGCGTTCAAGAAACTTCAGGCCGACAGCTTCAAGCCGGCATCTTGCAGCTGCCAGCGTAGGCGTCTGCATGGTTCTTCAAGACCGTTCCCATCGTGCGGTTGGTCACACGGCCTTTGGCGTCCTTGGTGATAACGCGCAGGTAGTAGTCCTGCACCGGGAACTGGTTCTTGTTGAACTTGAAGGTACCGCGCACCGAGTCGAACTTGGCAGCTTGCAGCGCTTTGCGCACGGCGGCCTTGTCGCTCAGCTTGCCCTTGCTGTCGCGCACGGCGGCGTCAATGAGCAGCGCGGCGTCATAGCCTTGTGCGGCGTAAAGCGAAGGCAGGCGGCCATAGGCCTTTTCGAACTCGGCCACAAAGCGCTTGTTGGCCGCGTTGGGCAAATCATGGCCCCACTGGCTGGTGTTGAACATGCCCAGCATGGGCTCGCCCACCGCCTTGATCACGTCCTCATCACCCGAAAAGCCGGGGCCGAACAGCG
>CAZNQE010000158.1:0-4742 GCA_964575005.1 uncultured Polaromonas sp. | reverse complement strand
GGCCACCAACGCGCCGGACGTGTTGACCGAAACCACCGCCGACTTTGGTTTTGCGCTGCTCATGGCAACGGCCAGGCGCATCACGGAGAGCGAGCATTTTTTGCGCGCGGGCCAGTGGACCAAATGGAGCTTTGACATGTTTGCTGGTGCCGAGGTGCATGGCAGCACGCTGGGCATTCTGGGCATGGGTCGCATTGGCCAGGGTATTGCCCGGCGCGGCGCGCACGGCTTTGGCATGAAGGTGATTTATCACAACCGCTCGCGTCTGAGCGCGGAGCTTGAAGCCGAATGCCGCGCCACTTACGTGAGCAAGGAAGAACTGCTCAAGACCGCCGACCACCTGGTGCTGGTGCTGCCGTATTCGGCTGCCGCGCACCACACGATTGGCGCGGCTGAGTTGGCGCAGATGAAGCCCACTGCTACGCTGGTCAACATAGCACGCGGCGGTATTGTGGACGACGCGGCGCTGGCCGAAGCGCTGAAAAACCGCACCATTGCCGCTGCTGGCCTGGACGTGTTCGAGGGTGAGCCCCTGGTTCACCCGGCGCTGCTGGACGTACCCAATGTGGTGCTGACCCCGCACATTGCCAGCGCGACGATTCCGACGCGCTTGGCCATGGCTAACCTGGCCGCTGATAACTTGCTGGCCGTGTTTGCGGGCAAGGCGCCCTTGACGCCGCTTAATCCACAAGCACTCGACTCTCCCCAGGCGCGAGCCCGCGCGCAAGGCGGCGCATGAGTGAAGGCCTCGTGATGGCTTTGCTAGCGCTGGCGCTTGTCAGCGTCTTGCTGCTGGTGGCGTTGCTGGTGCTGGTGCTTCGCACTCGTGCGGCGCAGCGTAATGCGGCAGAGGTGACACAGGGTGAGCAGCAAATGCTGGCTGAACTCCGCAGCCTGGGCAGCGCCAACGAGCGCCTGGAGCGCGAGATGCGCGCCGAAGTGCAGGGCAGTGCCAGCGGCACGCGTGCTGAACTCACGCAAGGCTTGTCGATTTTTCAGCAAGCTTTGCTGGCCCAGTCGGGCGATGTGGCCCGCACGCAGAACGAGCAGATTGATTCTTTCCGCGTGCAGCTGGCCGCCATGCAAAGCGCGCAGGCCCAAGGCCAATTGCAAGCCCGTGAAACCCAAGACCTGGCGCTCAAGCGTTTTGCCGAAGGCCTGAACGAGCAACTGCGCGCCGTGACTGAAAGCACAGACCGCCGCCTGGGCGAAGTGCGGCAGTCGCTTGAGCAGCGCCTGGTGGCATTGCAAGACGGCAACGAGAAAAAGCTCGACCAGATGCGCGCCACGGTGGACGAAAAACTGCAAGCCACACTTGAAGCACGCCTGGGCGAAAGCTTCAAGCAAGTCGCAGACCGGCTGGAGCAAGTGCACAAAGGCCTGGGTGAAATGCAGACGCTCGCGCAAGGCGTGGGCGACCTCAAGCACCTGCTGACCAACGTGAAAACACGCGGTATTTTTGGCGAGGCGCAGCTTTCTGCTTTGCTTGAGCAAGTCTTTACCGTGGACCAGTACGCTGCGCAAATGGCGACCCGCCCGGGCAGCAAGCTGACCGTGGACTTCGCGATTCGCCTGCCGGGCCGCAGTGACTCTGGCGAGCCTTTGTGGTTGCCCATCGACGCCAAGTTTCCAAATGAGGATTACGAGCGCCTGCTGGATGCGCAGCAACGCGCCGATGCCGCAGGCGCCGAACTGGCTGGCAAGGCGTTGGAGTTGCGCATTCGCGCTGAGGCCAAGTCGATCTGCGAAAAATACATCGAGCCGCCGCACACCACCGACTTCGCCATCCTCTTTTTGCCGACCGAAGGTTTGTACGCCGAGGTGCTGCGCCGGCCCGGCCTTATGCAGGCCTTGCAGGCTGATTACCGCGTGGTGCTGGCTGGCCCGACCACCTTGCTGGCCATGCTCAATTCTTTGCAGATGGGCTTTCGCACGCTGGCGCTTGAAAAGCGTTCGAGCGAAGTTTGGCAAGTGCTGGGCGCGGTCAAAAACGAGTTTCAGAAGTTTGGTGACGTGCTGGCCAAGGTTCGCTCGCAAACAGAAACGGTGCTCAACACGCTCAGCAGCGCCGAGCAGCGCAGCCGCGTGATGGGCAAGGCGCTGCGCCAAGTCGAGGCCCTTCCGGACCTGGAATCGGCCCGGTTGCTACCGCTGGCCGCGCTGGAAGGCGATGCCGGTGATGCAGACGAAACATCTGATCGCACAGTAGCAAAAGCAAAGCTAGCGCGCTCCAACCTCGGTGCGGACTTGCTGGAGCGTGATGCCCTGTAGTCGCCAGGCCGTGCGAGCGGTCCGCTTGCACAACCGCAATAAGAACGGGCCATGAACCGCGCACTGGCCCGAATCATCCTGGCGCAGGTCTTTCTGCACGCCTGTATGGCAGGTACGCGTTTGGCAGCGCCGCTGCTGGCCCTGCGCGAGGGTTACAGCCCGCTGGCCGTTGGCGTTTTGCTGGCGCTGTTTGCCTTGACGCAGGTGTTTCTGGCGCTGCCTTCAGGGCGCTACGCCGACCGGCATGGCCTGAAGCGGCCTGTCGCCTTTGCCGTGATGGCAGCGGTCTTGGGCGCTGGCGCGGCGGTGGCTTTTCCGGTGTTCCCGGTGCTGTGCTTCGCCGCGCTGCTCACGGGCGGCGCCACGGGTTCGGCAGTGATTGCGATTCAGCGCCACGTGGGCCGTGCGGCCAGCGGCGGCTTGCAATTGCGGCAAGTATTTAGCTGGTTGTCCATTGGTCCAGCGTTTTCAAATTTCATCGGCCCGTTTTCAGCGGGCATGCTGATTGACCACGTGGGCGCTGTGCCGGGTGAGCTGTCGGGTTACCGCGCGGCATTTTTGCTCATGGCCCTGCTGCCCTTGATGAGTTGGTGGCTGCTGCGCAACGTCCCTGAGCTGAATTCCCCCGCGCCGCCTGCCGAAGGGCCGCGCCCGCGCACGCTGGACTTGCTGCGTGAAGCCAGCTTCAGGCGCTTGATGGCAGTGAACTGGGTGCTGGCGTCTTGCTGGGACGTGCACACCTTTGTGGTGCCGTTGCTGGGGCATGAGCGAGGTTTGCCGGCCTCGGTCATTGGGACCATTCTGGGCGCCTTTGCCATAGCGGCGGCGGCGGTACGCATGCTGCTGCCGCTCGTCGCCAGCCGCGTGCGTGAATGGGCGGTGCTGGTGGGCGCCATGTTGGTGACGGCGCTGCTTTTTTCTGTCTATCCGCTCACGAACTCAGCGTTCAGCATGGGCGTGTGTTCAGTGCTGCTGGGACTGGCGCTGGGCATGGTGCAGCCCATGGTGATGAGCTTGCTACACCAAATCACGCCCGAGGCGCGGCATGGCGAAGCGCTGGGTCTGCGCATGATGGCGATTAACGCATCCAGCGTGGCCATGCCCATTTTGTTTGGCACGGCTGGCGTGGTGATTGGCGTGGCCGGAATCTTTTGGGCGGTGGGCGCGGCAGTGGGCTTGGGCGCGCGCGGCGCCTATTTGCTACGCGGCCGAGCTAGCCATCACAACTCGTAGAAGTCGCGAATCGCTGCCCACGCGTCTTCGGGCGTGTCCACATAGGTCAGCAAGTCCAGGTCTTCAGGCGAGATGGCGCCTTCTTCAATCAGCACATCAAAGTTGAAAAGCCGCTTCCAGTAGTGGCTGCCCAGCAGCACGATCGGCACTGGCTTGGCTTTTCGCGTCTGCACAAGGGTGATGACTTCAAACAATTCGTCCAGCGTGCCAAAGCCACCCGGAAACGCGACCAAGGCCTTGGCGCGCATCATGAAGTGCATCTTGCGCATCGCAAAATAATGGAACTTGAAGTTCAGCGAAGGCGTGACGTAGGGGTTGGAATGCTGCTCATGTGGCAGCGCGATGTTCAAACCCACATTCGGCATGCCCAGCTCGTGCGCGCCGCGGTTGGCCGCTTCCATGATGCCCGGGCCGCCGCCTGTGCAGATGTGCAGTTGCTCCTTGGGTGGTCGCGCCTTGCTGTAGGCCGCTACCAAGCCGGCAAAGCGCCGTGCCTGATCGTAAAAAACTGAATTGCGGAATCCGCGTTCCGCCAAGGCCAGTGCTTTGGCGTCACCTGTGACCTTGGCCAGCGCCAAGGCCGTTTCGGCGTCTTCAGGCGCCGGAAAGCGGGCACTGCCAAACACCACGATGGTGTTTTCAATGCCCTGGGCGTGTTGGTCAGACTCTGGCTTGAGCATTTCCAGTTGCATGCGCAAGCCGCGTGTTTCACGGCGCAACAAAAATTCGGGGTCGGCAAAGGCCAGGCGGTAAGCGTCTGAATGCAGGGTGTAGCCCTGGTTGGAATGCGCCTGCAGTTCAGCCCAGGCATCGGCGAGGCGGCCCTCGGAAAGGTCTTGCGTTGATTTCATGCGTTCATTGTGTACGAGCTTGAACGGGGCTCACTCAGCCGTTCAGAGGAAAAAACGAACGAAAAAAAAGCGCCTCGAAAGGCGCTTTTATCGGGAGCACGGCAGCAGCGTTTAGACGCGTTTGCGGTATTCGCCGGTGCGGGTGTCGATCTCGACCACGTCGCCTTGGGCCACGAAGATGGGCACGCCGATTTCAAAACCGGTGGCCAGCTTGGCGGGCTTCAAGACCTTGCCAGAGGTGTCGCCTTTGACTGCGGGCTCGGTCCAGGTGATCTCGCGCTGCACGCTGGTGGGCAGCTCGACCGAAATGGCTTTGCCGTCGTAAAACACGACTTCGAGTTCCATGCCGTCTTGCAGGTAGTTCAGCGAGTCACCCATGTTCTCGGC
>CAZNQE010000157.1:0-4787 GCA_964575005.1 uncultured Polaromonas sp. | reverse complement strand
CGCTGATGGATGTTGGTGTTCTGGTTGGAACGCTGGTACTTGATCAGGTTGTAGATGTCCACGCCGACTTCGCCAGCGAGAGCTTCTGCATCATTCACACGCACCACGATGCGGGTCGCGTCAACATAGTCAACGATACCGCCACGGTTGGCTGTGACCACGGTGCCCGAGTCGACCGCGGCAACGCGCTCGATACCGGTGCCGACCAGTGGCTTTTCAGGACGCAGCACAGGCACAGCCTGACGCGACATGTTGGCACCCATCAGCGCGCGGTTGGCGTCGTCGTGCTCAAGGAAAGGCACAAGCGATGCAGCGACCGAGACGATCTGCGCAGGCGACACGTCCATGTACTGAACGCGCTCGGCGCCGCACAAGATCGACTCGCCGTTTTCACGGGCCGACACCAGGTCACCCGTCAGCACGCCGTCCTTGTCCAGGGCCGCATTGGCCTGGGCAATCACGTACTTGCCTTCTTCAATGGCCGACAGGTAGTCGATGTCCATCGTGACCTTGCTGTCCACCACGCGGCGGTACGGCGTCTCGATGAAGCCGTACTCGTTCAGGCGGGCGTACAGGGCCAGCGAGTTGATCAGACCGATGTTCGGGCCTTCCGGCGTCTCGATCGGGCACACGCGGCCGTAGTGCGTGACGTGCACGTCGCGCACTTCGAAGCCGGCGCGTTCGCGCGTCAGACCGCCCGGGCCCAGGGCCGAGACGCGACGCTTGTGCGTGATCTCGGACAGCGGGTTGGTCTGGTCCATGAACTGCGACAGCTGCGACGCACCGAAGAACTCCTTCAGGGCCGCGGAAATCGGCTTGGAGTTGATCAGGTCGTGCGGCATCAGCGGCTCTTGCTCGGCCTGGCCCAGACGTTCCTTCACGGCCTTCTCGATACGCGCCAGACCAGTGCGGTACTGGTTTTCGGCCAGTTCGCCCACGCAGCGCACGCGGCGGTTGCCCAGGTGGTCGATGTCATCGACTTCGCCATTGCCGTTGCGCAGGTCCACCAGGATCTTGACCACGGCCAGGATGTCTTCGTTGGACAGCACCATGGGGCCGGTGGATTCGTCGCGGCCGATCTTGGCGTTGAACTTCATGCGGCCCACGCGCGACAGGTCGTACGTGTCCGGGTTGTAGAACAGGCGGTGGAACAGGGCCTGCACCGCGTCTTCGGTCGGTGGCTCGCCGGGGCGCATCATGCGGTAGATGGCCACACGCGCGGCGAACTCGTCGGCGGTCTCGTCGATGCGCAGGGTCTGCGAGATGTATGCGCCCTGGTCGAGTTCGTTGGTGTAGAGGCACTGCAGATCCTGCACGCCGGAAGTGCGCAGCTTCTTCAGCAGCACTTCGGTCAACTCTTCGTTGGCCTTGGCAATGATCTCGCCGGTGTCGGCATCAACCATGTTCTTGGCGACCACACGGCCGATCAAGAAATCTTCAGGCACGCTGATGGAGGTCGTACCGGTCTGCTCGAGCTCGCGGGTGTGGCGCACGGTGATGCGCTTGTCTTTGGCGACGATGACCTTGCCGGTCTTGTCGGTGATGTCAAAACGGGCGACTTCACCGCGCATGCGCTCGGCCACAAAGTCCATCTGCGCGCCACTGTCCATCAGGCGGAAGTGGTCGAACACAAAGAAGTTGGCAAGAATCGATTCTTGGTTCAGGCCGATGGCCTTGAGCAAGATCGTGACCGGCATTTTGCGGCGACGGTCCACGCGGAAGTACAGGATGTCCTTCGGGTCAAACTCGAAGTCGAGCCACGAGCCGCGGTAAGGAATGATGCGAGCCGAAAACAGCAACTTGCCGGAGCTGTGGGTCTTGCCCTTGTCGTGTTCAAAGAACACGCCAGGCGAACGGTGCAACTGCGACACGATGACACGTTCGGTGCCGTTGATCACGAAGGAGCCTTTGTCGGTCATCAGGGGCACTTCGCCCATGTAGACCTCTTGCTCTTTAACTTCCTTGACCACCTTGGACTGCGACGTCGAGGACTCGCGGTCATAAATGATGAGCTGAACCTTGGCGCGCACGGCCGAAGCGAACGTCAGGCCACGGGTCTGGCACTCGCGCACGTCAAACGCCGGCTTGGCCAGGTTGTACTCGAGGAACTTCATCTCGACAAAACCGTTGTGCGAGACGATGGGGAAGGCGTTGTCAAACGCGGCCTGAAGGCCTTCGACCTGACGCGCTTTGGGCGCACGGTCTGCTTGCAAAAAGGCCGTGTAGGCATCTTTTTGCATCTGCAACATGTAAGGGACTGCCAACACGCTTTCGCGGTTGCCGAAGCTTTTGCGAATTCGCTTGCGCTCGGTATAGGAATAGGCCATGAGTTCTCCGCTTGAATGGGACACGAACGAGTTTAAAAACTGGTTGGATTGGCTCTGGCGACTGTCATGAATGAATACACCACGTAAACAATCAGACTTGGTGGTTGGCCACTACCAACCATGGCGGACGGTGACGCATTGCACGTCACCCGAACCAAGGCGCTTTCTGCAGTCGGGGTCAGAAAGCACTGCAAAGAAGACTGCTTTTCAATCTGCTTTGCAGTGCGTTGCTGCACACGTTGAAACACGAAAGGCTGGAAGCCCGAATCCGGTCTTCCAGCCTCTGCGAACGCAAGGATTACTTGAGTTCGACTTTCGCGCCAGCTTCTTCGAGCTTCTTCTTGGCGGCTTCAGCGTCAGCCTTAGGAGCGGCTTCCTTGACAGCCTTGGGAGCGCCGTCAACCAGGTCCTTGGCTTCTTTGAGGCCCAGACCGGTGATCTCGCGCACGGCCTTGATGACCGACACCTTGTTGGCGCCAGCTTCGAGCAGCATGACTGTGAATTCAGTCTTCTCTTCAGCAGCTGCGGCGCCAGCACCACCACCAGCGGCAGCAGGTGCAGCCATGGCTGCAGCGCTCACGCCAAACTTCTCTTCGATGGCTTTCACCAGATCGTTGAGTTCGAGGACCGTCATGCTGTCAAGCGCGGTCAAAAATGCGTCTTTATCGAATGCCATTTTTTAGTTTCCTGATAAGTTGGTTGGTTACGCTGCAACAGCTTCTTCTGCTGCAGGCGCTTGAGCTTCAGATGGGCCGGCTTTTTTGGCCGCCAGGGCGCCCAGCACAACGGCTGTACGCGACATAGGCGACATGAGCAAGCCACACACCTGGGCCAGCAGCACTTCTTTCGAAGGGATGTTGGCCAATTGCTTGACGCTGTTGACGTCCATGGCCTTGCCACCGAATGCACCACCGCGAATCACCAACTTGTCGTTGGTCTTCGCGAAGTCGGCCACCACCTTGGCGGCGGCAACGGCATCGACGGAAAAGCCATAGATCAGCGGTCCGGTCATCTGGTCGGCGACAACTTCGAATGCACTGCCAGCAACCGCGCGGCGGGCCAGGGTGTTCTTGAGAACACTCAGGCTGACACCTTTTTCACGGGCTTGGCTGCGCAGACGGGTCATGTCAGCGACCGTGATGCCACGGTATTCCGCCATCACGAGCGTTTGAGCTTTAGCTGCGAGGCCAGTCACTTCATCAATGACGGCTTGTTTCTCACTGCGATTGAGACTCAAGGTCTACTCCTTAAAAATGTGTCGTCGGCGCAGGGCTTTCGCACTGGCCTTCAACACGCTCATATTCAGCGACCAACTGTTCTTCAGATTTCTTGCAAAACCGTTCAAGCAGCGGGTGCGCCATCTGCGTTGGCTGTCTTTCGATTAAGCGCAACTTGGAAGAATCCAAACTGCGCGCCAACGGTCCTGGATGACCTGCCGGGATCGAAACCCCAACAGCCCACCACTTCGAGCAGCCCCTTGCGGAGGAGCCGCTCAAATTTCTTTAAGCCGCCAGCGTCTGCGTGTCGACGCGAACGCCCACACCCATCGTGGAAGACACAGCCACCTTGCGCAGGTAAACACCTTTGCTAGAAGCTGGCTTGGCTTTGTTCAGTGCATCGATCAGCGCTGCCAGGTTGCCCTTGAGCTTGTCGGTGTCGAAAGAACGACGACCGATCGTGCCGTGCACGATGCCAGCCTTGTCAACGCGGAACTGGACTTGACCAGCCTTGGCGTTGCGCACAGCGGTGGCGACGTCAGGCGTGACAGTGCCGACCTTCGGGTTAGGCATCAGACCACGTGGGCCCAGCACCTGACCGAGCGTACCGACAACGCGCATGGCATCAGGCGATGCGATCACGACGTCGAAGTCCATCTTGCCGGCTTTGATCTCGGCGGCCAGATCGTCCATGCCGACGATGTCAGCACCAGCGGCACGGGCTTCGTCAGCCTTGGCGCCTTGGGCGAACACAGCCACGCGGGCGGTCTTGCCGGTGCCGTTTGGCAGCACCACGGCGCCACGAACGACCTGGTCCGACTTCTTGGCGTCCACGCCGAGCTGAACGGCCACGTCGATGGATTCGTCAAACTTGGCCGTGGCGTGTTCCTTGACGATGCCGATGGCATCCAACAGGGGATACAGCTTGAGGCTGTCAACTTTGCCCACGAGGGCTTTTTGGCGCTTGGTCAACTTGCTCATACAACACCTTCCACCGTGACGCCCATGGAACGGGCGGAACCGGCGATCGTGCGCACTGCGGCGTCCAGATCGGCTGCGGTCATGTCTTTCATTTTTGTCTTTGCGATCTCTTCGAGCTGAGCGCGGGTGATCTTGCCGACCTTGACGGTGTGCGGCGTGGACGATCCCTTGTCGAGCTTGATGGCTTTCTTGATCAGCGTGACGGCCGGAGGCGTCTTTATGATGAAGGTAAAGCTCTTGTCGGCATAAGCCGTGATCACCA
>CAZNQE010000156.1:0-4793 GCA_964575005.1 uncultured Polaromonas sp. | reverse complement strand
CTCACGGATAGCCTTGTGGTCAGCGGGCTTCTGCTCTGTCTTCTGTTCGGTCATGTCAACCACCAGTCGCAACAATGACAACCACAGCCAAGATGGACACGACTAACATGGCGATGTACCACAGCGGGCTGTAGTCGGTGCCAGGAATCGGGTGCAGCTCATCCGATGTGTGCGGCCCGAAAGCCTGCTGCATGGTGCGCGGGTATGTGCGTGTGTTCACGTCGCTCTCCGTTGTTGATGTGTCAATCATAGTTCATTCCTGCCGGGTGTCAGCCAAAGCCCTTACATCGCGCTCGGCTTTTGCGCCCACCGCACGCGCCCATGCGCACGCCCGGGCGATCTCCACCACGGGCATGCCGTTGGTCACTTGCAGGGCAATGGCGGTCGCTTCTTTCAGCAACGGCACGGCGCAGGCGTGCCACTGGAATCCATCCTGCGCCATGGCCTGAAGCGTCTGCATGGCCTCTTCCATCACGTCGCCGATGCTGTCCGGGTCGGCCCATCCTTCCATTGATTTCATGGCCGGCACGATGATGTCAGACAACGTCACGATCATGGCGTCTTGCCGCGTGCCGTTTTCGTAGGCGTCCATCATGGCAAAGTGCTTGTCCTGCCAGCGGCGCATCCCGGCCGCCTCAGCTTGGCGGAGAATCGGGTTCTCCCATTTCTTGCCGGGGTCGTGTCGGTACTTTTTGCGGCGTTTCATTCTTTCCCCCACTTCACAGCCAACACACCATGCCCCCGGCACTTCATGCAGCGCGATCCATCCGTCATGCCATCGCCACTGCCTGAGCACTGGTCGCAAACGGTCTCGCCATCTGGCCAGCTTGATGCGTCGATGTGGTCGTGCGCTTCGTCCAGCGCATCGACAAGATGCGAATGACCGAGCACGTCCTTTGCCAAGCTGGCAAGCTGGGTCAAAATGGCTTTGAAGTCGTCTGGGCCGAATTCGCCGCGCTCTACGGTCATGCGTGTGATTCGGCCTAGTTGGTGGGCGATTGGGTGCATGGTCAACCTTTCAGGGCTTCAATGTTGATCGAGTCGCCGCAGAAAACGGCGCGGAACATTTTGGATTGAGCGTCCCATGCGGCGGCCCTTGCGGCGGCCCCTGCGGCGGCCATTGCGGCGGCCATTGAGGCAGTTCCTGCGGCAGTTCCTGCGTCAGTCCCTGCGACTGCCATTGCGGCGGCCCATGCGGCGGTCCTTACGGCGGCCATTGAGGCAGTCCATGCGGCGGCCAACTCATCATCAGTCGCATTGCCGTGTGCATGTCGCTCCGCAACATCCAAGGCGTCAATGCTTCGCACGTCGGTCATCAAGTGCTGCACTTGTCGGGCGCACCAAACCGCGAACAAGCGCTCGGCCCGCACCATTTCCGGCGTTTGCTCGCACGCACGCAGCGCCCACAACGCATCATCCAGGCCGTTGTTATCAAGGATGACAGCAAGCGGAATTGGATCGTTATGGCGATGGCGCACATACGTCTCGCGCTCGCTGTTGTATTCCTTGCCCGCGACGTGACAAGCGATGTTGTTGTAGCCGTCGATGCAAGCGTCATGCTTGCGCAGTGCCTTGAGTGTCGTTGTGATCATCTCGCTCTCCGTTGTTGATTGATCCATCCTAATAGTCCCCGTTGTAGTCAGCAACAAAAGCCCGAGTCATCTGCTGGGCTATTTCGTTGCCAGCGCACACTAGGCAGGTGTGGCCGATGGATTGAAGATAGGCCATCTGCTCTTTCTGCTCATCGCTGACGCGCCCGCCCTTCTGGCGCTTCATCTCGATCCACAAAGACCACGCCGGGACGTGCAGATCGGGGACGCCCTTCGTGACGCCCGTGCATTTCATCTTCATGGCCACGGCGGGATGCCTGGCGCCCCCGTTGGGGATGGCGTAGATCAGCACGCCCGGGTAGGTGCGGCGGAACCATTGAACGAACAACATCTGCTCGTGGTCTTCGCTTGGCAGCTCAGAACGGGATGTTTTGTTCCCACTGTTCACAGGCATTCTCCGTTTGGGTGAATTCGTCAGGCGGCCTCATGCCGTGCCTCAGGCACGTGCCATCCCCGGCGTAGTGGTCGCATGTGTGGCACACCAGGGGCGGGCCGTTTTTCTGCATCTCCCAATACAACAGCACCTTCTCAGGCGTCGGCGTTCGTTGTTTGCTCATTCCAGTCCCTTCGGATGATGCGATGGTATTTGCCATCGCGTTTGTACTCGATCATGCGCGGGGGCTTGCCCGTCTGCATGACCCCTGCGATGGCGGCGCAGGTGCCTATTGTTGTTGACGCATCCACCCCCGCGCTGCGCGCAATCTCGGCCAGCGTCTTTGCCGCTTTGTGCCCCGCGTAACCTTCGTGATTGATCAGGATGTACTCGCTGATCGGCGGATCGCTCAGACCGCCATAGTAAGACACCATCAGCATCTCATTGCCAGACTTGCGCGAGACCTGAGCCCGCCACGTCCAGGCCGACACTTCCATGTCAGTGCCCGAGATGCCCATGATGTCGTCGGTGTGAAGCCTGAACTCCTTCTCTTTGGGCGGCGGGAACTCATGGCCGCACGCCGGGCACACCCGCACCGACGGGTGCACCAGCTCGCCGCAGTCGTCGCACAGCTTCACGGGGGCTTCGCCGTTGCCGCTCCCGGCCTTCTTGGGAGGCTTCACCGCCGTGATGGGTCCGTGCTGCGACACCGCCCCTGCGAAGTCAAGCACCAGGCAGTGATCTGTGTTGTCCTTCAGGCGCAGCCCACGGCCGACCATCTGCACGTACAGCCCCGCGCTCATGGTGGGGCGCAGCAGCACGATCAAATCGACGTTTGGCGCGTCGAATCCAGTCGTCAACACGTTGGCGTTGGTGAGCGCCTGAATCCGCCCGGCCTTGAAGTCGGCGATGATGCGCTCGCGCTCTGATTTTGACGTGGCGCCCGTCACCGTCTCCGCCGTCACGCCCCGCGCGCGCAGCACGTCGCGGATGTGCTCGCTGTGCTCCACGCCCGTGCAGAAGAACAGCCACGAGCGGCGCCCATCTGCCCGGGCGCAGACCTCATCTACAACGGCGATGTTATTGGCGCTGGTGTCTACGGCTTTTTGAAGCTCGCTTTCAATGTAGTCACCGCCGCGCTTGTGCACACCCGTGGTGTCCAGCATCGTGCGCGTTACCTTGCTTCGCAGCACGGACAGAAAGCCCTTGTAGATCAGCTCCTCAATCGTCACGGGCTCAATCAGCGCATCAAACAGCGCTGGCTTGTCGGTGATGAGGCCGTGCCCCAGACGATAGGGAGTCGCAGTCAAGCCGATGACGCGAAGCGCAGGATTGATGGTCATCAACTCAGCAATGAGCTTGCGGTAGCCGCCCTCCTCGCGGTGCGCGATCATGTGGCACTCGTCCACGATCAGCAGATCGATGTGGCCCAGCAGGTGCGCTTTCTTTGCCACGGACTGGATGCCAGCAAACGTGATGGGCTGGCCTAACTGGCGCTTTCCGATGGCGGCGCTGTAGATGCCCAGCGGGGCGCCTGGCCAGTGCTGGCGCATCTTTTCCGCGTTCTGTTCGATCAGCTCTTTTTGAGCCGTCAGCATCAGGATGCGCGTGGCGGGCCAAGACTGCACAGCGTTCTTGCACAGCGCAGCCACAATGTGCGACTTGCCCGACCCGGTGGGAAGCACCAGGCATGGGTGCCCCGTGGGGTTGTCGACAAACCATGCGTATAGCTGGTCGATGCTCCGTTGTTGATAGTCACGCAGCATGCATCACCCCACAATTTTGGAGCCCGGGAACTCCCCCACCCACTCATCCTTCAGCCCCGCCGCACACGCCTCCGCATTGGCGATCAGCTCCGAGGATGCGTAGCCGTCCTCGCCGTTGATAACCTCGCGGCCCTTGACCACGTAGACCGCGCTCCACTCACCATGCCCGCCATTCATGGGCCATGGTGCAAGATCAGGGTGGATGACGTGCGAGTCGCACCCGGTGCGCTGTGCATCGGTAGGGATGTCGGATTGCCACCTGGCGCACTGCCACCCGCCGGACGCCACTGGCGTGCTGTGGCAGCAGGTGCGGCAGTTCACTTCGCGCGTGAGCTTGGTTACGTGGCAGAGGTAGTGATAGTCGCAGAACCGGCACTCAAACCACGTCGGGTCCGCGCTGATCGGCTCGGGCATGCGTTCCGCGTACACGATCCGCTCGGCCTTGGCAACAAGCCGGGCGGCGTGCGCTTCGTCGTAGTCGATGCGCTCGATGTGCAACTGGTCATCGTCTTTGCAGACCGACACGTACAGCGCCCGCTCAAGGCCCGCCCAGCGCATGTAGACCTGCATCTGGTCAAAGTGCACGGGCTGCGCTTTGCGAACGCCATCGGCTTGCAGCTTGGCGAAGCCCTTCGCGTTGGTGGTCTTGTACTCCACGATGTGGCGCACCCGGGGCGACTCCGGCACCCCATCGGCCATGCCGTCGCACGATCCGCTGAAATGCGCCCCGCCCAGCCGGTATTGCTTGCCCGTGGCCGGATCGAACGTGCTCACGCGGATGCCCGCAGCCTCAAGCAGTGCGGTCAGGTTCGCCTCTTCACGGTGCCCACGGGCAAACACCCGAAGGATTCGAGCCGGGAAGGTAGCCCGCTTGGCCCAGCGGAACGACAGCCACAACGCACGCTCGCAGGGCTTGCCGATCTGACTCGCCCCCAGGTGCGGGCGAAAACCGTCCTCGGCTTTGGCCAGGATGGCGGCGTCGATGGCCTCAATCGTGCGCGTGGCGGCTTTGTAGGCAACGATGGGGGTGGGGAGGGTGGTCAT
>CAZNQE010000155.1:0-4982 GCA_964575005.1 uncultured Polaromonas sp. | reverse complement strand
GAGCAGCTCCGGGAACTCAGCCGGGGCGTCATGGCGCTGTACGACGCCATCGAGGCGCAAACGAACAAGCCGGCCTGAGCCGGCTGGATCCTGTGCTGCGTCACAGGGTCCACCCATTGATTTGTCACACACAAGGGGAATTCAGATGAGAGCAGCGGTCTTCGAAACGGTTGATGGTGATGCCCTGATCCTGGAACGCGTCAGTGCCAAGGGTCGGGTGGTGGGGCGCATGCTCGACATGACCGTCGAGCAGCATTTCCGCAATCCTGACCCGTTCAACATCGAGGTCGTCTACACCTTCCCGCTGCCGTGGCATGCGGTGCTGCTCGGACTGGAGGTTGAACTCAACGGGGAAACGCTCACCGGCCAGGTCAAGGCCAAGGGCCAGGCACGCTCCGATTACGAGGAAGCGCTGTCCGAAGGGAACACCGGCATCCTGGTCAGCATCAATGCCGACCGAAGCTACACGCTGGAACTGGGCAACCTGCTCGCAGATGAGCGCTGTGTCGTCCGGCTGCATTACGTTCAGACCCTGCAGCCCGAGCAGGGCAGCTTGCGCCTGACCCTGCCCACCACCATCGCCCCCCGATACGGCGACCCCATCCGGGACGGCCAGTACGAGCCGCATGCCGTGCCCGAGGTCAGCGCCACCGTCGAGTACCCGTTCCAGATTGCCCTGACGATCCAGGGCGAACTGGTGCAGGCCCAGATCGGTTCACCCTCGCATCCCGTGGCCATCCGGTCCGTTCCGATGGCAGGGTCCCAGGAAGGCTTCTTCACCGAGGTAAGCCTGGGTGCCCAGGCCTGGCTCGACCGCGACTTCGTGCTCGTCTTCGACCAACTGGCACACGACAGCCAGGGGCTGGCGGCCTGGGACCGCTTCGACAACACGCTGGGCGTCCTGATGGCCAGCTTCACGCCCAGGCTGCCGACACGGCAAACCCTGCCCGTGGCCATGAAGATCCTGGTCGATTGCAGTGGCTCCATGAACGGCGACAGCATCACGGCGGCCAGGCGTGCTTTGCTCAGCATTCTGGACGGCTTGAATGCCCAGGACCGGTTCTCCCTGAGCCGCTTCGGAAATTCGGTCGAGCACCGTGGCAAGGCTATGTGGAAGGGGGCGCCTGCCGCCCTGGCCGCAGCCCGACGCTGGACTTCAGCGCTTGAGGCCGACATGGGCGGTACGGAAATGGGTCGCGCGATCGAGGCGACCATGAAGTTGCCCGGTGCCGAACGCAGCGATGTGCTGCTCATCACGGATGGCGAGATCTACGCCATCGATGAGGTGGTGGAGTCCGCGTGCAGTTCCGGACACCGCTTCTTTGTGGTCGGTATCGGTGCCAGTGCGGCCGAAGGCAACCTGCGTCGCCTGGCGACCGAAACCGGTGGCAGTTGTGAGTTCGTGGCGCCCGGCGAGCTGGTCGAGCCCGCCATCGTGCGCCTCTACCACCGCATGCGCACGCCGGCCGTGACCCATCCCCGGATCGAGTGGCCGCAGGGCTGCTCGGTTCACGCCGCTTCAGACCTCCCGAAAAGCCTCTTCGACGGTGATGACGTCACCGTTTTCGGGCGCCTGCATGCACGCCATGCCGAATCCCTGATGGGCAAGGTTCGCCTGCTGGGCCGGGTCGATGGCGTCGAAGGCGAAATCTGCCTGGCCGAACTCAGTGCCACCTTCATCGCCGACGAGGCCAACACGCTGGCTCGCCTGGCGGCCCACCACCGCTACTGGCAATTGCGCACGGGCTCGGTGTCGGTGCCCGCGGTGCTGACCAAGCAGCTGCCCGCTCTGGCAGAAAAGTACCAGCTCGTCACGAACGACACCAGCCTGATTCTGGTCAAGGAGCGGGCCGCGGGCGAGCAGGCGCTGGACATGCCGCAGATCCGGGCCGTCAAGGGCATGTTGGCCGCTGGCTGGGGCGGGCATGGTTCAGTGCACGGGTCGGACATCCAGTTTTCCCGCACAGCGGCAGCGGACGCTTCTTTGTCAGTGGCTTTTGACATCACAAGAGAACGTGTTCGACAACTGGAATCCAAGGCGGTGCGAAGGCTCAAGCATCCCGCGCGCAGTGACAAGCTGCGGGCCTTCCTTGACAGCATGGATGCCGATATTCCGACTAGGGATGCCGTAAGCGCAACAGAAGCAGAAGATGCCAAACTGCCCAAGAAACCAGCGGACAAGCCTGAGTTCTGGAACAAGGGCCTGGCGACGGACGGCACGGGTGCGCGGTGGAGTGCCTACGTCGGTCTGACGCCGGCCGGCTTTGTCGAGTGGTTGCGCTTGAACCCGAGCAGGGCGCTGGAAAGCTATGCCGCGCTGCGAGAAGCAGGATTGCCGCAGGCGGTGGTTGACTGGCTTGAACTGGTGGTCGGCAAAGGTGAGCCGGAAGTTGAAGTCGCAAAGGCATTCGTGCAGGTCATGGCCAGGCACGGCTTCACTTTCAAGCAGTCCTGGGCTGCCACGCTCAGCAAGCTGGAATCTGCCAGTTCGACTGCTTCCGGGCCTCTGTATGAGCGGATTGGTCGGGTGATGTCCACCTTGAGCGCGACTGAGTGGCCCACGGTACTGGAGGATTTTGCCGAGGCCGATCAGCAGTGGTGAATGACATGTGCACCGAAGCTTCTGGTGAGACCAAGATGTGCAACAAGGCTAAAATTTCCACACTGCAAAATTTAAGCCAGCATTCAAAAAAGCACGACCTAAACCCAGAATGACTTCCGCCTTACTCGAACATCTTCACTGGTTCATCTTTCCCTTTCTGGCTGGTGCTGCCTGGCTATTCGTATCCGAATTTCTCCTACCCGGCGTACGACTCGGAACCCAACTCAAGGAAGCCACCGAGGAGCTTGAAAAGCTCAAGAGCACTGCCAGTGTCCTTGATCTCGACGTCATCAACACGCGTGTGATGGTTAACCGGGCTTTGCGCCACGGTTGGGCTGAATATCGAGACACGCTGCATGGTCAGAAGTCCACCAACACCATGGGAATGGTGGAGGTCAGCCGCTGGCGCGCGACTGCCATGGCCAACATGTTCTTCACCGAGCAGACCGTGGTGGATGGCCCGCTGAAGACAGAGTTTTACAAGCACCTGCCTGGGATTCTGACCGGTCTAGGCATCATCGGCACCTTTACTGGTCTCATCATGGGTCTGCAAGGCTTTCAGGTGTCAACCAACGCAGTTGTAGCGCAGAAGAGCCTGCAAAGTCTGCTTGGAAGCGTCGGAGGCGCATTCATCGTCTCCGGCACGGCCATCGCCTTGGCGATGATTGCCACCTGGCTCGAAAAGTCCACGCTCAACAAGCGATACAGCGAACTCGAGAATTTCTGCGCCCTGATCGACGGGCTGTTCGATGCCGGTGCCGGTGAGGAATATTTGCAGCGCTTGGTGGAGGCTTCTGAAACCTCGGCCACCCAGGCCATGCAGATGAAAGAGTCCCTGGTCACGGACCTGAAGCAGGTGCTGACGGAACTGACACAGCAGCAGATCGCCACGATGACTGCGACAAGTCAGCAACTGGGCCACGCGATTTCCACCAGCCTCAGCGAGGGCCTGACCGAACCCTTGTCCCGCATCTCGGATGCGGTGAGTACCGTGGGTCAGAACCAGGGGGATGCGGTCAACAAAATGCTTACCGATGTCCTCGGCAGCTTCGCGGACAAGATGGAAGGCATGTTCGGAACGCAGCTGCGCGGCATGAATGAAATGATGGCCGAGACTGCCAGCACCATCCGACAGACTTCTGAGCGGTTTGAGCAACTGGCCGCTCAGATCCAGCAAGCCGGCACGGGTGCAGCGGACGCCATGGCGCAGAAGATGCAAGCGGCGCTTGAGAACATGCAAGCCCGCCAGATGGAAGCCAACGAGCAGATGCGGCAGTTTGTCGACCAGCTTAAAGCCAGAGTGGCCATGGGTCAGGCTGAAGCTTCAGAGCAAACTTCGAAGATGATGAAGGAGCTGGGCGACACCACGAAGCTGCTCGTCGAACAGCTGCAAAGCCAGGCCCAGTTGGCAGACCAGAGTCACGCGCAACGCCAGCAAGAACGCGACGAGCAGATGCGGCAGCTCATGGAGGGTCTCAAGGCCAGCATGGCAGAAAGTCAAAACCAGACAGCGGGTGCGACCAGCAAGCTGCTGGAGCAGCTGAGCAGCACCACTACCCAGCTCCTCACATCCCTGCAGGAACAGACTCATAACGCCGACCATACCCACTTGCAGCGTCAGCAGGAACGCGACGAGCAGATGCGGCAGCTCATGGAGGGCCTCAAGGCCAGCATGGCGGAAAGCCAAGATCAAACTGCAGGAGCTACCAGCAAGCTTCTGAAACAGCTGGGCGAAACGACCACGCAGCTCCTCGCATCCATACAGGATCAGGCGCACAACGCTGACCAGACCCACTTGCAGCGTCAGAACGAGCGCGACGAGCAGATGCGTCAGCTCATGGAAGGTCTGAAAGCCAGCATGGCAAAGAGCCAGGACGAAACAGCGGCCGCAACCTCTACCTTGCTGCAGGAGCTCGGCGCAACATCTGGCCAGCTCCTGTCATTGATCCAGGAGAAAACCCAGCAAGCAGACCAGAGCCATGCCGCTCGACAGGAGGCCATGGCAAAACAAGTTGCCGAGCTACTCGAAACGCAGCAGGTACAAATCCAGCGACTCGTTGACACGGTTCATGCAGCTTCTTCCACCATGAAGGAATCCGTTGCGCAACTGCAATCAAGCACGAGCAGCACCGTTGACCGCATGGGCCAAGGCGCTGACAGGCTCAACACCGCGGCAAACGCCCTCACGACCAACCTGGGACAGGTCAAGGCTGCGACAGACGGCGTGGGCACCAATGTCGACAAGCTCAACCTGGCAGCCTCCAGTCTGGGCGCAACGTTGTCCGCCACCCAGCAGATGCTCCAGGATCAGAAGTCCGTCCGGGACGCGCTGTCTGCCATGGTCAACGACCTGCGCTCGACGGTCGAAAACGCCAAGCGG
>CAZNQE010000154.1:0-5064 GCA_964575005.1 uncultured Polaromonas sp. | reverse complement strand
CCGTCAACGTGCCTTCAAGGATGGTGCGCACCGACAGTGTCGTACTGCCCACCCGCCAGGTGATGGTTTCAAGCTCCTCCAGAATCAGCGGCAGCAGATCACTGACCCACAGCACCATCGCCAGCCACGCCAGCCACGAAAATGAACGCTCCAGTGCGCGCACCAGCGGTGCATCCTTGAAGGCGATTTGCAGCACCTTCACGCTGGAACGAATCACGGCCAGGGCCACCAGCACGGGAATTGCCACCTTGAAAATTGCCAGGGGCAGACCCAGGCCCAGCAACACGGCGCGGCCCGCATAAGCCAGGGCCAGCAGCAAGAGCGGGAACATCACACCATCAACGATGCGGCTGCCAAAAAAGATGGAGCGCTCGTCATGCGCGCCGGCCGTGCGGCGCACGCCCCAGGTCAGGAGCCAGGCCAGCGCAATACAGGCCAGCAACATGCTCATTTCAATCAGGGCGGCGGGCCGCGCCAGGGCTTGCAGCCAGTCGTACAGGCTGTCAACGCGCCCGGCTGGAGCCGCCAGAAAAATGCCGGTGTCGGCCATCGGGAATCCTCAAAGAGAAAAGTGCAGCCCGCATTTTGCGGCAGGCCAGCCAGGGGCGGCGGTCAGCCAGCTCAAAGATCAGCCAGCACGCGAATATGCGCTTCCACACTGCGCCCAAGCGCGCTCAGGCTGTAGCCGCCTTCCAGGGACGACACGATGCGACCCTTCCCGTGGCGCTTGGCCACGTCCTTGATGCGCTGTGTGATCCAGGCGTAGTCCTGCTCCACCAGACCCATCTGGCCCATGTCGTCTTCGCGGTGCGCATCAAAGCCGGCACTGATGAAAATCATCTCGGGCTTGAAGGCCTCAAGCCGCGGTATCCACATCATCTCGATCAGCTCGCGCACGTCCATGCCCTTGGTGTAGGGCGGCACGGGCAGATTCAGCGTGTTGGTGGCTGGGTTTTCAGTACCGCTGAAGGGGTACAGCGGATGCTGGAAAAAGCTCACCATCAAAATGCGGTCGTCGCCGCGAATGATGTCTTCCGTGCCGTTGCCGTGATGCACGTCAAAGTCAATGATGGCCACGCGCTTGAGGCCGTGGCGCTCCAGCGCGTACTTGGCGGCGATGGCCACGTTGTTGAAAAAGCAAAAGCCCATGGCCTTGTTGCGCTCGGCATGATGGCCCGGTGGGCGCACGGCACAAAAGGCGTTTTCCATCTCGCCGGCCATCACGGCGTCGGTGGCGGCGATGGTGGCGCCCGCAGCGCGCAGGGCAGCGTTCCAGGTGTGGGCGTTCAAGGCGGTGTCGGGGTCAAGCTGCACATGGCTGGGGCCGCCGGCAGCCATGTCGTCCAGCAACTGGCTGGAAAGTCCGCGCAGCGCCGCCACCAGCATGCGGTCATGCGCGAGTTCGATGTCCACCAAAGGCGCGGGCGGTGCTTCACGCCGGTCTAGCGCGTTACCCACGCCGCTGATCAGCAAGCGGTCTTCAATGGCATCAAGGCGTTCAGGGCACTCGGGATGCCCGCCTCCCATGTCATGTTTACGGCAGTCAGGGTGCGTGAAATAACCAGTCGCGTTCATAGGCCAGTGCGAGACGAGGGATGGAAAAATGGATGCCTTCACTTTTCAGCTTAACACGCAGATCGAAGGCCGCCGCACCCAGACGAGTCCCTAAAATCAAGGCTCAACACCAGCCTGGAATCGCCGTTTGAACGCCCTACTTTCTCGCCTTTCTCCGCGCCCCTTTCGCTCAAAACTGGCGCCGCTCGTGCTGGGCTGTTGCGCCGCGCTCATGGGCCAAGCCACGGCGGCTGCCGCGCAAGAACCCACAGTGAAGCCGGCCAGGCAAAGCCAAGCAAGCCAGCAAGCCAAGCCAGGCGCCAAGGCCAGCAAGGTCAGCAAGACCGCCAAAGCCACCAAGACAGGCAAGGCAGGCAAACCCGTCAAGCCGATCAGCAAAAAGAGCAAGTCACTGCCCGTGCAAGGGCTGCCCTATCTCAGCCGCCCGGAAGTGATGGCTTTTGCCGACGAGCTGGCTCAAAGACGTGGCCTCGACGCCGCTTGGGTGCGCCAGACCTTGGGGCAAGCGCACCTGATTCCCTCGGCTGTGCGACTCATGCAGCCGCCCACGCAGCCTTTCGTCAAGAACTGGCGTGTGTACCGCAGCCGCTTCATTGACGCGCACCGGATTGACGCTGGCGTGCAGTTCTGGAAAGCGAACCGCGCCGTGTTGGCCCGCGCTGAAATGGAATTCGGGGTACCCGCAGAAATGGTGGTTGGCATCGTTGGTGTCGAAACGATTTACGGTCAAGACACGGGCAACTACCGCGTGCTGGACGCCCTCACCACGCTGGCGTTTGACTTTCCGGCATCGCATCCGCGTGCAGCCGAGCGCAGTGAGTTTTTCAAGAAAGAAATCGAGGCCTTCCTGACGCTGCAAAACCAGACGGGCGGCGACCCGCTGGCCCCACGCGGTAGCTACGCTGGCGCCATGGGCTTGCCGCAATTCATGCCGTCGAGCTGGCAACGCTTTGCGGTGGACTATGACGGCGACGGGAAGATTGACTTGTGGAACAGCCCGGCGGACGTGATCGGCTCAGTCGCCAATTACTTTAAATCCTTCGGTTGGAAGCCCGGCATGCCCACGCACTACCCGGTGAGCTTTGACGCTGCCCGCCTCGACATGGACACCCTGATGGCGCCCGACATCTTGCCAACCTTCAGCGTACCCAGCTTCCTGGCAAAAGGCGCGGTGCTTGACGCTGCCGCCGTGCAACACAGCGGCCCCCTGGCCCTGGTCGAGCTGCTCAACGGCCCCGACCCCGCACAGTATGTAGCCGGGACGGAGAATTTCTACGTCATCACGCGCTACAACTGGAGCAGCTACTACGCCATGGCGGTGATTGAGCTGGCTGATGCAGTGGCACGTGGGCTTGGGACCAGGCCCTGAGCGCAGACCATGCCACTCCGCCTCAAGGCTAGACTGGCTCCATGACCAAATTTTTCTTGGCGTGTGTCACGCTGCTATTGGCCAGTTGCGGCCTCGTCACTTCCCAGTCAGTCTACGAAGGCTTTCGAACACAGCAAAGCACAAGGGAAGCTGGGCAGCCCGTCTCCAACGAGAAAATGGAGACTTACGACGCCTACCAAAAAGAGCGAGCCAAACTCAAGTCGCCGCAGTGAGATCAGGACGAATGAGAAACCACGTGTTCATTTCGCCCTTGCCTTTGACCTCGATGAGGCCGCGATTTTCAAGCAAGAAAGGCTGCGTCAAGGCCAGACATGTGGCGTCGCTCATCTGAATCCGGCCGGCGACGCCGTGTGACTCCATGCGACTGGCGGTGTTCACCACGTCTCCCCACAAGTCGTAGAGGAATTTGCTTTTCCCGATGACACCCGCTACCGCGGCCCCCGTGCTGATGCCGATTCGCAGATTGAGCGGGTGCTGACTTTGGGCATTAAAGTCCTGAATGGCGTCCAGCATGTCCAGCGCCATGTGCGCAGCGCGGTCGGCGTGGTCGGGCACTACCACCGGCAAGCCGGCGGCGGCCATGTAGCAGTCGCCAATGGTCTTGATTTTTTCCAGACCGTGCTGCTCGGCAATGTGGTCGAACCGTGTGAAGAGATCATTCAACACGGCCACCAATACTTCAGGGCTCACGCCTTCAGAAAATGCCGTGAAGCCCACAATGTCGGCAAACAGAACAGATACGTTGTCGTAGCTGTCCACGATGGCGTGGCTTAAGTGGTCAGCCGTCAGGGCTGAACGACCTTTCAAGCGCTCGGCAATGGCTTGGGGCAAGACGTTGTGCAGCAGCTTGTCCGTCAGTTCTTGCGCCACCAGAACTTGTTCGTACAGCCGCTGCGTTTCCAGATTCAACAAGCGCACTTGCAGCAAGTTCTGCACCCGCGCCAGCACTTCAGCAATGTCGAAGGGTTTGCTGACAAAGTCCAATGCTCCGGCTTTCAAGGCGCGTAGCTTTTCATTGGGCTGGGCGGTGATAACCAACACCGGCAGCATGCCCTCGCCTTCGATGACCTTCAAGCCTTCCATCACTTCAAAGCCGCTCATCTCCGGCATGTTCAGGTCCAGAAGGATCAGGTCAAAACGGTTTTGACGGTGCAGCTCGAGCACCTCAGTCGGGGTTTGGGTCGACGCGATGTTGGAATACCCGGCGCCGCGCAGCAAGCGTTCAAGCAGGAGCACATTGGCCGCTTGATCGTCGACGATGAGCAGCTTGGCTTTGAGGATGTCAGCTGAATGGATCACGCCCCCCCCCGATCAATTGCGTTCAGCGCGCGAGACAGCGCTTTGTTGAGCCAACTCCAGCGCCAGGTCCAGGGTCGTCATGAACTCGTCCACCACGATGGGCTTGGTCAGGTAGCGAAAGAACCCCAGCTGCTGGCCCACTTCGATGTCACGCAACATGGCATTCGCGCTGATGGCGACCACCGGGATGTGCGCCGTGGCGGGATCTTCCCGCAGCGCTTTGAGCGCGTCAATGCCGCTGATACCTGGCAAGTTGATGTCCATCAGGATGACGTCCGGCAAAGCGGATCGCGCCAGTGCGATCCCCAGCGCGCCGTTGACAGCCGTCAGCAACTCAATATCAGGACGCCGATCGATCAAGCGTTCGACCAGCGTCATGTTGGCCGGGTTGTCTTCAATGCAAAGCAGGGTTTTTTGAGGCGCATCCGTGGGCTCGCTGGCCGGCTTGGGGGCAGCTTGCTGCAGCGCTATGGCCTTGAGCTCTGGCGCGGGCGTACTGCGCAACTCCACCCAAAACACACTGCCCAAGCCCACCGTGCTGTCCACCCCGACCACGCCGTCCATCAATTCAACCAATTGTTTGGTCACCACCAGTCCAATCCCGGTGCCGGCGACGCTGCCCGCCTCCTGACCCAGTCGGTTGAAAGGCTGGAACAGTTGCGCCAATTTTTCAGGAGTCAAGCCAGCGCCCGTGTCCGTGAAACTGATGCGGATGCGATCCGAAGAAAGCGCCGTGCAATCCACGGTCACCAAACCATTAGCCTGGTTGTATTTGATCGCGTTGGACAACAGGTTGATCA
>CAZNQE010000153.1:0-5066 GCA_964575005.1 uncultured Polaromonas sp. | reverse complement strand
CTGCAACGCGCACATTTCAAGCTTTTCGGATTTTCATCAACGCCGAGCTTGAAGAACTGCAACAGGCGCTGAGCGCCGCGCTGAAAGTACTGCAACCGCAAGGACGTCTGGTGGTGATCAGTTTTCACTCGCTCGAAGACCGCATCGTCAAGCAATTCATCGCCGAGCATTCGCGCGAGGTGTTTGACCGCCGGGCGCCGTTTGCAGCACCCAAGGCCATGCGGCTGAACGCGCTCGGTCGCGTCAAGCCGAGCGCTGAAGAAGTTGAGGGCAACCCGCGCTCGCGCAGCGCTGTCATGCGCATCGCCGAGCGCACCGAGGTGGCGGCATGACACGCGTCAACATTCTGCTGGGTGCAGCAGCATTTCTCAGTGCGTTGTTCCTGGTGCATACGCAGTACGAGTCGCGCCGCCTTTTCGTCGAGCTTGAAAAGGCAGGTGCGCAGGCGCGCCGGCTGGATGTGGAGCATGAAGCTTTGCTGGCCGAAAAGCGTGCGCAAGCCACGCCCATGCGTGTGGAGCGTCTGGCCAAGGACAAGTTGCAGATGCGCCAGGCCACGCCAGCCATTACGCAGTACGTGGGTGTGCGCCAAGGCGACGCCAGCCAAACCGCAGCCTCGGTGGCCAAGCCATGAGCCGCAGCGTGCTTTACAGCGCCAGCCCGCTCTTGGCCAGCAAGACGCCGGTCTGGCGCAGCAAGTTCATCGTGGCTGTCATTGCCGTGGGTTTTACGGTGCTCGCTGCCCGCGCAGCGCACATCCAGATTTTCGAGAATGCCTTTTTTCAGCGGCAGGGCGAAGTACGCTTCACGCGCACGCTCGAACTGCCGGCCAGCCGTGGCCGCATCCTGGACCGCAATGGCCTGATTTTGGCCACCAGCGTGCCAGCGCCCAGCATCTGGGCGATACCTGAAGACCTGGACGCGACGCCAGCGCAGCGCGCCGAGCTTGCTCGCTTGCTTGAAATGCCCAAGGCCGACCTGGACAAGAAGCTTGCCGACGAAGACAAGAGTTTTGTGTGGCTCAAGCGTCAGGTCGATGAACCCGTGGCGCAGCAGATCACGGCTTTGAACATCAAGGGCATCTACCAGCGCAAGGAATACAAGCGTCAGTACCCCGATGGCGAGGCGAGCGCGCACGTGGTGGGCTTCACGAACGTCGAGAACCATGGCCAGGAAGGCATGGAGCTGGCCTTTGACAAAAGCCTGGGTGGCCACGCAGGTTCGCGCCGCGTCATCAAGGATCGCCTGGGCCGTGTGGTGGAGGACGTGCGCGAGCAGATGCCACCTGTGGATGGCAAGGATTTGCAGCTGTCCATTGATTCGAAGGTGCAGTACTTCGCCTATCAAAAGCTGCGCGAAGCTGTGCAGACGCACAAGGCCAAGGCGGGCAGCGTGGTGGTGCTTGACGCGGTGACTGGCGAAGTGCTGGCGCTGGCCAACTACCCCAGCTATGTGCCCGACAAACGCAAGAACCTGAGCGGCGAGCAGTTGCGTAACCGCGCCCTCACAGACACCTTCGAGCCCGGCTCGACCATGAAGCCCTTCATTGCCGCGCTGGCACTCGAAAAGGGCCTGGTTCAGCCCAGCACCATGATCCAGACCGCGCCTGGTCGCATCGTCATTGGTGGCTCGACGATCACGGATTCGCATCCACAGGGCCTGATCAGCGTTGACCAGGTGATCCAGAAGTCGAGCAACGTGGGCACCGTCAAGATGGCCATGCAATTGCAGCCGCGGGAGATGTGGGAGATCTACACCGAGGTGGGCTTTGGGCAAAAGCCGCAGCTGCCTTTCCCCGGTGCGGTGAGTGGCCGTCTGCGTCCACACAAAACTTGGCGGCCCATCGAGCAGGCCACCATGAGTTATGGCTACGGCCTGTCCACTTCTTTGTTTCAGCTGGCGTCCGCCTACACCTTGTTTGCGCGTGGCGGCGAGCTGGTCCCGCCCAGCCTGATGAAGTTGCAGGACGGCAACCGGATAGCAGGCACGCGCGTCATCAGCGAAAAAAATGCGCTGGCCGTGCGCCATATGCTGCATCTCGCGGCGGGGCCTGAAGGTACGGCGGCCAAGGCCCAGACCATCGGTTACTCGGTGGGCGGCAAGACGGGAACGGCACGCAAGCAAGAAGGCAAGGGCTACGCCGACAAAAAGTACCGCGGCTTTTTTGTCGGCATTGCGCCCATCGAGCAGCCGCGCATCGTGGTGGCCGTGATGATTGACGAGCCCAGCGCGGGCAAATACTTTGGCGGTGATGTGGCCGCGCCGGTGTTCAGCGAAACCGTGCAGCAAACCTTGCGCATGATGGGCTTGCAGCCCGACATGGCCGTCAAGCCGCAAATCGTGACCAAGCACGTGGAGGAGTCGTTTTGAACGACCTTCATCAGACCTTTGCCAACCCGGCAGCGGCGGCGCAGTGGCTGCGCCAGCACACGCGCGGCACGCTGCGCAGCGACAGCCGGCAGGTTCAGCCGGGTGATGCATTTTTGGCCTGGCCGGGCGCCGCCAGCGATGCGCGCAGCCACGTTGAGGCCGCGTTGGCCGCAGGTGCTGCGGTTTGCCTGGTCGAAGCCGAGGGCGTGAGTGCTTTTGATCTGGACGCGGTTCGCGTTGCCACCTATTCAGGCTTGCGCCAAGCCGCCGCGCCCGTGGCGGCCGCCTATTTTGAGTCGCCCAGCACGCAGCTCGCCTTGCTGGCCGTGACCGGCACCAATGGAAAAACATCGACCGCCTGGTGGCTGGCGCAGGCACTGAGCCAGTTGGGCCAACGCTGCGCGCTGGTGGGCACACTGGGCATTGGCGAGCCCGGCGCCTTGGTGCACAACGGACTGACCACGCCCGACCCTGTCTTGCTGCAGCAGCAACTGCGCCGCTTGGTGGACGAGGGCTTTAAGGCTTGCGCGCTGGAGGCTTCGTCCATCGGCTTGGCTGAGCACCGGCTGGACGCCTGCGCCGTGCACACGGCCGTCTTCACCAACTTCACGCAAGACCACCTCGACTATCACGGCTCCATGCAAGCGTATTGGCAAGCGAAGGCCGCGCTCTTCGATTGGCCCGGCTTGAAGGCTGCGGTCATCAATATCGACGATGCCAAAGGCGCAGCCTTGGCTGAAGGCTTGCAAAGCCGCGGCGCTGCGCTGGCCTTGTGGACGCTGTCTTGCGAGGGTCCGGCCCGGCTGATGGCGCGTGACATTCAACACGGCACTGACCCCCGCACCGGAGCCGAAGTGATGCGCTTCACGGTGGTCGAAGAAGGCGGCGCTTCGGCTCAAGTCACGGCCCCTGTCGTAGGCCATTACAACGTCCTCAATTTGCTCGGCGTCATGGGCACTTTGCGCAGCTTGGGTCTGCCGCTGGCCGATGCTGCCAGCGCTTGCGCCCAGCTCACGCCCGTGCCTGGCCGCATGGAGTCTCTTGCCCAGCCGGGCAAGCCCCTGGTCGTGATTGATTACGCTCACACACCGGACGCACTGGACAAAGTGCTGGGCGCGCTCAAGCCGCTGGCCCAAAGCCGGGGTGGCGCGCTGTACTGCGTGTTCGGCTGCGGCGGCGACCGCGATGCGGCCAAGCGCCCTTTGATGGCGCAGGCCGCTGCGCGCCAGGCCGACCGCTTGATCTTGACCAGCGACAACCCCCGCAGCGAAGACCCCGCAGCCATCCTGGCTGACATCGCTGCCGGTTTGCCCGCCGGCAGCGATGCCCGTCAGCAGGCTGATCGCAGCCTGGCCATTGCGCAGGCCATTGCGTCGGCCGCTGCGCAGGACGTGGTGCTGATCGCCGGCAAGGGCCATGAGGATTACCAGGAAGTCAAAGGCGTGAAGCGCCCGTTTTCGGACCGCTTGCACGCCGAGGCCGCGTTGGCCGCCTACAGCCCAGCAGCCCAAGGAGTCGCCGCATGATGCGCCTGCAAGACGCTCTGGCCATGCTGCCCGGCGCTCAACTGCTGGGTGACGGCACTGTGCAGTTTGAGCGGGTCCATACCGACACGCGCAGCCTGAAGGCCGGCGATTTGTTCGTGGCCCTGAAAGGCGAGCGCTTTGATGCGCATGAATTTTTGCCGCAAGCCCGTGCTGCGGGTGCTGTGGCCGCGCTGGCCACGCACGGTCTGCAAGAAGCTGGAACGCCTGGCCTGCAAGTTGAAGACACCAAGATTGCCTTAAGCCAGTTGGCTGCCGCCTGGCGCGCCCAGTTCAGCTTGCCGCTCGTGGCCGTGACAGGCAGCAACGGCAAGACCACCGTCACGCAAATGATCGCGTCAATACTGCGCGCCTTCAAGGGCGCGGCAGCTTTTGCGACCGAAGGCAATTTCAATAACGACATCGGCGTGCCGCTGACCTTGCTGCGCCTGCGCTCAAGCCATGCGGTCGGCGTGGTCGAGCTGGGCATGAACCACCCTGGCGAGATCGCCGAGTTGTGCGCCATCGCCAAGCCCACCGTGGCCCTGGTCAACAACGCGCAGCGTGAGCATCTGGAGTTCATGGCCACGGTCGAGGCGGTGGCGCGTGAAAACGGCGCGGCCCTCTCGGCTTTGCCGTCCGATGGCGTCGCTATCTTCCCCACCGACGACGAGTACACGCCACTCTGGCGCGAGTTGGCCGGTGCGCGCCGCGTCATGACCTTTGCGATGGATTCGGCCGCTGCCGATGTTCACGGCAGCGCCACCTGGACAGGCAGCGCCTGGGCCGTGCAAGCGCAAACCCCCGCCGGCCCGCTGACTTTCACGCTCGGCGTGGCGGGTCGTCACAACGTCAAGAACGCGCTGGCCGCCACTGCCGCGGCACTCGCCGCAGGCGTACCCCTCGCCGCCATTGCCTCAGGCCTTGCAGCCTTCGCCCCCGTCAAAGGCCGCTCACGCGCTGTCTTGCTGAACCTGGCCGGCCGCCCGCTGACGCTGATCGACGACAGCTACAACGCCAACCCTGACTCGGTGCGCGCCGCCATCGACGTGCTGGCCGAACTCCCCGGCCCGCGCCTTCTGGTGCTGGGCGACATGGGCGAAGTTGGTGATCGCGGACCTGAATTTCATACCGAAATTGGCCTGTACGCAGCTTCCCGCGGCATTGACCAAC
>CAZNQE010000152.1:0-5251 GCA_964575005.1 uncultured Polaromonas sp. | reverse complement strand
GAAAGTAGAAGGTGTGGTTGGGGTCGGTGGGGTCGTGCGGGTGGCGGCGCAGCGCTTCTTTCCAGCTGATGATCTCGCCCACATATTCAATCAGGGTCTCGCCTTCGGCCAGGTCTTGCACGGCAAACATGCCCTTGCCGTGCACGCCGGAGCGGCGCGTCTGGATGCGTCGGCCCGACGGTGCGGTGGCTTCGGCGGCGCGATCGGAAGGGGAAGCGGAGGACCGGTTTTTTGCCACGATTTGAAAATTTGGTATGGTTAATTCATGCAGGTGCGCGCGCCTGCGCGTGCGCACGAAGGGCCTTATTGTAAGGAGCGACCTGGCGCCGCAGCACACAGACAAGGTTTAACAAGTCAATGAAAACGCTCGTGATTGCAGAAAAGCCTTCGGTGGCCCAGGACATCGTCAAGGCGATCACGCCCACGGCGGGCAAGTTCGAAAAGCACGATGAGTACTTCGAGGCCGACGACTGGATCGTGACTTCGGCGGTCGGCCACCTGGTTGAGATCCAGGCGCCTGAAGAGTTCGACGTCAAGCGCGGCAAGTGGAGCTTTGCCAACTTGCCGGTGATCCCGCCTTACTTTGATTTGAAGCCCATCGACAAGACCAAGACGCGGCTGAACGCCATCGTCAAGCTGGCCAAGCGCAAGGACATCGGCGCCATGGTCAACGCCTGTGACGCGGGCCGCGAAGGCGAGCTCATCTTCAGGTTGATTCAGCAGTACGCCAAGGCCAAGCACCCGGTCAAGCGCCTGTGGCTGCAGTCCATGACGCCCGCGGCTATTCGCGAAGGCTTTGCTTCGCTGCGCACCGATGCGCAAATGATGCCGCTTGCCGACGCCGCGCGTTGCCGCTCTGAAGCCGACTGGATGGTCGGCATCAATGGCACGCGTGCCATGACGGCTTTCAATTCGCGCGACGGCGGTTTCTTCTTGACGACCGTGGGCCGCGTGCAGACGCCGACGCTTTCAGTCGTGGTCGAGCGTGAAGAAAAGATCCGCAAGTTTGTCAGCCGCAACTATTGGGAAGTCGAAGCCTCTTTTGCGGCTGAGGCTGGCAGCTACCCCGGCAAATGGTTTGACCCTAAATGGAAGCGGCCCGCTGCAGCTGAAGGTGCTGATGCAGAACCCGACGCTGAGCTGAAGGCCGACCGCGTCTGGAGCGAAGCCGAAGCCCGGAAGATTGCAGACGCGGTGCGCGGCAAAAAAGGCAGCGTGACCGAAGACGCCAAGCCCACCACCTCGGCCGCTGGCTTGCTGTTTGACTTGACGTCTTTGCAGCGCGAGGCCAACAGCAAGTTCGGCTTTTCCGCCAAGACCACGCTGGCCCTGGCGCAAAGCCTTTACGAGCGCCATAAGGCTTTGACCTATCCGCGAACCGATTCGCGCGCGCTGCCTGAAGACTATGTGCCGGTGGTCAAGCAGACCTTCGAGATGCTGGCCGACAGCGACATGAAACACCTGGCGCCGCACGCGCTGCTGGCGCTGAACAACAACTACATCAAGCCGACCAAAAAGGTCTTTGACAACGCCAAGGTCAGCGATCACTTCGCCATCATCCCGACGCTGCAAGCGCCCAGCGGCCTGAGCGACGCCGAGCAAAAGCTGTACGACCTGGTGGTGCGCCGCTTCATGGCGGTGTTCTACCCCAGCGCTGAATATTTGGTGACCACGCGCATCACCACCGTGGCGGAGCACAGCTTCAAAACCACCGGCAAGGTGCTGGTCAAGCCGGGCTGGCTGGCGATTTACGGCAAGGAAGCCGCTGAAGAAGTGGCCGACGCCAAAGACGGCGACAAAGGCCAGAGCCTGGTGCCGGTGCGTGCCGGCGAACAGGTGCTGACGGACACGGTTGAGCCCAAGGGCCTCAAAACCCGCCCGCCCGCCCGCTACACCGAGGCCACCTTGCTCGGCGCCATGGAAGGCGCAGGCAAGACCATTGAAGACGACGAGCTGCGCGAAGCCATGCAGGAAAAGGGCTTGGGCACACCAGCCACCCGCGCAGCCACCATTGAAGGTTTGATCGCCGAGAAGTACATGCTGCGCGAAGGCCGCGAGTTGATTCCCACGGCCAAGGCTTTTCAGTTGATGACGCTGCTGCGCGGCCTGGGTGTGGAAGAACTCTCACGCGCTGACTTGACCGGCGAGTGGGAGCACAAGCTGGCCCGCATGGAGCAAGGCGAATTGAGCCGCGAGACCTTCATGGCCGAGATTGCCGACATGACCGGCCGCATGGTGAGCAAGGCCAAGGGCTACGACAAAGACACCATTCCCGGCGACTACGCCACGCTCGCTGCGCCCTGCCCCAACTGCGGCGGTGTAATGAAAGAAAACTACCGCCGCTACACCTGCACCGGCAAGGCTGGCGCAGCCGCTTCGGGTGAAGGTTGCGGCTTCTCATTCGGCAAGACGCCGGCCGGCCGCACCTTCGAGGTGGCCGAGGTCGAGCAGTTCTTGCGCGACAAGAAAATTGGCCCGCTGGACGGCTTCCGCTCCAAGGCGGGCTGGCCTTTCACCGCCGAGATGGTGATCAAGTTCGACGAAGAGACCAAGAACTTCAAGCTCGAATTCGACTTTGGCGAGGATAAGAACGCCGAGTCCGGCGAGATCGTGGAGTTTGCCGACGCGCCCAGCCTCGGCCCTTGCCCCAAGTGCGGCAGCGCGGTGCATGAGCACGGCAAGAACTATGTGTGCGTCAAGTCTGTGCCCACGCACGAGCAACCCACACCAAGCTGCGACTTCAAGACGGGCACCATGATCTTGCAGCAGCCGGTGGACGCTGAGCAGATGGGCAAGTTGCTGAGCACTGGCAAAACTGATTTGCTCGACAAGTTTGTGTCCATGCGCACGCGCCGGCCCTTCAAGGCCATGCTGGCTTGGGACGCGGAGGCGGGCAAGGTGAATTTTGAGTTCGCGCCGTCGAAGTTCCCGCCGCGCAAGACGGCTGGCCCGGCACGGGCCGTCAAAACGCCGTTTGGCAAAACCGTGGCGGCCAAGGACGCCGCCAAGGCCCCTGCTGCCAAGAAGGCCGCGGCCAAAAAAGTCGCAGCCAAAAAAGCGCCCGCTGAAGCCAAGCCCAAAGCCCCGCGCAAGACGACAGCAGCCAGCAGCCTCAAGCCCAGCGAGGCCTTGGCCGCGGTGATTGGCGCTGAGCCGGTGGCCCGCACGCAAGTGATTAAAAAGCTGTGGGACTACATCAAGGCCGAGGGCTTGCAAGACGCGACTAACAAGCGCGCCATCAATGCCGACGCCAAGTTGTTGGCCGTGTTTGGCAAGCCGCAGGTCACGATGTTCGAGCTGGCCGGCATCGTCGGCAAGCACCTGGGCTGATCAGCGTTCAGGTGGTGACTTTAGCCCGCTGGGGCGCCGGCGCGCTCTTGGCGGCCAGCACGGCGTCCAGAAAGTCGTCCAGCATCGCCGTGTCGTCGATGGTGTCTGCGCCTGGCGCGTGAAACTCCGGGTGCCACTGCGTGGCGGCGATGTAGCTTTTGGCCGGGTCTTTGCGCCGAATCGCTTCGATCAGGCCGTCATGTGTGCTGCGTGCCTCGGCCACGAATTCGGGCGCCAGGTCCTTGATGGCCTGGTGGTGAATGCTGTTGACTCGGGCGTTTTCGACACCGGGGTAAAGCCCGGCCAGCCGCGTGCCGGCCACCAGTTCGATGCTGTGAAAGTTGTGGTCGTACACCTCGGCGCAGCGGTGCCGTCCGGCTTCGGGTAACTGGGTGTTGATGTCCTGGTACAGCGTGCCGCCAAAGGCCACGTTGAGCAATTGCAAACCTCGGCACACGCCAAAGATCGGCTTGCCAACGGCCGTGAAGGCCTCCACCAAAGCCTTGTCGTAGGCGTCGCGCACCGGGTCGCCGCCCCAGTGTTCGTGCAGCGGCGTTTCGCCGTAATTGCCGGGCCACACATCAGCGCCGCCGTGCAGCACCAGCCCGTCCAGCCACTCGGCGTAATGCGCAAAGCTCACGTCGCCGCGCTGGGTGCTGCCGGTTGGGCAAGGCACCATCACCACCATCGCGCCAGACGACATCAGCCAGTGCGCAATCGACTGCTCCACGTACTGCAGAGTCTTGCCCGTGAAGAGCGAGCGTTCGTTGTCGGCATGGGAAAAGCAGGCAGAAAGCCCGATCTTCAGGCGGTTGGCAGCAACGGTCATGGTGGAGAAAATTTCGAAAACCAGAAGTTTCGATTAGGCCCCAGACCGCGCTGCGCGACAAGCCACTGTGGCCAAGTCACCACTGGGCTGCGAGCCGGCGCATGCGGGTGCTTAGCCCGTCGGCCCCATGCCGCCGAAGCGCAGCGTCACCCGTGTGCCTGGGCCTTGGGCGCCCCCGGTGCCAGTTCCGCCGCTGCCAGACACGCCGGGCCGGCTGTTGTCCTCGACGCTGATGACGGCTCCGTGCTGTCGCGCGATTTCATGCACGATGGCCAGGCCCAACCCCGAGCCGTCCACGTTCGTGCCCAAGGCCCGGTAAAAGGGCTGGAACACCAGTTCACGCTCGGCCTCTGGAATGCCGGGGCCGGTGTCTTCCACCAGCAGCACGACCACGCCGCTGAAGCGGTCTGTCAAAAGCCGCGCCGTCACCTGACCGTGGGCCGGCGTGTAATTGATGGCGTTGTCCAGCAGGTTGCGCACCAGCTCCTTGAGCAGCGTCCCATTGCCCTGCACACGGCTGGCGGCCTCGCCTTCGGGTGGGCCTTCATAGCCCAGGTCAATGTGCTTTTCGAGGGCGCGGGGCACGGAGTCCTGAATGGCATCGGACACCACGCTGACTAGGTCCACCGGCAGTTGCGCCAGGCTGCGGCCTGTGCTTTCAGCGCGTGCCAGGGCCAGCAATTGGTTGACGGTGTGGGTGGCGCGAATGCTGGCGCGGCCGATTTGCTTGAGTGACTTTTTCAGCTCGGCTGTGTCTGTTTCTCGCTGGGCCAGGTCGGCTTGCATGCGCAGGCCGGCCAGGGGGGTTTTCAGCTGGTGCGCTGCGTCGGCCAAGAATCGTTTTTGCGTGGTGAGCGAGACGGTCAACCGGCTCAGCAAGTCGTTGATGGACGAGACCAGCGGGGCCACTTCCTCGGGCACGGCGCTTTCGTCCAGCGGGCTCATGTCATCGGGTTTGCGGGCGCGAATACGCCGCTCAAGCTGGGCCAGCGGCTTGATGCCGCGCACCAGCGCCAGCCAGACCAGCAACACCGCCAGCGGCAGCGTGACGAACTGCGGCACCATCACACCCTTGACGATTTCGGTGGCCAG
>CAZNQE010000151.1:0-5858 GCA_964575005.1 uncultured Polaromonas sp. | reverse complement strand
ACCATGGCGTTGCCGATGGTGTGCTGGGTCTGGCCCATGCACCAGACGATGGTCGAAGGACGGTTCTTGGCCATCATCTCGGCGGCCATGTAGACCTGGGCTTCAGGCACGCCGCAGGCTTCTTCAACCTTCTCAGGCGTCCACTTGGCCAGCACTTCTTCCTTGATCTTGTCCATGCCATAGACGCGATCGTTGATGTACTTGGTGTCTTCCCAGCCGTTCTTGAAGATGTGGAACAGCATGCCGAACAGGAACGGAATGTCAGAGCCCGAACGGATGCGGATGTGGTGGTCAGCCTTGGCAGCCGTGCGCGTGAAGCGTGGGTCCACCACGATCATCTTGCAGCCGGTTTCCTTGGCGTGCAGCATGTGCAACATCGACACCGGGTGGGCTTCAGCAGCGTTGGAGCCGATGTACAGCGCCGCCTTGCTGTTTTGCATGTCGTTGTACGAATTGGTCATGGCGCCGTAGCCCCATGTGTTCGCAACGCCGGCCACCGTGGTGGAGTGGCAGATACGCGCCTGGTGGTCGCAGTTGTTGGTGCCCCAGAAGCTCACGAACTTGCGCAGCAAATAGGCCTGCTCGTTGTTGTGCTTCGAAGATCCGATCCAGTAAACCGAATCAGGGCCGCTTTCCTTGCGAAGGGCCAGCATGCGCTCGCTGATTTCGTTGAGCGCCACGTCCCAGCTGATGCGCTGGTACTTGCCGTTGACCAGCTTCATGGGGTAGCGCAGGCGGAACTCGCCGTGGCCGTGCTCGCGCAGGGCCGCGCCCTTGGCGCAGTGGGCACCCAAGTTGATGGGGGAATCAAACACCGGCTCCTGGCGCACCCAGATGCCGTTTTCAACCACAGCATCGACCGCGCAACCGACTGAGCAGTGCGTGCAGACGGTGCGCTTAACTTCGATCTTGCCGCTGCCGTCACCGGCTGCGCCGCCTGCGGCTTGCGCCTTTTTGACGAGCGAGAGCTGCGTGGCTGCCAGGCCGACGCCGACACCCAGGCCAGAGCGGCGCAGGAAAGCGCGGCGGTCCATGGTGGGCAGGGCATTGCTCAGGCCGCGAGACAGGCTTTGCACAAAGCGTGCAGAGCCCGCGCCGTGGGCGGTGCCACGTTGAACTTCGTGTGATTTTTTCGTGAGCAGCATGAAGCTCTCCGTGATTGTTTTGAAAGGGAAAACTGTCGGACTGGGAAGCGCGCCGCGCTTACAGCATTGTTGTTTTGTAGTACTGCTTGACGTGGGCTGACAGGCTGTAGCCGCCACCCTTTTCTGGTGCGGGCTTGGCTTCGACAGTCGTGGCCTCAGGCAGCACCGCGCCGGGCATGGCGACTACGGCGGCTGCAGCTGCGCCGGTGGCGGCTGCGCCGAAAAAGAAGCCCCGGCGCGAAGGTTTGTTGACTTGGCTGTCCTGCATGATGACTCCAGGGGATATGAAAAATAGCGGATATGAACTTATAACCATACGATGCTAAGCGAGCGCGGGCTCAGGGGCAATCGCTTGCGCACTCTCAAGGTGCAGCCCTAGGGAAAACGATAGCCTGCATCTAACACTAAAGCCCTCAAGTCTAGACCGGCGTCCTTGCCGATTTGCAAGCGGTTGCCATTCATCAGGCCAACATGTCGAAACCTTGAGCCTCGACGCTGATGAAGGTTTGCGTGAATGCAGCCAGCGCGGCGTAGAAACGGGCCTTGGGATGCGCGCTGATGGCCTCGCACATGCGCTGCGCCCAGGGCTGCAAGTGGCGCGCAAAAAACTCACGCTGACGCGTCAGGTTGGCCACCGCCACATCGTCGCCAGCGATCAGGTAACGCATGACTTCGCACAGATAAGCCACATGGTCTTCGGTTTCAGACATGGCGTCGCCGCGGGCCAGGCCAAGCTCGGCCAACTCCCCGCGCAGGGCGGCCAGGGGCTTTTCGTTCAAAAACCCGCTGAGGTAATGCGAGCCGAAGAGATACACCTCGGGCTTGCCGACGCCGCCAAACAGCGCGTCATATTCTTCGGCCAGCTGAGCTGCCGAAAACTCGCGTGCCGCCGCGACCAGCTCACTCCAGCTGGCTTCCAGCAAGGCCCCGGCAGCCGGCGCCTCGGTGGCGGCGACGCGCAGGTTTTCCAATAGTTCCGCTGGCGGGGCCGCGTAATACAGCGCGGCCAGCAGGCCATAGACCTCGGCGCGGGCGGTTTCTTCGTCCAGGGTGGACGGCACAAGGATGGCAGGCTGCATGGGTTGCTCTCTTAGCGGATGTCGGTGATCTTGACTTCGTTCTCGGCCGAATAAATATCGATGACTCGGCAGTCGCTGCACATCTTCAATCGGTCAGCCGCGGCGCCCTGGAACATGGCGTGGCCGGCCAGCTTGCCGAGCATGGCCTCGATGGCCTTGAGCGTGCCAAAGGGCTTGGCACAGCGGATGCAGGCAAAGGGCTGGGCTTCGTTGAGCACGCGGGCTTCCTTGCGCTCAGGCGTGAGCAAGAGGCGCGGCTGCAAGGTGATGGCGTCTTCCGGGCAGGTGGTGGCGCACAGGCCGCACTGCACGCAATTCTTTTCAATGAACTTGAGCTGCGGGCGCTCCGGGTTGTCCTGCAAAGCGCTGGCCGGGCAGGCGCTGACGCAGCTCAGGCACAGCGTGCAGGTGTCTTTGTTGACGACGATGCTGCCGAAGGGCGAGCCGGCGGCCGGCAAGGCGATGGCCTCGGGCAAAGCGGGCTGAGCTTTGCTCTGCACCAGCGCTTGCGCCTGTGTGATGAGATGGTCCAGCGCCATGTCCAGCGTGCTGCGCTTTTCTTGTGCGACGGCGAAGCGCGCCGGCACGGCCGGGCCTGCAACTTTGGCCTTGGCCATTGTTTGCAACTGTGCGTCCAGCGCGGCCAGACCTGCGGCGTCTAGCGTCGAGGCTTGCACCAGATGCAAATGCACACCCGCATAACCCAAGCCATTGAGCAAGGTTTGCGCGACTTGCATTTGCTGCTTCAGGCCAGTCAGGTAGTCCGGTGCTTCTTCGTCTGTGACCAGAACCGCCACTTGCTTGGCGCCCAGCGCAATGGCGCTGAGCCACAAGTCAATGCCGACACTGGCCGTATGCCACAGTGCCTGCGGAATCACATTGGCGGGCACGCCGTGCAGGCCCGTCTTGCCCTGCTTGATTTGCGCTGCGCGGCCAAGTGCTTCGATGGCTTTTTGGCCATTTCCTTGGCTGTGCAGCAGCAAGGCAGCGTCTTTGCCGCCAGCCTTGGCATAGGTGCTGAGCAGAGTTTTAAAACGCACGCCCTGCTCGCTGGCACGCGGGTAGGCGTAGGTCAGTGCGCCCGTGGGGCACACGGTGGTGCAGGCGCCGCAGCCCACGCACAGGTTCGGGTTGACCTTGATCTGCTGGCGGTCTTTTTCGCTGCTGATGGCGCCTGCCGAGCAGATGTCTACGCAGGCATTGCAGCCCACGGTTTCGTTCCGGCTGTGCGCGCAAATCTTTTGCTTGTAGGCAAAGAACTTGGGCTTTTCAAATTCACCCACCAGGTCCCGCAGCTTGACAACCGTGGGCAGCAAGCCGGGTGTGGCCAGACCCTGAAAACCGGGCAGCGCAAAGTAGCCTTGAGGCGGCGCGTGCAGCGTGATGAGTGGCGTCTTGCCCAGGTCAAGCACCACATCAAAAGCTTCCGTCAAGGCTTGCGGCGTGCGCGAAAAATCAATCGCACCGGCCACCTTGCAAACCGCCACGCAGTCGCGGTGCGAGCCGCATTTGGCCGCGTCCACCTGGTAGCTCAGATCAATGGCGCCTTCAGGGCACGCGGCCACGCAGGCATTGCAGCGCGTGCACAAGTCCAGGTCGATGGCGTTGTCTTGGGTCCAGCCCGCCTCAAACGCGCCCAGCCAGCCCTTGAGCTGCAAGGCTTTGCCGCTTATGACGGGGTACAGCCGCTCCTGTGCAGGCGTAGAAACCTGGCCAGCCTGGCCAGACACGCCTTGCGCAAAGATCGTCACGCTCATGGTGTCAGCCACCAAGGCGGCGACTTGCTCGGCCTGGTCCAACGGGCCGACGATGAGCAAGCGGCCTTCGCTTTTGTACGTGACGGTGGTCACCGGCTCCGGGTCAGGCAGGTACGCGGCGGCCAGCAGGGCCGCGATCTTCGGGCTGGCATTGGCCGCGTCGCGGCTCCAGCCGCCGGTCTCGCGGATGTTGACGAATTTGATGGTCGAGACAGCGCCCTGGGTTTGCTGGCCCAGTTCAGCGAACAAGCGTTTTTCCTGGGTACAGGCCACCACCACGTCGTCGCCGGATTGCACGGCTTTTTGGAAAGCGCCCGCCTCGCGGCGGCACAGCGCGGAATGCTGTGTCAGGTCTTCATGCAGCGCCTCGCCCAGGGTCTGGGCTTTCAGCGGCATGGTCTGGTTGCAGTCGCAGATCAGAGTGGGCATGGTTGTCTTGGTGAGGATCAGCTTCGGCGGAGGTGCCGAGCGGCTGCGAATTGTCGTCGCTTGGCGGAATGGCCGCCGTCACGGGTGTTGCAGAAGATCCTGGGGGCACAGGCGCTGCGTTGGATAGATCAGTCTGGCCCGCGGCTTGGCCTTCTTTCGGTACTTCTTCTTCGTCGTCGAAGAGCTTGAGAAACTTGGCGCTGACCATCTGGCGCAGCATGGCCGCGGGAATCGGATCCGGCTGGCTGTAGTCGTCGATGTAAATGTCCATGCGGTCCATCACGTTGAAGTGCGGATCAGCAAAGAGCTTTTTCATGGCGGCGTTGCGCACGCCCGGCTCGACGGCCTTGTTCATGAAAGGCTTGAAGTCGGAATCCTTGGTCAGGCCTTGGACGTCGTCGAGTGTGGGCAACGCTGGCTGCTCGGCTGCGGGCTCTTGGCTGGCAGAGTCGGGAGCGTTCGGGCCAACTCTGGCCAGCGCGTCAGGGGACGCCGCGCCGGATGAAGAGACAGAGCCCGGAATGACGCCTTTAGCAGCCTCGGGCGGGGTGGCAGGTTGCGCTGGCGCGGGTTCATCCAGCGGCTTGCCCTGCAGCACGTCGTTTTTGCGCTTGGCCCAACGGCCTAAAAAACCATCAGCCACGGCGCGGCCCCGTTTCTTTGTCCGTGCTCACACGGGCCGGATTGCCAAAGCGGTCTTGCAGTGTCTTGAAGCTCTCAGGCCGCTTGCGGCGCTTGACCTCGGACACCAGGTGCTGATCCACAAAGGCCTGGGCCCACAGCAAAACCTCGAGCGGCGCCTGCACCTGCTCCACGTTTTCTTGCGCGTCCAGCCAGCGGCCGGCGTCGTGATAACTCAGCGTCACGGTCTGCGGAATCGCCACGCATTCGTCGCTCAAACCCGGTTCTTCCTCCATGCGCCACACCACCCAAAAACACGGCCGCTCAGTCGTCAGATTCAAGTGATAGCCCTCGGCGTCATCCGTGAAAAGCTCGACCAAAAAGCCGGGGTGCAACCAGCGCTCTTCAGCGTCATTCTTGAACAGCAGGCGCGGCGCTTCGCCAAAGCTTTCTTCTTGCGGCACGATCTCATGCAGGCCCCAGCGCCAAGGCTGCCAGCGGTTGTCGATGCGCTCGCGCCGCATGACCACGGCCACGCGCACACTCGGTCGAGTGATGCGGGGCGTGGGTGAAGTGAAGACGAATCCAGACATGGCGGGCGGTTCTTTTTTGCCGGCTCAGGTGTTCTTGCTGATGGTGATGGTCGGGAACTTGGACGAAAAGTCCTTGTTCTTGGCCGCAATAGACACCGCCACCTTGCGGGCCACAGCCTTGTAAATGGCAGCCACATCGCCGTCCGGATCAGCCACCACCGTCGGGCGGCCGTTGTCGGCTTGCAGGCGAATCTGCATGTCCAGCGGCAGCGCGCCCAGGTAGTCCATCTTGTA
>CAZNQE010000150.1:0-5895 GCA_964575005.1 uncultured Polaromonas sp. | reverse complement strand
ACAGCGAGATATAGGCGAAAAAGCGGTTGTAGCCTTCGTCTTCTTCCATGTAGCCGATGGTGTAGATGTGCACCATGAGCGAGACGAAGGTGACCACGACCATCATCATGGCGGTGAGGCCATCAACCAGAAAGCCGATCTCCATCTTCAGCCCACCCACCACCATCCAGGTGTAGAGCGTTTCGTTGAAGCGAGCGCCGTCGATCGCCACGCTCTTGAGCGTGAGAGCCGACAGCACGAAAGCCACCAGCACGCCCAGGATGGTGAGCGTGTGGGTCAGGCGACGGCCGATCCAGTTGCCGCCGAACTGTGTGCCCAAAATACCGGCCAGCAGCGATCCGACCAGTGGCGCCATGGGTACGGCCAGCAGGGTGGAGGCGTTGAGGGTTTGACTCATCTTGTGTTTCTTCTTTACTCAAAAAGAGACCCGGCGAACCGGGCCTTGACTTGTTCTGACTTCAGCCCTTGAGCGTGTTGAGCTCATCGACGTTGATGCTGGACTTGTTACGGAACAAGAGCACCAGGATGGCCAGGCCAATCGCCGATTCGGCGGCGGCCACGGTCAGGATGAAGAAAACAAAAATCTGGCCGGCCATGTCGTTCAGGTAGTACGAGAAGGCGACGAAGTTCATGTTCACCGCCAAGAGCATCAGCTCGATGGCCATGAGCAACACGATGAGGTTCTTGCGATTGAGAAAAATGCCGATGACCGACAACGCAAAGAGCATGGCGCCCAGCGAAAGAAAGTGTCCCAGGGTGATCATGCTTTTTTCTCTTCAACAGTCGCGGCAACTGCCACGGGCTCAGGCGCGGCCAGCGTAGGATTCAGCTTGACCAGGCGCACGCGGTCAGCCCGCTTGACGCGGATCTGTGTGGCCGGGTCGATGGACTTGGAGTCCTTGCGCTCGCGCAGCGTCAGCGCGATGGCAGCAATGATGGCCACCAGCAAGATGACGGCAGCGATCTCCAGCGGGAAGAGGTACTCAGAGTAAAGCACCTTGCCCAACTCCTTGGTGTTGGACACCGGCACAGCGACTTGGCCAATGGCCAGCGCCGGCTCAGGCTGCTCGCCGAGGCGAAAGCCACCCATCAACACAGCAGCCATTTCCAGCGCAATCAAGGCGCCTACGGCAGCCGCTACAGGGAAATGCTTCCAGAAGTTCTTGCGCACGCTGTCCAGGTTGATGTCCAGCATCATGACCACGAACAAGAACAGCACCATCACCGCGCCCACGTAAACCAGCACCAGCGCGATGGCCAGGAATTCAGCCTTGAGCAAAATCCACAAGGCCGACGCCTGGAAGAAAGCCAACACCAAATAAAGAGCGGCATGCACAGGGTTGCGGGCCGTGATGACCTTGAAGGCCGCGAATAAAAGCACCGCGGCAAAAGCGTAGAAGAGACCGGATTTAGCGTCCATGTTGTTGTGAATTCGTTCGTGCTGGAAGCGTCAGCGTGGGTCGGATGGCTTAGCGGTACTTGGCGTCAGCCGCCTTGTTGGCCGCGATTTCGGATTCATAGCGGTCGCCGACGGCCAGCAGCATGTCCTTGGTGAAGTACAGGTCGCCCCGCTTTTCGCCGTGGTATTCGAAGACGTGCGTCTCGACGATGGAATCGACCGGGCAGCTTTCTTCACAAAAGCCGCAGAAGATGCACTTGGTGAGGTCGATGTCATAACGCGAAGTGCGGCGGCTGCCGTCTTCGCGCACATCAGATTCAATGGTGATGGCCAGGGCCGGGCAAACCGCCTCGCATAGCTTGCAGGCAATGCAGCGCTCTTCGCCGTTGTCATAACGGCGCAGCGCATGCAGGCCGCGAAAGCGCGGGCTCATGGGCGTTTTCTCTTCAGGAAACTGCACCGTGATCTTGCGCTTGAACATGTACTTGCCCGTCAGGGCCATGCCCTTGAGCAGCTCGGTGAGCATGAAGCTCGAAACAAAGTCTTTAACAGACGCGACGGCGGACATATGTGTATTTCCTTCAATCACCAGATGGAATACGGCGTCTGCATCCAGGCGCCCACAACCACCAGCCAGACCAATGTGACGGGGATGAAAATCTTCCAGCCCAAGCGCATGATCTGGTCATAGCGAAAGCGGGGGAACGTGGCGCGCACCCAGAGGAACATGGTCACGACCACGAAGGTCTTGAGGCCCAGCCAGATCCAGCCGGGGATCCAGTTAAAGAGCGCCGAGTCGATGGGGGCCAACCAGCCGCCCAGGAACAAGATGACGCACAGGATGGACACCAAAATCATGTTGGCGTATTCAGCAAGGAAGAACATGGCAAAGGCCATGCCCGAATACTCGACCATGTGACCGGCCACGATTTCGGACTCGCCCTCGACCACGTCGAAGGGGTGACGGTTGGTTTCGGCCAAGCCCGCGATGAAATACACCACGAAGATCGGCAGAAGTGGCAGCCAGTTCCACGACAGGAAGTTCAGGCCGCGGTCTGCAGCCATGCCGCGTGCCTGGCCCATCACGATGTCCGTCATGTTCAAGCTGGCCGAGACCATGAGCACCACCACCAGGCAAAAGCCCATGGCGATCTCGTAGCTGACCATTTGCGCCGAGGCGCGCATGGCGCCCAGAAAAGCGTACTTGGAGTTGGACGCCCAGCCAGCGATGATGACGCCGTAGACCTCAAGCGAGGTGATCGCCATCAGGAACAGCAGGCCAGCATTGATGTTGGCGAGCGCGACTTCAGGTCCAAAAGGAATCACGGCCCAGGCGGCAAGCGCCGGCATGATGGTCATGATGGGGCCGAGCACGAACAAGCCCTTGCTGGCCGCCGTCGGCATGATGATTTCTTTGGTCAGCAGCTTGAGCGCGTCAGCGATCGGCTGCAACAAACCAAACGGACCGACCCGGTTGGGGCCCAAACGAATCTGCGTGAAACCAATGGCCTTGCGCTCCCACAGCGTGAGGTAAGCGACGCAGCCCATCAGCGGCAGCAGCACCGCCACGATCTTGATCAGCGTCCAGGCCACTGGCCAGGCGCTGCCCATCAGGCCTTGGCCCGCGAGATACAGACTGTCGATCATGCGCTGACCTCTTGCTCTTCAAAGGAGGGAACCTGGCGCGCATCGGCGGTCAGTTGCAGCGCCGGTGCACGGCGCACCAGGCCGTCGAGTTGGTAAATGGCTGCCACGGCTGGGCGCCCTGCCCTGACCGCTGCCGGCTTGACCTGCGCTTTGGTGGTATTGCCCAGCTTGCCTTCTTGGACGTTGGTCACGCCATCGACTGGCGCACCCAAAGCCTGTGCCAGCACTTCAGCGGACGATTCGTAGTCAAAGCCCTTGAGGCCCAGCATATTGCCCAGCACGCGCAGCACTTTCCAGGCTGGACGGGTCTCGCCCAAAGGCTTGACCACGGCATGAAAGGTCTGCACACGGCCTTCAGCATTGACGAAAGTGCCCGGCGTTTCCGTGAAAGGCGCGATTGGCAACAGCACATCGCTGAAAGCCATGTTGGCCTTGAAGGGACTGAGCGTTACGACCATTTGTGATTTATTCAAACCAGCCGCCGCTTGGGCGCCTGCAGCCGAATCGAACTCGGGCTCGTTGTTCAGCAAGAGCACGGCCTTGAGGCCGCCTGCCAGCATCTGGCCGGCGTTCAAGCCACCTTCTTGCGGCTGGGCCTGAACAAGTTGCGCGCCCACCGTGTTGGCGGCTTCGGTCAGGTAGCCGACGGTGGCGCCAGTTTGCGTTGCGATCCAGTTGGCCAATGCCAGCAAGCTGCTGGCTTCGGCGTGATGCGCTGCGGCATTGCCCAGCAAAATGGCTTTGCGGTCGCCTCGCAGCAAGGACTTGGCGATGGCTTCGGCAGCCTCACTGCTGAGAGTGGGGACGCCGGATGGCAGCGTGCCACCCGACTGAGCCGCTACAGCTGTCGCCACCTGCGACAGAAAGGCCAGCCAGTCGCCTGGTTCGCCTATCGATGTCACGGCCAAGGGCATGGCCCACGCGTCTTTTGTTGAAAGCTCAGCACTGGAGGCAACGGCCATCACGGCGCAGCCTTTGCGGGCAGCCTGACGAATGCGCTGTGCAAACAGCGGATGGTCTTTGCGCAGGTTGGAACCCACCACCAGCACGCTCTGCAAATTGGTCAAGGAGGAAATGGACGTGCCCAACCAGCGAGCCGATTCGCCAGGGGCGAATTCGGCGTTGCGCAGGCGGTAGTCAATATTGTCGCTACCCAGGCCGCGCATCAAGGCACCTGCCAGGTACAGCTCTTCAACGGTGCTGTGCGGGCTGGTTAAGGTGCCAATGCTTTGCGCGCCATGATCAGCCTTGATCAATTTCAGGCCATTGGCCACGTACTCGAGTGCAGTCTGCCAGTCAACGCTTTGCCACTGGCCGCCCTGCTTGATCATCGGGCTGGTCAGGCGTTCGTTGGTGTTGAGCGCTTCGTACGAGAAGCGGTCGCGGTCTGCCAACCAGCATTCGTTGATGTCTTCGTTTTCCAGCGGCAATACGCGCATCACCTTGTTGTTCTTGACTTGAACAATCAGGTTGGCGCCGGTGGAGTCGTGCGGGCTGACGGACTTGCGGCGCGACAGCTCCCAAGTGCGGGCGCTGTAACGGAAAGGCTTGCTGGTGAGCGCGCCCACGGGGCACAGGTCAATCATGTTGCCCGAGAGTTCGGAGTCCACCGACATGCCGACGAAAGTCTCAATCTCTGCGTGCTCGCCGCGATGCGACATGCCGAGCTCCATCACGCCGGCCACTTCTTGGCCAAAGCGAACGCAGCGCGTGCAATGGATGCAGCGGCTCATTTCCTGCATGGAAACCAGCGGACCAACGTCCTTGTGGAAAACAACGCGCTTTTCTTCTTCGTAGCGCGACTCGCTGCCGCCGTAGCCCACGGCTAAGTCTTGCAACTGGCATTCACCGCCTTGGTCACAAATAGGGCAGTCCAGCGGATGGTTGATCAGCAAAAACTCCATCACGCCTTTTTGGGCTTTGATGGCTTTGTCATTCTTGGTGTGCACCACCATGCCTTGCGTCACCGGCGTGGCGCAGGCGGGCATGGGCTTGGGCGCTTTTTCAACGTCCACCAGGCACATGCGGCAGTTGGCCGCGATGCTGAGTTTCTTGTGATAGCAGAAGTGCGGAATGTAGGTGCCGGCTTTTTCAGCCGCATGCATCACCGTGCTGCCTTCGAGCACTTCCACTTTCTGACCGTCGAGTTGGATTTCAACCATGGTGATTTTTTCTCAGCCGCTTCAGGCGTTTCAGGCGTAAACCGGGACCTGGCAGGTCTTGTGGGTGATGTGGTGCTCGAACTCGGCGCGGAAATGCTTGATCATGGCGCGCACCGGCATGGCCGCGGCGTCGCCCAGCGCGCAGATGGTGCGGCCCTGGATGTTGTCTGCGACCGAGTTCAGCAGGTCGATGTCTTCCAGGCGGCCCTGGCCATGGGCGATGCGCTCGATCACGCGGTGCATCCAGCCCGTGCCTTCGCGGCAGGGCGTGCACTGGCCGCAGCTCTCGTGGGCATAGAAGTAGGACAGGCGCAACAGGCTGTTGACCATGCAGCGCGAGTCGTCCATCACGATGACGGCGCCCGAACCCAGCATGGAGCCGGCCTTGGCGATGGAGTCATAGTCCATCGTGCACTGCATCATCACTTCGGCCGTCAGCACCGGGGCCGACGATCCGCCAGGAATCACAGCCTTCAGCGTGCGGCCCTTGCGCACACCACCGGCCAGCTCCAGCAGCTTGCTGAACGGCGTGCCCAATGGAATTTCGTAATTGCCAGGACGCTCGACGTCGCCCGAGATCGAGAAGATCTTGGTGCCACCGTTGTTGGGCTTGCCGATCTCCAGATAGGGCTGGCCGCCGTTGCGGATGATCCAGGGCACCGCCGCGAAGGTCTCGGTGTTGTTGAT